>NZ_BAAARV010000021.1:0-49599 GCF_039532525.1 Dactylosporangium salmoneum
AGCCTAGAACAACCCGGAAGAATCTTGCGAAGACCCCTTGACCTAGAGGGGAACCAGATGAGTGAGTTGATCTTGGCTCGTCTTCGCCCCGGTGAGTTGGACAGGGAAGAGGAAGTGTCTCCGCCGACCCTGATCCACCGCGGTTCGAGCCCGTTCGAGATCCTCGATGCGTACGGGCTCGAACCGGTCGCTACTGTCTGCCCCAACGGCGCCGGCCAACAACCGTCGATGACGACTGGCGGTCCATCCGTCTGCCGAGCAGATTGCACAAGATCGGACCGTCGGTGCGGTCGTCGTCGACGCGCTCGATCGCTCGCGCCGCTGCTGGTGGCAATGGGATCGGGACGACCTTTGCCGCCCTTGCCCCGGACTCGTAAGATGCGGTCGCCGTGCTCTTCGCCGAAGTTCATCGGTGCGGCCAGCGCTGCCGAACGCCTCGCGTGGCACCGGCCGTCATCGGCTTCACCGTCGTCGCGCTCGGCACCTCGCTGCCAGAACTCGTCACCGCTGTATAGGCCTAACGCCACCGCGAGGCGTTTGCGATCCAGACGCGTCCGGTGCGCACAGCCGGAAAGCGACCACCGATCGGTCCGGCTGGCTCTCGGACCGCGCGCGAACCCCACCTGTCGGGCCGTGCACTGCGGCCGGGACGAGCACTAGCCTTGTAGCTGAAGACTTCCGTCGATCCATCTGGAGGGCAAGATCAACGGCTTCGAGAAGATTCTGCCGGTTGCCACGAGGGCCATCATCGATGCCTCGCGCAGAATCGCCGAGGCCAGGCGGCGTGACACCATGCGCAACGCCGTGCGTCCGCTCATGTCGGAGGGAACCTCGGACCAGATCCTGCAGACACTGTCACCGGAGGATTTCCGCCGCCTCGACGACTACCTGAGATCGGCGGCGTTCCAGAGCCTCGCGATGCAGGTGGTGCTCGCCGATCTTTACCCGCAGTCGGCAAAACACACCGAGCTCAGCGCCGACGTGCGCGAGGCGCTGCGGCACGGCCTCCGTCATCGAGGCATCGCCACAGAGGCGCTCACCGAGCTGACCGATGTAGTAATGGCGAGCCTGACGGCATCGGCGCAGACGGCCTGGCAGGAGGTGGCCGGGGGGCGACGCAGCACGTCCAGCGCCACCCTGCTTTCGGCGCTCGGGCAGATCACTGCCATGGCCGCACGAAACAAAGGCCTACTCGCCGGCGTCGGATCGATCGCCGCCTTCCATAGGCTGGCCGCAAAGATGCGCGCGCAGATCGCCGCCTTCCACGACCGTGTTCGACTCCCGCACATCGGCGTAAGCCGCTCAGTCGAGTGGGAGCAGCTGTACGTGACACCAACGCTGCGCACCCAGTTCGACGCCGAGAGGCCAATGGATATTGCCGAGCTGGTAGGGACCGGCAATCGCTACGTTGTCCTCGGCGATCCAGGCGCCGGCAAGTCGACCCTTGCCGCAAAGTTGGTGCACGACATCTCCACCAGCGGCACCGGCGAAATCGTGCCCTTCCTGATGACGCTGCGCAACCACTCGGCCCGGTTCGAATCCGGTGGGCGGCCGTTGGTCGAGCATCTGGTCGCAGCGTGCGCCGACCCGTACAACGTCGCAATGACGGCCGAAGCGGCCGAGTACTTCCTGCTCAACGGTCAGGCGGCCGTAGTCTTGGACGGCCTCGACGAGCTCACTGAGCTGTCGCTGCGCAGCCGTGTCATCCATCTCATCGAGGGGTTCGCCACCGCATATCCGCTGGTGCCAATCGTGGTAACTTCGCGCCGGATCGGCTACACCCAGGCCACGGCGATGAGCGACGCCCTACCCGGAGGCCGGGCCCCGGTCGAGCCGTCGGCAACGGCGCTCGACGAGCGCCTGTTCAGCAAGCTCTTCATCGAAAGCTTCTCCCCGGCGCAGGTTACGGCATACTCGCGGAACTGGTTCGCCTTGGACGAGGGCCATCTGCCGGCTGAGCGTACCCGCTTATGCGAGGCTTTCCTCCGCGAGAGCGAGAGCATCGCCGACCTACGCCGAAACCCGCTGCTGCTGGCACTGCTATGCGCAATGTACGGCGCCAGCCAGTTCATACCGCGCAACCGAGCACAAGTGTATGAGCGTTGTGCGCTCATGGTGTTCGAACGCTGGGACAGCATTCGCGGGATCCGGCTGCCCCTGGAGTTCCACGGTCATGTCCGCGGAGCAATCCAGCTCCTGGCGTGGCGAATGTTCGAGAACGGCGGTCGTACTGAGCTCCCGGCGCGGACTGTGCTGAAAATCCTCGTGAACTTCCTTCGCGATCGCGGGTACGACGAGTACGAGGCCAGCCGGGTCGGCGACAGTTTTCTGGCCTTCTGCGCCGGACGCGCCTGGGTCCTGCGGGAGGTAGGCACGACCGACGCCGAGCCGATGTACGGCTTCGCGCACCGCACGTTCCTGGAGTTCTTCGCTGCGGAGTATGTGGTGCGTCATTACGAGCTTCCCGAGCATGTCTGGAAGGTGATCGGGCCGAACCTGAGCCTCGGCAAGTGGGACATTGTCGGCCAGTTGGCGTTACAGCTCCTCGAGCGCAACATCGACTACGGCGCGGACCGCCTCCTGGTCTACGCGATCGATGAGGTACGCAGCCCGAGGTTCGCCTCCAACGCCACAAACCTGACCGTTTTCCTCGCCCGGTCGCTAGGGCACGTGGCGCCCTCGTCGATGATAGTAACCGATATCGTCGATATATGCGTCGATGCCGTGCTCAGCCTGGGCACAGCGGAGCGCTGCTCGTTCTCGCTCAGCCCGCACAAGAGCAGTCTCGTACAGCGAACCGACGGGCCGCTGCACGCGCTCTTAACCGACTGTCTCGAGGGCAACCTCCCCCTTGTGGACCAGGCGCTGTCGAAGCGGTTGCGGCGCGACTATCCGAGGCACCAGCTGACCCTCGCGGCCGTGCTGCGCGCGATCGAATGGCCGGGCCTCTGCGAGGACACGGCACGCAGCGGCTTCTGGCACGACTGGGCGCAATCGATGCATATCGAACTGATCACCGCCTACCCCCCGGTGCCGACGGTGGCCGGCGCCGAGGCGCTCGCCCCAGCCCAGGCCGTCGTGCTCTCCGCCGCGGCAGACGCCGACGACCTGCGCCTGCTGTACAGCATTCTGTGGGCCCTGCGGCCGATCGGAGAACCGCCGGCACTGGCAGGGCTCGGGTCTCGCAGTATCGACGGAGGCGACTGGCGGCTTGCGAACGCGATCCGGGAGCTGCTGTCGGCGACGTCACTGCCGTGGCTGTCGACGCGCTCCGTCGACGCTCCGGCCATGTCGGCGTACTTCAAGGACTGGGCCGATACTGCCCTTCCCGAAGGTCGGCACACGCACGGCGGAACGGAGCTGGCGACGTTGCTCGTCCTGTGTCTGCCATACCTCGAGATCATCGCGGACGGTGGTGAGTCGGCACCGCCGGGACCGCCGGTGTTCCGGCTTCTGGTCGATGCCCGACGCCGATCGCGGGCCGGCACGCTGTTACTCGACTCCAGGGAGGTGCGGGCGGTACGCGAGCACCTGCGGGAGGCCCAGGTGCCGGAGTCGGACGCGCAGCTCCTGCGGGACTGGATCGTGCGTGCGGTCAGCACGATCGGCCACAGCGGCAGGACATACAAAGGTTGAAGGATCAGGGTTACGGCGGTTCGGGGTCGAGGGTTAGGCCAGTGTCGGTGAGGAGGCTGGTCAGGAGATCAGGACGTTACTGGATGCGCTTGAGCCGGATCTTTACCAGCCAGGGCAAAGGCAAACATTTCACAGGCTGTAGCGATCGATGTCTAGGCGCAGCACATCGTTCAAGATCAGCAGCGTGGGCATTTGGTGGATGTCGGCCCCTGCACGCACCAATACCCCAACGCCCAGCTCAATACGTGTTCGGAGCCACCGAGCCGCTCGACGAGTCGAACCCCCACACCCTCATTCTCGATCCACCGATGCCGCATCGCGGGCGGAGCCGGTACGGCCTCCTTCCCAACGCAACAGTGGTGGCGCAACGCCGAAGACGAGGCCACACCTACGCGCGGGCAGGCGAAGTTCGCCGCGTTCAAACTGGCCGTGCCGCCCGACGAACACACACGGCATCGCCACCGCACTCCTCACCACCCTGCTGGAGTCCCGGCCAGGCCGTTCGCCACGCTGTGCGAGCACCTGGCGGGGGCACGGAGCGCGACCCGCCGGAGGTAAGGCCAGCGCTGCATCAGCGGCTATGAGCGTGAACGGGTAGGCGGGGCCGCAGGCTGCCGTCGGGTTGCCGATCGGTGTGCGGCGCGCCCTGTCGCTGTGGTCCCGGCTGTCGGTGGCACGCTCCCATCGTGAACCCGCTGCGCATGATCGAGACCTCTCCGGGGGCGTAGTCGCTGCTGCTCGACGCCGGCACAACCGATGCCGACGAGGTGATCGAAGAACTTGGTCACGAGCCCAACGGATACTTCTGGGACAGCATCGCCCAGCTTCTGGTCGACGCCGAGGCGCCGTATCTTGCCGGGCGCTTCCGGCTACGACCCGGAGGGCGACACGTTCGTCGCCCACGGATCCGACCGGCCAGCGCTCGATGAGCTCGCACGCTGATGACCGCCGCCGCGACCGACGCCGAGCGGCTCCGGCAGCTCGTCGCCCTCGCGGCGTATCGCGGGTTCGAATTCGACGACTGATTCCCACACGCCACCGGACTGGAAGCTACCCGGACCGCGGTCTATCCATACCTGGACGGCACGTGGGCATCGCTACGGATCTCAGAAGGTCAGGGGTTCGAGTCGCCTCGGGAGCGCAGCACAACGGTGCGGGCCGGCCGGCCCCGCAGCCGCTCGACCTGCCGGACCCGGTCGCCGGCCCTGTCCTGCGCCCGCACCCTCTGATATCACGTTGGCCAGTACCTCGGCGTGGCGGACGAGGAGCACGCTCCTACCCCGGCGGCGGGCAGTCGCAGAACCGGACCTGGCATGCAAACGAGCTCACCCGACGGGCAGCCGGTTCGTCTCCCGGGCCGGCAGGAGCAGACACAGCACGCTCGACGCGGCGATCATCAACCCGGCGCAGCGCAGCGGCGCCGCGACACCCGCCGCCGTGGCAAGGCCGCCGCCGGCGACCGCCCCAAGCGGCAGCAGCCCGTAGGCGAGGGTCCGGAAGGCGGCGGAGGCTCGGCCCAGGTACGCGTCGGGCACGAGCACCTGCCGCGCCATCGAAGCGACGACGTTCCACAGCGGCACCGTCATGTCGTTGACCGCGAACAGCAGGCAGGCCAGGGCGACGCTCGTCGTGATGCTCACGGCCGGGTACGCGAGTCCGCCCACGAGCACCGCCAGGAACAGGGCGGCCCGTACGCCGAGCACTTGCGCGAGCCACGGCGAGCACAGCCCACCGGCGAGGCTCCCGGCTGCGCCGCACGTCAGCAGCACCCCGTAGCCCAACTCGCTGCTGTGCAGCGCCCGGAGGCTGAACAGCACCAGCGTGCCGCTCACCCCGCCCTCCAGGAAGCTCAGCAGCCCGGTGAACAGCAGCAACACCCGCAGGGTCCGGTCGCGCCAGCACAGCGCCGCCCCGGCCCAGGCCTAGCGCAGCCCGTCGCCGCGCGCCGCGACGTTCGGGACGGGCACCTGCGGCGGTACCTGCCGCACAAACCACCAGCTGCCGAAGTACGTGACGGCGTCGAACACGAGCGGCGCGGCAGCAGCAACACCCGCGAGGAACCCGCCGAGCGGGTGACCGGCGCTTTGCGCGACGGTCTCCGTCGTCGCCAACCGGGCGTTGGCCCGCAGGAGCCGATCCGCTGGAGCGACCGCGGGCAGCATCGCGGTGAGCGCCGAGTTGAAGTACACCTCGCCGACCCCCAGGACGACACCGACCGCGATGAGCAGCGGGATGCTCACCCCGGCCAGCAGCGCCACCGCGGCCGCGGCCAGCAGTGCGACCCCGCGGCTCAGATCGGCCGCGGCGAGGAACCGGCGCCGGTCGGCGGTGTCGATGGGGACGGCCAGCAGCGGCGCGATCAGCCACGGCAGCCGCGGCAGCACCACGACCGCGCTCACCAGCAGTGGCTGCGCAGTGCAAGCGGCGGCGAGGACCGGCAGCGCGGCCAGACGGACGCCGTCGCACACGTTCGACACGGCCAACGACCACCACAGCTGTCTGAACGCCACGGTCTTCAGGATGGCAGTACGGCGGCCGCCTCATCGACATCACCTTCGCCAACAGCAGCTCAACCCCGTAGTTGATCACCGCAGACTGGGTGGCCGGCGCCGTCCGCCAGGTCGGCCACCCGCGGGCCACTCGTGCCGGCGAAGATCCATTCGTGGCGCAGCTGGCGCCCCTCGTGGCCGGGTGGATCGTCGGCGGAATCTGGCCGGATACCGATCTGATTACAAGTCCAAGACGCGTCTGACCCAGTTCGCGCGCGATCGAGCTCGAAGATCCGTCGGTGCTCGATGGGGCCCGCCGGCCCGTGGCCTGGGGCACACGTCGGCGCCTGCGGCGACCTGGGTTCGACCGGGCCGGTACGAAACCCGGCTCAACGCGCGTCGCGGCCGGTTGGAGCCGACGGCGAGGTCGTCGCGAAGGCCTTCCGCCGCCACACCAGACTGCTACCTCTTGCAGTGAATGACGTGCAGCCGGGCAAGACGCTGCACGAGCTCGCTTTGGGGCACCAACCGCAGTCGGCAGTGCACCGTGCGCTTCCGGTCGTCGTGCTCATGTGCGCCGGACGCGGGAACTTGGCGTGAGACCGCGACGGTTCGACAACAGCACGACGTCCCTCGGATTCTCGTTTCGCTGCAGACTGGCGAGGACGGCGTGTTGAGTCTCCGGTGTCCAGAAGATCCTCAAGTCCTGGCGTGCCCGAGTAATGGCTGTGTAAAAGATGTTGTGGGTGATGTCCTCTTCGTTAGCGTCCGTAATGACGATCTTGACGGAGTCGTACTCGAGGCCCTGCGCCTTATGGATTGAGACCGCGTAGGCGACCTGGAACGGGACGGCGGTGTTGAGGGAGTCGTCGTCTGTGTCGCTGGTGTCGTAGTCGTACACACAGAAGCGGACGGTCGATCCTGCTACCCATTCAAGGTCGACGCCGAAGACGTCGAACTCGCTGACGGGACGGTCGAGCTCGACGTCGAATTGGATCTGTCCCGTGGTGCACGCGATGTCGACGATCCGGCCCTTCAGGTTGTTATAGATGACCGGCCGGAATCGCTCAGCATCGTTGAATAGAACCGAGTCACCGATCTTGTAGATGGTATCGCGCCAGGTGATCCCCGGGTTTGGGTTGCTACTCTGAAGGAACCGGTTGATGTTGTTAATGCCGTAAAGACCGTCGTAGTTCAAGCAGAGGATGATCTCGTCGTCTCGCTGGGCCTTGAACAGCGATGTGTCAAGCACACTCGAATACCCGTTGCGGGCGATGACCTCGGCGATGTCGTCGTCGAGATTGCGGACCTTGCCCCAGAAGTCCAGGAGCGACTTGTCTGTTGTCCGGAACGGGGTGGTCAGTTCGAACGTCGAGGTGCTAGGGATGAACGAGCGGATGATGCTGAACCAGTTGCCGAACTGGATCGACTCAATCTGGTAGACGTCGCCGACGAGGACGAGCAGCTTGAAGGATGTCTGCTCCAAAATCTTGAGCAGGTCAGCGTTGCTGACCGTGCTGCATTCGTCGATGACCAGCACGTCGTATTCCGGGTCGGAAGAGGTGCGGTGGAGGTGGCTGCTGATCGTCCGGAAGGTCGATTCTTGTGCGGTGACCTTGCGCTTGAGGTTGTTCATCGCTGGATTGGTGTGGGCGAGGAACAGCTTCGACTTGTCGTTGAAGTAGCCTGCGATGTGGTCGACCATCGTCGACTTGCCGGTGCCGGCCGCGCCGTAGATAAGTGCCACCTTCGACTGGCCGAAGAGCTGCTTGAGCACAGCTACCTTGAAATCGTCGTCGATGCCGTGCGGCTTCTCGTCGAGCCAACGCTCGACGGCCTGCGTGTAACCGTCGATGCCTGAAGACGCGAGCTTCTGCAACGCTTCGACGATGGCGAAGGTGTCATCCTCGTACCCCCGGATGAAGACGTGCCCCTTGTCTAGAACAAGCTGCCGGTTCTTGTGCTTGTAGTAGAGGTTGCTGTTGTACGCCGCGATCAGCGCGTTGACGTCGCCGAAGGCCTCGAGATCTGCCGTAGGCGTGTAGAGCTGCCCGCGGTGTTCAACGTTGTTCTTGACATGCCGGGCGAGCAGCTCGTGCTTGCGTGTGGCGGCGTTGAGGCTCTCGGCGAGGTCCCAGAACCTTGGGTTGTGTCCAGACAACGAAGTGCAGAAGGGCATCTGGTCGAAGGGGATGCAGCCGTACTGCAGGTTCAGCCCGGACAGCGGGGCACAGCTAGCCCAGTTGTGCTGTCGCTTGAGCACGAGGTTGTTCATCTGCAGCATGAGGTAGCGGATGACGTTGTGACCCGGTAGACCTGCGCGCACGATACGGCGCGCCTCATCAAGTGCAGCGAATATCTGTGGCTTCTTGATGGATGTGGTACCCTCGACCTTCGTCGCCTGGTACTTGTCGTCCGGCATGTCGACCAGGTCGAGGAGGCTGCCGGAGCCGATCGTCAGGCCTCGCATCAGGTAGCCGTATTCCGGGGAGTTAATCCGGGTCTGGATATCGATGCCGAACAGACGTGCGAAGTTGTCGAACTCGCATGGGCGGATTGAAACCTCCCACTCGCGGATGACCGTGATCGGCATTGTCTCGTCGAGCACCTTGATCGCGTCGTGCTGGAGCGTCAGCATCGCCGCGTACTTATCGGTCATGTCGATGTCGGTGAAGGCGATGATGCGGTCGGTCTTGCTGAACTTGTTGACTGCTCGATAGAAGGTGACCTCGTAATAGATATGCCCGCTGACGAAGAAGGGGCGCGTCTTATGGACGTAGTACCGGGCGCGAGAGTCGCTGGGGACCGACGTTGCCCGCAGCGCGCTGATCCTGGCGGCGATCTTCTCGTGGTATTCCCGCAATGAGGGATCGAGGTCGATCGGGAACGACTCCAGGTTGGTCAGGATCCTGATCCCACAGCTGTCCTTGAGCAGGGTGCGGATGCGCAGGAGGTACTCGTAGTACTTGAGCATCAGACGTTCGGAGGCATCGCCGTCCAGGGTGTAGTGAGATGCGCTGATCTGGATGAGCTTGTGGAACTTGGCGAGGAAGTTTAGTTGGGCCCTGGTCTTGACGAAGGCGAGTCCGGGCTCCACGGCCGGGTAGTTGAACTCGGCAAGATCATTGTCCTTGTGGAGTCGCACGGCGACGCCTTCGACCAGGTTGCGGAGCTGGGCAAGCAGATTCTGCGACAGCAGCGCACGTTGATCTGTGAGCGACGCAATGTTCTGGCTGATCGCCTCATTGACGCGCTGGATCTGTTCGCCGACTGTGATCATGAATCTATTCGCCTCAATCGTGACGAGCAACCTGGATGTACGCTCAAGATAGGGGTTGCGCTCCGTGGGCGCCCGCCGTTTTTGCCCCGTAGCCTCCTGAAGCTTTTACGACTTCGACTGGCCCGGCCCCTCGCCGCTGACCGACGCCAACCCTGGGAACGGCCCGCGCCTCCCGATCGACTCATAGCCGCCGGGGTCCGCCATGACCTTGGGCATCTCCGCGCAACGACCGCCTGCCTCGCCAGCGCGCCGAATCCCAGCCGGCTAGGACCGGGCGGCCACCGGGACAGCCTAACCATCGATCGATAAATGGGTCGCGCCGCCGGGCGCCGAACCGGACCGAAACTACATATAGAAGGCGTAACGGCCCTGGGGTCGGTCACGCGAGTCGAGGTGGCGCAGGATTTCGCCGACGCGGTCGGCGGTGCGCAGCGTGATCGGCAAGCGGCCGTCGAGCTGGGTCTGGTTCCAGTTCATCTTGGTCAGCGCGAGGAGCTCACCGGCGAGGTGTTCGGGGCTCGACTCGGTCTCGACGAGCCGGAACGGCAACGGGGTAGGGATGTACATGCCGGGGTAGGTGCCGTAGAAGGGCACGCTGCCCCGGGTGTAGAGCAGGTGCCGGCGGTCGTCGAGGGTGAGCAGGGCGCCCCGCAGGGGCGGGTGGTTGGCGGAGCGGAAGAGGCGGACCGGGTCGCTCGTGGGCAGCCAGAGCAGTTCGAGGGTGTCAATGTCGGCGGCGTCGGCGGCGGCACGGAACCCGGCGAGTTCGTCGGGGGTGTAGGACGACGTCTTGTGCAGCACGACCCGGGCGGGAAGTGTACGGTGTTCGCCCCGGTACCGGGTCAGTGCTTCGGTGAGCAGGGTCTGCGCGTCGTGGCGGCTGAGGTGGGGTTGGCGATCGTGGCGAGACACTTTGGCGGGGGCGCCGCGGACGATGACGCCGTCGCCGCGCTGGTTGAAGACTTGGGCGACGCTGGTCTCCAGGGTGGTGTTGTCGCCACTGCGGTAGAAGGTGACGCCGACGTAGCAGCTGGTCAGGTCGCTGGCGTCGCGGGGCAGCCGCCACGGGACGCCGCCGGACTTGTAGTAGAGGGCGGTGTGCAGGTTCCAGGCGCGGGTGGCCTCGTCCTGCAGGCGGGGCTTGTCGGTGGTGGCGGGTTTGAAGGTGGGGTCCCAGGTGGTACGGCGGATGATCTGGATCGGCCGGCTGTAGCGCATGTTGCGGGCCTTGAGCAGGGCCCGGAAGTCGTCGACCGGCTCGGGGAGCGGGGCCTTCTTCCAGGGCGCCTCGGGGTCGGTCTCGCGGGCGGGGCGTTCGGCGAGCTCGTCGGGGCGGGCGATCAGGATGACGTCGCAGCCGGGCTCCTCGTCGAGGATGTCGAGCTCGGCGAGGTACAGCTCGAGCGCGGCCTTGACGGCATCCTGGGGCCTGAGCCCGACGAGTCGCTTGAGGTCGCGCTCGCGGATCGGCCGTTCCAGCCGAGAGTCCCAGATGAGGGTGGAGCGGAACCCGGCGCTGGTGTCGAAGCCGGGGAACGGGACGAACAGGTGCCCGAGGCGGCTGTCCTTGGCCTCGATGGGACGGCGGCACCGGTCCAGCCAGCGGCGCAGGCCCTGGATGGCGGCGGGGGTGCCGACGATGCCGGCGCGGATGGTGCGCACGGCCGTGTTGGCGGCGTCGGCGGGGCCGTAGTCGGCGATGCCGTGGCGCGGGTCGACGTGCCGGGCACCGGCGCCGAACTCGAGGTTTGGCTCCTCGATCACGGTGAGTTTCATCGGGGCACCTCGAACAAGGCGAGCTCCTCCTCGGCGTCCTCGACAGCGACGGTGTCGTCCTCGAGCGCCTCCTCGTCGTCGGCGGACTTGCGGGGGTCGGACAGCCACGCCTTGTCGTCGATGCCCTTGTCGGCGTCGAAGGTCTCCAACTGGCCGTAGCTGAGGATGGTGCTGCGAAGATCGAGGGTGTCGTCGTCGCCGCGCAGGTAGTGCGCCCACATGCGGGTCTGGTGGTAGACGGCCGGGTTGCGGTCAAGACGCTTGATGCCGGCCAGGTACTCCGACAGGTACAACGAGTCCCGGTACCCGTCTCGCGTGTAGTGGTAGGTCGGCACGAGCGCGCAGTACCAGTTGCCGTCGATCATGAGGAACTGCCACTCCAGCGCCGCGTGCAGGTAGTAGCTGACCTGGCCAGGGTCGGTCTTCTTGTACTTCGGCGTGAACACCTGCCGGGTCCGGCCGCTGGCGCTGCGGATGCTTCGGGCCGTCAGATCGGGTGTCGCGCGCCAGTAGACGATCTTCCGGCCGCCGTGCCAGGCGCAGTCCGCGGCGATGTCGGCCCGCAGGGCCTGGTTGAGCAGGTGCACGAGCCACCGGGGACGGGTGTCGTCGGCCGTGTCGGCCCACTCGGCGACCGCCAGCTCCTGCACGCCGCCCGTGATGATCTTTCCGAGGGCGGAGAGGTGCGGCGGGCGCCAGGTGTAGATCCGGTCGCCGCGCAGGATGAAGTCGTCGCCGATCGGCAGGTCGGAGTCGAGGTCGCGCTGGCGGGCGAACACCTCGCGGGCGTCCTGCGTGTCGATTGGCGCGTGGTAGACGATCTCGGGGATGGCGACGCGCAGCAGGTTGCTGGTCAGCGTCTCGGGCCGGTCCTCGGCGACGGGCACGTGGGCGTCGCCGTGCGGGTCGGCAAGGTTGAGCAGCCGGTGGGCGGCCGACTGGTCGAACCGCTGCGTGTTCTTGTCGAAGTCGATCCGCCCGGACGCGCGGTGGGCGGGATCGGCGAACCAGTCCTGGACGTGCATCCACCAGGCTTCGCCGGTCTCCGGGTGGGAACAGACCAGCAGCACCGGCACGGGCGCGCTCATCCAGTAGTCGACGTCGGCGTCGCTGCACACGAAATGGAAGGTGGTGTCGTTCTCCCCGGGGAACCGCCGCTCGCCCTTGCCCTTGCTCTGCACGAGCAGCATGCGGTTGGCGACCTCCCCGGTGACCGGGTTGCGCAGCTCGATCTCGCCGTCGATGCCGGCGTCAGTCTTGCGCTCGTGCCAGACGAAGCCCATCTCGTAGACGCGGGTGTGGATGAGCGCAATCGCACCGTCGCCCGTGTGCGCGCTCTTGTCGATCTTCTTCACCCGACGACCCCTTCCGCATGCCGTGACCGTCGACCGCCGGCGCGTGCCGGACGGGCTGCGGATAACCGTACGTGGGGGGTACGACAATTTGGCGGCTGGCGGCCGCGGCTGCCCGTCGCGCGAAATGCACATACTGGACTAAAGGTAATCTTTCCCCGCAACAGTCGCCGTACGCGAGTGACCGCGAAATCGTCCAGCCGACGATCCCGCCACCGACCGACGCCCTCCTGGAGCAAGCTGACTGACAGACCACGACGTCGGGCCGCCACACGAGCAGCGCCCGTGCAACGAGATACCCAACCCACGGTCGCGGGCATTTGCGCAGGTGACGCGCGCTCCCGTCGACCAGCGACGTCGCCCGCCAAAAGATCTTGATCGTGGCGGTAAAGGAATCTCGCTCTACGCCCTCAATAAGGAGTGCGAGCCCCACCCCCGCGGGGCCGACGACTTGATGGAGGAAGGGCATGATCGATCCGATCGGGCTCGGCGCGGCGCTGCTCGGCGCCAACGGCGCCTGGCGGCTGGCGGCGCTGCTGATCGAGTGCCGCATGCTGCGTGACCGGGCAGAGCTCGTGCGCAACGCCGCCGCGCTGGCGCCCGGGACCCGTATCGTGAGCCGGGACCCCAAGGGCACCGTCACGATGCTGGTCTCGATCGCGCCCGGCCGGGATGCCCAGCGATGACCATCGAACAGTTTGCGGAGGTCGACGAGGTGGATGCAGTCGGCCTGCCGCCCGACGTCGACGAGCGCTTCACGCGCTTCTACAGCACGCACCACCCGGTGCTGCTGAGGTTCGTGCGCAAGCTGTGCGGGCGGTCCCGGCTTCCCGAGTCCCGGATCGACCCGCAGGACATCGTGCAGGAGGTGTTCCTGGCGGCCTGGACGAACTGGTCCACCATCGAGGACCCGGTGCGCTGGACATACGTCGTCGCGCGGCGGCGGGTCGGTGACCGCGCCGACACCGGCCGCCGGCTCTCCGAGCACATGCTGCCCGAGCACGACGGCCGGCACAGCCAGCCGCTCGAGGAGCTCAGCATGGCCAAGGACGAGCCGTTCGACGCGCTGCTCGTCAGCGAGATCTACACGGCGTTCCTCGCGCTGCCGCCGCAGCAGCGCAACGCCACCGTCTTGCGCCACATCGCGGGCTTCAGCTCCGCCGAGATCGCCGAGCGGCTCGGCTGCTCGATCGCCACCGCCGATGTCCACGTCCACCGCGGCATCAACGCCGTGCGGCAGCGGCTGGCCGAGCAGGAGCCGGTCTTCGTCGACAACACCGGCCGCCGCGCGCGTATCCGCAGGCTCGTGACCGGTGCCGCTGCTGCGGTAGTCCTCCTGGTCCTGGCCTGGATCGCCGACGTCCTGCAGCCGACCGGGCCGGCGCCCGACCCGAACGCCCCCACGCCAGATCCAGGCAGGCCCTGGATTCCGCTCGGCGGGGTCAGCGGCGGAGGCGTCAGCTGGATGCTGATCGCGCTCGGCGTGCTGCTGGTCGGCTTCGGGATCGCTGCCATCGTGCTCCTGCTGCGCCGCCGCGACGACGAGTGATCGATCGCGAGCCGTCCGCGCTTGCTCCGGGGCTCATGCCGACGTTGCGGCGCTCGGCCATGTCCTCGTCGGACGCCGCACTTCGATCCGGTGCGATTGGAGTGTCGCCGTGGAAGTTGGTGAGGAGTGGGCCTACCGGGCCCGGGGCAACGAGCCGCTGGTCCGGGTGGTGGTGATTCGGCTCGGGCGGCAGCGGCCGCCGCGGGTCCTGGTGCGGTTCCTCGACGCCGAGCTCAAGGGCCGCGAGGAGTGGGTGTCCCCGGCCCGGCTCAAGGTCCCGTGGGCGGGCGTCGCCGCGTTCCGGCGCGCCGAGCAGGCGTGGGATGCGGTGGCCGGGGCCTCGGAGCAGGCGGTGGACTCGGTCGAACATCGGGCCGCGATCTGGGTCGTCAGCGACATCCTGCCGCAGGGCTGTTGCGGCTCCCGGGAGCTGTATCGCTGGGGCGTGCTGCGGGTCCGCGACCGTGCCGGATTCGCCGACGCCGCGGGGTGCGATGCCGCCGACCTCGTCGTGCCGCCCGGGTATGTCGATGCCGACGGCTCGGTGGTCCTGCCGTGGAGCGCGCTGCTGGCGCTGGCGCAGCAGCTCGTCGAGCGCGACGCCGCCCGAATCCTTGAGGTGCTGCGGCGTGAGGACGGGCAAGCCGAACACGATGCCATCCACGGCCGGTTTTACCCCAGCCGCAAGGGCGGCACGCACATCGATCCGGAGATCTGCGCCGACCTAGAAGCCACGACCTATGGGCCGGCCCGGACGACAGTCCGCCGATGGTGTGGCGCCGGGCCGCGGGAGCGGCAGGATGAGCTTCTCGCATTACGCGCGGAGGTACTGCGCCTCGGCGATCTGCTCGAGGAGGCGATCACCGCACTGCGCCAGGCCGGACAACCCGGGCAGGCGCAGGAGCTCGAGCGTCGGCTCGGCGTCCCGGTCGCGCACCTGCGCGAACGCCGCGCACCGCAGTAGCCGCACCAGTGGCAGGGCCCGGCGCGTTTCGCTGCCGACAGCCCGGGAGGAACCTGGCCATTGACGCGCCACGGTGACCGGGGCGCCGACGATGGTCGGCATCTGCAACATGCACGCCGCGGGACGTCGGTGACCGGAAACGGCATGGCCAGGCGGTTGCAAAGGTGTGAGGGCGGCAGTGTAGGGAGGGAGCGATCAGTGGAAGTCGGTGAGGAGTGGGCGTATCGCGCCGGCAGCCGCGCCCCGGTCAGCCGGGTCGGGTGCAGCGGGTCGGAACGAAACGGCCGGCGCGGGTGCTCGTGCGGTTCCTCGACGCCGAGCTCGAGGGCCGGGAGGAGTGGGTGCCACCCGGGCGGCTGCAGGTGCGCTGGGACCAGGTCGACGGCTGGTTGTTCGACCAGCAGCGCTGGGACGCCGTATGCGCCGCCGGCACGGCCGCGCTGGACACCGTGGAGCTGGGCGCGGCGGACTGGGTGCTGGAGATGCTGCTGCCGAAGGACTGCTTGGACGTCATGGACACCTCCCGCCATGGAGTACTGCGGGTGACCGATCCGGCCGCGTTCGCCGCGGCGATCGGGATCGACCCGGTCGAGTTGGCCGTCGCACCCGGCTACATCATGGACTCCGGGACGGTGATCGTGCCGTGGCCGGGCCTGCTGACCGCGGCGCAGAAACTGGCCGAACGACATGCCGACCGGCTCCTCGACGACCTGCACCGGAAAGACGAGCAGGCCGAGCTCGAGGCGGTCCGCGGCCGGTTCTACCCCGGGCGCGACGGCGGCCAGTACATCTCGGCGGCCGCGTGCGCGGACGCGAACGCCACGGTGTTCAAGCCCCGAAACGACATGATCCGGCAGTGGTGCGGCGCCGCCCCGCGGGAATGCTTCGACGAGCTGGTGGCGTTGCGCGCCGAGGTGCTGCGCCTCGGCGATCTCGTCGCCGAGGCGGTCACCGAACTGCGCCGGG
The DNA here is from genome assembly GCF_039532525.1 of Dactylosporangium salmoneum. Classification (NCBI taxonomy): domain Bacteria; kingdom Bacillati; phylum Actinomycetota; class Actinomycetes; order Micromonosporales; family Micromonosporaceae; genus Dactylosporangium; species Dactylosporangium salmoneum. Next base: position 16,013 of record NZ_BAAARV010000021.1, read on the forward strand.
CCGGCAAGGTCCGCCAGGCCAACGACCTCGAACGACGGCTCGGCGTCCCGGTCGAACAGCTCACCCGCGCCCGCCGCCGTGCGCAAGGCTAGGCACTGGACGGCCTCCGGCCGTTCGGACTATCGGCTGCTGTCCGGGCCGTACGGGCTCCACCCGTCCAGGAACGGTCGCAGCTGTTCCGGACCAGGCGGCGGTGGCTGCTGCGGCAACTGCGGCGCGGGCACGAGCGGATCGACCCGGTCGGCGTAGCGCAGCACCCGGTCGACCCACGCCGTCCACGCCGCGCCCGGCGGCGCCGACCCGGCCGTGCCGGTTCCGGCTGGGAGGGCATCGACGGCGGCGGCCAGGGCCGCGGCGTAGGCCCGGGCGGCCTGGGCCCGGTGCCAGGCGTCGACCTGCTCGCGGACGGCCCGCTCCTCGTAGGCGTCGGTGTAGGCGGCGCGGGCGGAGGCCATGGCCTGCTCCCAGTCCCGGCGCCGGGCGGCGGCGGCCCGCTTGGCCGCCTCCTTGGCCTGCGCCTGGGCGGCGGTGCGGTGTTCGAGTTCGGCCAGGACGTGGCCGAGGCGGTCCTCGAGCCGCCAGCGCTGCCGGTCGGCCCACCGGTGGCGCCGGCCCAGGAACGGCCGCTCGTCCGGCACCTCAAGCACCAGCCGACCCGACGGCACTCGGCGCCGCTCCGGGGCGATCCGCTGCCAGGCGTAGACCTTCCGCTCCTGCAGCTCGTCACCGTCGGGCAGATAGTCGATCGTGTCCTCCCCCTCGGACACCGCCAGCAGGACGTGGAACCCGCCGGCGGTGAACCGCCGCCCCGGCCTGGGCCCGCCAGCGAGGTCGAGGGTGTGCCCGCGCTGGTCGGCGGCCCCGGCCAGAGCCTGCAGGAGCCGGAGCGCCCGCGCACGGGCCTCCGGTGACACCGCCAGCGCGGCTGGGTCCGCCTGCAGTGCCCGCACCAGCGGATGCGTGGGGTCGGCCTCGGCCGGAACCGGCACGGTCGGCCGGTCCGGGACCGGCGCAGCCGCCGCAGCGGCCGGTTGGAGCTCGATGACGAGGTCGCCGCGGTCACGGCCGCGGTGACGCAGCCGGTGGCCGTCCGGGACGAGCCGGCGCTGCATCGCCGCGAAGATCGTCCGCCGCCACGCCGCCCGCGCCGGCGCCGGCGGGTCCGGCACCCGCACCGTCCCCTCGGCCTGGAGCCGTTCGATCATGGCCTCCGCGGACGGGACTGCGGTCGAGTCCGTACGGCCGGACGCGCCGGGATCCGGCTCGGGCAGCAGCGCGAGCAGCCGCTCCCGCTCGGCCGTCCGGAGCGGCCCCGCCGCCAGCAGCTCCTCGATCCGGCAGAGAACGACGTCCGCCGGCCGCGGGTCCGGGCGGGCCTTCCGCCGGCGCCCGGCCGGGCCGGCCGCGGGTCGCAGCAACCCGGCGAGCGTCGCCCGCTGCTCCTCACTCAGCGGCGGCGCCGCGGCGACCACCTGCTGGAGGTGCTCCTCCATCGCTGCGTCGGCCGCGCTGGCCCGGGCGGCTACAGCCTGATCACGGCGCACCGTCGTGGCACTGGAGGGATGCTGCGTCAGCAGCCGCGCCCGCACCGCGGCCGCCGCGCCCGCGAGGCGCTGCCGTTCCGCATCGTCGAGGGCGCCCATCAGCTCCTCGACGCGCCCGAGGTCGAACCTCGCCGCCATCGGCCCACTATGGCATCCGCGCCTGCCGTACCGCCGACCGCGGCGAGCGCTGCGCGCGGCCAGCGCTGGTTGATAACAGCCCCCTATGTCAGTTGGTCGACCGACGCTCGGGCCTGTCGGTTTTCCACAGTACTTGGGCCAGCTCTCAGCAACCCAAGCCGCATCGTCAGGTACCGAAGTCGCTCATCGAGAACATCTCCCGCACCTCGACGTCTCGATGCTCGGCTTGGCGTGAGTCCACGACCGACCGAACGTGCCTGCTTGTGCCGTTGAAAGCCGCCACTCTACGGACACGCTGCTGGCCTCGCGGCGGTCGAGACCACAAGCCTGCCGAGTAGGCTCGAGGCTCACGGCACTCGATCTCGCATGGAGTTGAGATGGACGACGTCAACTGGGGAGTCGTTAATAACGGACTCGACTTTCTGGAGAGCTCCGTCGACCATCTGGCTAAAGGAACCGAGCGCGACCTCAAATATGCAGCCCTTCATTTGTTCGCCAGCATGGAAACTCTCGTCAAGGCGCGGCTGGCTCGTGAGCATTGGACCCTTGTTACCGCTGACGCAAAGATTCCCAGTCAAGCCTCCTATCGCGCAGGCGAAGCGCGAAGCGTGACGATCACGCAGGCGCTGCAGCGCCTTGAAGCGGTTGCCAACGTCCGCTACGACGAGGAATCGATCAAGAGGATTAGGGCTGTCGAGAGGCTGCGGAACCGGGCCGCTCATTTCAGCATGCGGGGCGAGACTCAGAAGCGGGTCGAGGTGACCGTCGCTCAAGGCCTGGATTTTATGCTTCATTTCATTGAGACCCAATTGCGTCCGGGAGCACCACAGGGGGAAGCGGAGCTCATCGACCGGACACTGGAGGGGGGCAGGCAGACCCTGGGTTCTGTGCAGGCACTGGTCCTGGAGCGACTCAGGTCACTCCAGGAAGCCCTGCATGAATACCCGTTCACTCTCGACTGTCCCGCCTGCCGCCAGCCATGTCTCGTTCTCGCGGAGGGGAGGTCGGCACGATGCCTATATTGTCTCTACGATGCAGAGGGCCCTGAGATTGCCGAAATCTATACGATCGTGATCCTGGAAATCAGGCGTGAAGATTACGCTTCAGGCGGCGTTGAATGGCCCGTTGCGGACTGCCCGGATTGCAGTGAAGAAGCGTTTGTTCCTTACATATACTCGACGGATGATCGCGAGATAGGCAGCGCATGCTTTGCTTGCGGGTTATCCCGACCGGACTAAGGACGACTCGGATTCTCCGCATGGAGGCATGTGTAGCGCAAGAGCGGTTGAGCGCAATGTACCTTTCTGACGAGTCCTCAGCGGCGCAATGTTTCGTTCGGTGGTTCCTCATGGCTCGAGCCGCGGGCGTCGTGGCCGCTGATGGTCGACGGTGAACATGTGCCACGGCGGCGGCGACGTCATCTGCGGATCGTCACGAACGGTTCCATCACGATCCTCGGCGTCGGGAGTCCTTGGCGCCCAACCCTCGGACCCTCCCGCGAAGGGAGGCCTACGCTGCTGCGCTTTTGCGCACCTCAGCGTCGGCCGGTGCATCAGCGAGCGACCGCGCGTAATCCCACTTATGGTGCGTCCGCCCGCGGCACACCTTCCTGCCGCGGCCGCCGACCCCGAGCAGCCTCGCCGGCTTCGGCCGTCCTGCTGGCTGCGAGCAACCGCTGCCGGCGCTCAGTGCTCGCCTGGTTCTCGGCGGCCCGGGTCTGTTGCAGGACTTCGGCGAACCGCCCGCGTAGGGCGGCGAGGTCGGCCCCGGCATCGCCGGTCGTGATGGTAAGCAGCTCGGTGAGGGGCCAGCGGGCGAGGTGGCCGAAGCGGGCGTAGTAGAACCCTGCGTGACGGAGCCGGTAGTGATCGGGTGTGTCCATCAGGGCGTAGCCCAGCACCTGGTAGACGTCGTTGCGGTGCAGGGCGGCGGACCGGGTGCCGTCCTGCCGCGGGCTGCCTCCTTGATCGGCTTTGAAATCCAGCAGGAGGTCGCCGTTGATGAGGTCGGCGTCGGCGGGGATGAGGCGGCTGCCGTCGAACGTCGGGCCGGCGTGGACCAGCCCGGCCGGGAGCTGTGGCAGCAGGTGTTGGAGGGCCACGTCTCGCATGGTGACCAGATCGGCGATGACCGCCGGGCTGGCCAGGGCACGGAGGTCAGCGACGTCCGCCTCGGGTGGCAGGTGCAGCAGCGGTGAGTTCGTGATCCCCGGGTTGCGGTAGAGCTCGACGAACAGGGCGAGGGCATAGCAGGTGCTGGCCCACCAGGCATCCGGCTGGGTCGAGAAGTTCGCCGGCTGCAGCACAGCACGGTCCGGATCGAGCTCCTGCAGGAATCGCTGGGCAAGCGGCCGCAACCTGGGACGCATGCGAGCGCCGTTCCACGCCAGGTCGAGCGGCACGGCCGGCGCGACGAGCATCCGCAGCCACCAGTCCGCGGCCGCGCCCTGGGTGCCGGCCGGAACCTCGGATGGCCGCGGTACGAGGATGTCGTCGGTCGCTGCGCACACCGCCGCCTGCAGTAGGCGGACGTGCGGGAACGTCTCGCGCATCCAGGCGCCGACGAGCGTGTCCGGTTTGTCGATCAACGACGTCAATGGCGCCACGGCGTCAGCCTACGACTGCCTCAGCTGGGTGGCCTGCCGCGCCGCGGAAACGGCAGACGTCGATCTGCGTGCGCGTTACGGTGACCGGGCCGGCAGATTCGGCATCTGCAGACCGCAGAGCCCCGCCCGCGCCGTGAGGCAACGGCCGGTACCTCGGGTTCTCCCCGGTGTTCCCGAGGCGGCAGCTCGGGAAGGAGCGCATGGTGGAGGTCGGTGAGGAGTGGGCGTATCGGGCCAGAAGCCGCGACGCGTTCAGCCGGGTCCGGGTGGAGCGGGTTGGGACGAAGCGGCCGGCGCGGGTGCTGGTGCGGTTCCTTAACGAGCAGGACGAGGGCCGGGAGGAATGGGTGCCGCCGGCCCGGCTGAAAGTGCAGTGGGACCAGATCGACGCATGGTTGTGCGAGGAGCAGCGCTGGGATGCCGTCTGCGAAGCCTCCGCGGGCGCGCTGGACACCGTGGAGCTCAGCGCCGCCGACTGGCTCCTGGAGATGCTGCTGCCGAAGGACTGCTTCGACGTCATGGACACCTCCCGCTACGGCGTGCTGCGCGTCATCGATCCAGCCGCGTTCGCCACGGCGGTCGGAATCCATCCGACTGACCTGGCCACCGCGCCTGGCTACGTCATGGACTCCGGGACGGTCATCGTGCCATGGCCAGGTCTGCTCGCCACGGCACAGAAACTGGCCGAACAGCACGCCGACCGGTTGCTGGAGGAAATGCACCGCGACGACGAACGTGCCGACCTCGAGGCGATCCGCGGCCGGTTCTATCCGGGGCGCGACGGCGGCCGGCATGTCTCGGCCGATGTGTGCGCAGATGTGGACGCCACGGTGTTCCGGCCGCGACGCGACATGATCCGGCGGTGGTGCGGCGCCGCGCCACGGGAACGTCTCGACGAACTGGTCGCGCTGCGGGCCGAGGTGCTGCGCCTCGGTGACCTCATCGCCGAGGCCGTCACCGAGCTGCGGCAGGCCGGCCGGGTTCGTCAGGCCAACGATCTCGAGCGGCGGCTCGGCATCCCGATCGCGCAGCTCAGCCGCGCCCGCCGCCAGCGGTAGCCAGGCCGCCCGGTCGGCGCCACCGGCCGGACTACCGGGTGCTGTCCGGGCCGTACGGACTCCGCCCGTCGAGGAACGGTTTGAGCCGTTCCGGGGTCGGCTGTGCCGGCGGGTCCGGGAGCGGCGGCACGGGACGGAGTGGATCGATGCGGTCGGCGTAGCGCAGAATCCGGTCGATCCAGGCCGACCAGCCCTCGTCCGGCGGCGGAGCGGCTTCGGCCGAGGCCGTTGCAGCTGGGAGGTCGTTAATGGCGGAGGTCAGTGCACCGGCGTAGGCCCGGGCGGCCTGCGCCTGCTGCCACGCATCGACCTGCTCGCGGGCTGCTCGCTCGTAGTACGCGTCGGTGTAGGCGGTGCGGGCGGCGGACATCGCCTCCTCCCAGTCCCGGCGTCGGTCGAGGGCAGCCTGCCGGGCCGTTTCCTGCGCCTGTGCCTGGGCGACCGCACGGTGTTCGAGCTCGGCCAGCACGTGGCCGAGCCGGTCCTCGAGCCGCCACCGCTGCCGGTCGGCCCAGCGGTGACGCCGCCCCAGAAACGGCCGCTCGTCCGGAACCTCGATCACCAGACGGCCCGAAGGCACCTGCCTGCGTTCCGGGACGATCCGCTGCCACGCATACACCTTCCGCTCCGCCAGCTCGTCGCCGTCAGGCAGATAGTCGATCGTGTCGTCTTCCTCCGACACCGTCACTGGCACGTGGAACCCGCCGGCGCTGAACCGCAACCCCGGCTTCGGGCCGCCCGCCAGGTCGACGGTGTGGCCGCGCTGCCGGGCAGCCGCCGCCAACGCCTGGACCAGCCGGAGCGCGCGCGGACGCGACTCCGGCGATACCGCCAGGACGGCGGGCTTCGCATCCAACGCCCGCACCAGCGGGTGCGCGAGATCCAGGTCCTCGGGAACTGGCACCACCGGCCGATCCGGCGTCGGCGCCGCCGCGGGATCCGTGGCGTGCAGCTCGATCAGCAGGTCGCCGTGGTCCCGGCCGCGGTGACGGAGCCGGTACCCGTCCGGCACCAGTCGGCGTTGCATCGCCGCGAAGATGGTCCGCCGCCACGCCGCCCGGACCGACACCGGCGGGTCCGCCACCCGCAGTAATCCCTCCCGCTGCAGCCGCTCGACCATGGCCTCCGGGGACGGGACGATCGTCCCGTCCGCACGGCCGTGCCCGTCCTGCTCGACGTCCGGCAGCAGCGCGAGCAGCCGCTCCCGGACCGCCGGCCCGACCGGCCCAGACTCCAACAGCTCCTCGATCCGCCCCAGGATCGCGTCCTCCGGACGCGGGCGGACCCGGGCCGCGCGCTGACCGTCCGTCGGGCCGGACGCGGGTCGCAGCAGGGCGGCAAGCGCCGCCCGCTGCTCCTCACTCAGCGGCGGCGCCGCGTCGACCACCCGCCGGACGTGTTCCTGCAGCGCCTCGTCCGCGGCCGTGGCCCGCGCTGCAGCCGCCTGATCGCGCCGCAACGCCCTCGCACCGGCTGGCCGCTGCGCCAGCAGTCGCGCCCGCAGCGGCGCCACCGCGGCCGCCAGCCGCATCCGTTCGTCATCGGCCAGGGCGCCGATCGCCGCTTCGATGCGCCCGAACTCGAACCCGGTCGGCATCGGCCCACTATGGCACCCTCGCCGGTCACGCCGGCGGCTCGCGTGCCACCTGCGGCCCGCGCGGGTGGTCGATAACGGGTTTTATGTCTGCGTGCTGCGCCCCTCTACCAACGGGCGAACCAGGTGCGGAGCGGCGCCATTTTCGCGCACTGCGACCAAGGAGTGACTGCCGCCGGACGGCTAGTCTAGCGATCACCGAATCCGCAGGTCAGCCTGCCACGTGGGCCGGTAGCACGCGCTCGCGGGAGCAACCACCGAGCAACTCAAGTCCCCAATGGACAGTGGCGCGGTAGGAACCTGCAGGTCAGGTGGTGGGCCGCCAGGGACTCAAACCCTGAACCTACGGACTAAAAGACGGAGCAACCAGCACGACCGCGGCAGCGGTTGCGCAGCGCAGGAACGTGGCCTTTCGTAAATCAGATCGTGGACGTATTGGCAATCGAAAACGCACCTGCTCGTCGGCGACCGTGCCTGCTGCGGCGAGCAGGCGGGCCTGGCGCACGTCAAGGGGTAGCGCCGCCGACGCGGCGAGCGTGTGACACAGGACACTTCAAGGAACCCGTGGGGTGCTCCCCGGGAGCACGCATAGAAGTAGGCGTGAAAGCCGCTTATGACTCCCACAACCCAGAGGGTAGTTGGGGCGCAATGTTCGACTATCCTTCCCGTGTGGCTGGTCATGCCGATGATCTTCTCGACGAGATCCGCGACGAGCCGGAGCTCGTCGAGGTTGCGGAGCAGCGCGACATCGCGATGCGCCGGCTCGATGAGCAGGGCCTCATCGAGCGGATCGCGTTCGAGGCGTTGCTGAGCAGCCGCAGCGAAGGTCAGGCATATCACCAGCTCTTCGACGACCTGTGGTTATACGGGTGGCCGGTGATCAAGGCGTTCCTGCGGCTCAACCGGATGGGCCAGCTCGTACAGCGCTATTCGCCCCGGTTGTACGTGGCCGTGACGCCGGAGGACATGGTGGTACTGCACCAGTCCGAGGAGGAGCGCGACGCCCTGGCCATCGACGTCATCTCCCGAGCCGTCGAGGACTTCTACCAGCGGGCTGTGCTGGACCGCGGCTGGAAGCAGGACGGCGGCGCGTCGTTGCGCACCTGGTTCATCGGCGCGTGCGCCCTGAACTTCCCCCGGGCCTATCAGCGGTGGTCCCGGGCCCGCAGCGACCGGATCGGTGCGCTGGCCGTGCGCCACGGCCTCGACCTGGACGAGGTCGGCGCTCACCTGGCGGGCGTGGTGCCGGATCCCGAGCGCGTGGCGATCGACCGCAGCGACCTGCGAGCGATGATCGACATGGCACAGCCGACAACCAAGGTGATCCTGGGGCTCATCATGCAGGGCAAGTCCCAGGCGCAGATCGCCAACGAACTCGGACTCACGCTGCGGGCCGTGGAGGGTCGGCTGTACCGCTTCCGGCAGCGGGTCCTGAAGCGGCAACGGGCGGCGGGCATGCGTCTGCTGCTGCCCGGGGAGGCCGCGGCGTGAGCACGGTGAACATCGGCGGAGCCAGCAACCAGGGCGGCGGTGCGGCGGCTGGTGCCGGGTCGGCGGATGCGCCGAGACGATCTGCGGCGTCTCGGACTTCCGCTCCACGCACACCCTCGCGGATTCCGGCCGCGCGCCGGCAGAAGCCGCCGATGGTACGGGAGAAGCTGCCGCCGGTGAGTCAGCTGGACGCGCAGGACCGGCAGGACACCCGGGCGACGCATGACGACGAAACCCTGCGCCGCTACAAGAGCTGGCAGTGGCACAAGGTGGGCATCCAGCTGGTCCATATCGCGGGCGGGGCGGCGATCTACCTCGTGGCTGTGCTTGTCGGGCTGCTGGTGATTCCGGGGGCTACGCCGCAGATGGCGATGGGGGTCGCTGGTGCCGCCCTGGCAGTCGGCTCCGGCGCGATGGCCGTCTCGCGGTTCACCGGTCGGGGCGACCGGTCCGGGCGATCGGGGCCGCCGACTGCCTGACGGCGGCCGCGGCCCGGCTGCCGAATCGGCCATGCACGGCTCCAGCTGCAAGACCGGCGAGCAGGGCGCTCACCACCGCGACGACGAGCACCATCGTGGTCGCCGATGTGCTCGGCGTGATCCTGGCCGCCAAGGCGCCGAGCACGACGGCGGCCACGACAACGACGCCAAGCACGAGGACGGTTCCCGCAGCTGCGCGGACTTCATCGCCCGCGGCGGGCTCGCGAGACGGCTCGCGATTCGGCGTGGGCGTCGGTTCAGAGGTCTGCGCTGTCGCTGGTCCTTGTCGGCTCGATGTGCTGGAGTGCCGATCGTTGGGGTCCACACCCATGACGGTAGCGCCAGGTGGGCGACGTGTCGTTGGCTGGCACGCCTCCGCCGCCCTCGTGGCGGCCGGAGCACCCAGTGAACGCACGGCGGAACCGCGAGATGTTGGCACGCCAGCTCAAACACTCAGTCCGGATTCACGCTGCTATGTGAGCGGAAGCGGCTCGGCCGAAGCGCCGAAGCCTGGACGCTTCCATCGGAGTATGCCGCCCTGTTCTCCGACGACGAGCGTGCTCTCGCGCGTCGCCAGCTCGAAGCATACGGCTTCGATGTCGACCGCTACAGTGGTTGAACTGCTGAGATTTGAGTTGGTCCGAGGTTGCGCCTTCGTGCAATGCTGCCCGTCATGACGGTAGGCGAGCCGGTCGTGATGCAGGTGTACTGCCGCGTTGAGGTCGTGGTCGATGACCCGGTCGCGGTCGCTGAGCTGGCTGTACAACGGCTGCGGGATGCGGGCATCGACTGGTCGCGTGAGCAGGACACGGTTGAGGACGCTGCGGCCGAGCTGCGCGGGGACTTGGCGCAGGCGTTGGCCAGCGTAGTTGATCCAGAGCGGATGCTGGCCGACGTACCGGGTGTGGAGGTACGCCGTGGACGGTGGTGGGCCGAGCGCGGGGGTCCCTCGGCCCGGTTCGCGCCCGGCTTCGCGGCAGCGGGGTAGCTGAACAGGCGTGTGGCTGGTTACGGCGGCTGCGGGCCAAGGGTCAGGCCGGTCTGGGCGAGGAAGCCGTTGATGAGGTCCGGTCGGTACTGGATCTGCCTCAGCGGGTCTTCACGGCGGCGGCGAGGTTGCCCAGTCCGCGTTTCATGTGTGCCCAGACGCCTTCGACCGGGTTGAGTTCCGGGGGCGTAGGCGGGCAGCCGGACCACGGTCAGCCACCGCTGGTGCCCGTCGACGCGCGCATCACGGCGCTGACGTGCGTGTTGAGGTTGTCCCAGATCAGGATGATCGGGGCGCGTAGTTGCTGGTGCGCCCGACCCGAAGGCCGGGCGCAGCCGGTGGTCGCGTCCGTGTACGTCGCGGTCGCGACGTTGCGATCCTCGCCCGACCCGAAGGCCGGGCGCAGCCGGTGGTCGCGTCCGTGTACGTCGCGGTCGCGACGTTGCGATCCTCGCCCGACCCGAAGGCCGGGCGCAGCAGTGGCGGAATACGCCCGAGGCGTCTCAATCCACTGTTGCGATCCTCGCCCGACCCGAAGGCCGGGCGCAGCTGGTTTCGAGATGCCGTTGACGGCCCGCACGACGGTGTTGCGATCCTCGCCCGACCCGAAGGCCGGGCGCAGCCGCTGCGGCCGAGCCGGGCGACGGGTCGCCCGGTGGCCCGTTGCGATCCTCGCCCGACCCGAAGGCCGGGCGCAGCTTCAGCGCGGTGATGACCTCGATCTCGCAGTTGTCGTAGTTGCGATCCTCGCCCGACCCGAAGGCCGGGCGCAGCTCGTGCCGGACGGGCCGCCCTGAACGGAGATGCCGACGGTGTTGCGATCCTCGCCCGACCCGAAGGCCGGGCGCAGCGGCCGGGTGCCCCGACGATCCGCACCTGTTCCCGTGTGCGTTGCGATCCTCGCCCGCCCCGAAGGCCGGGCGCAGCATGGTCGTGTCCCGCGCTTTGCGGATGTCGTCGTAGTTGCGATCCTCGCCCGCCCCGAAGGCCGGGCGCAGCCTGCACGCACGGCGTCCGCCCGCGCTGGCCGAACCGGTTGCGATCCTCGCCCGCCCCGAAGACCGGGCGCAGCGCAGGGCCGCGGCGCGTTCGTCGTCGAGGATCTCTGCGTTGCGATCCTCGCCCGCCCCGAAGGCCGGGCGCAGCCCCCGTGTCGGCTGCGGTGCACCGCTTCCACACCAGGTGTTGCGATCCTCGCCCGCCCCGAAGGCCGGGCGCAGCTGTACCCGGTCCGCTGCCGGGTGTCCGTCGTGACGGAGTTGCGATCCTCGCCCGCCCCGAAGGCCGGGCGCAGCCCACCCTGTACCTGCCGAACGCGATGATCACCTACCAGTTGCGATCCTCGCCCGCCCCGAAGGCCGGGCGCAGCCGGGTCGAGCGCCAGGGCGGCCGTGCGCAGCGCGTCAGCGTTGCGATCCTCGCCCGCCCCGAAGGCCGGGCGCAGCCCCAGCACCGCGGCGACCGCCTCCTCCGCCGACGCGTTGCGATCCTCGCCCGCCCCGAAGGCCGGGCGCAGCCCGCCACATCCACACCCGGTCAACCCGGCCGTCGACGTTGCGATCCTCGCCCGCCCCGAAGGCCGGGCGCAGCCCTGTGACCTCGGTGGTCGTCTCGTACTCGGTGTGGTTGCGATCCTCGCCCGCCCCGAAGGCCGGGCGCAGCCTGGAGGTGCTCGACCGGGCCGAGGAGATCCCCCGGCTGTTGCGATCCTCGCCCGCCCCGAAGGCCGGGCGCAGCGGGCTTGGTTGCGTTCACCACAGCAGGCTATGACAGGTTGCGATCCTCGCCCGCCCCGAAGGCCGGGCGCAGCCGGCGTGCTCGCGGTCCAGCTCGCCGCGCTGGACGTGTTGCGATCCTCGCCCGCCCCGAAGGCCGGGCGCAGCTTCAACCCATCCTCGCTGCACCAGCCGGCGTCCTTGTTGCGATCCTCGCCCGCCCCGAAGGCCGGGCGCAGCTCCCGTTGGTGCTTCGCGATGATCGCCTTGTACTTCTTGTTGCGATCCTCGCCCGCCCCGAAGGCCGGGCGCAGCCGTCGCCGAACTTGCCCGGCTCCGGCACCTCAACGTCGACGTTGCGACCCTCGCCCGCCCCGAAGGCCGGGCGCAGCCCGTTGCCGACACCCACGCCCGCTCGACATGCCCGTTGCGATCCTCACCCGCCCCGAAGGCCGGGCGCAGCCTCGAGATCGTCGAACGTGCCCATTAGGCGTACAGGTTGCGATCCTCGCCCGCCCCGAAGGCCGGGCGCAGCGCAGTGCCCCGCCCCGGTCCGCGCCCTTGCTGCTCCGTTGCGCTCCTCGCCCGCCCCGAAGGCCGGGCGCAGCTCGACATCGACGAGGGCCTCGCGGTGATCACGCAGCACGCGTTGCGCTCCTCGCCCGCCCCGAAGGCCGGGCGCAGCCTTGACCTGCTTGAGCGTGGACTCGCCGGCCTTCTTGTTGCGCTCCTCGCCCGCCCCGAAGGCCGGGCGCAGCTAGCCGAGGCTCGGCTGGAGGCCGAACGGGTAGACGTTGCGCTCCTCGCCCGCCCCGAAGGCCGGGCGCAGCCTTTCCCCAGCAGGCAGGATAGTCGGATGCTGATACGGCCGCCAGCTGTTCGATGGCCCGATTTGCGTGGTCGATCCGGATTTTGCGGTTAGGAACCTCCGGTGTTTGGAGTGTGAGCCTGGGGTTCCTAGATCACGAAACGCTGCCGGTGCGGATCGCTATCATCCCGGTGTGCCAGCCGCCGACGGCTGCGGGGCCGATGCTCTGGGGATCGTGTCTGGAGCGGCTGCCTAGCGTTGTGTGTGGTTAGTGTCGGCGTCGATTCCGGTCGTTTAGGAAGGATTCCGCGTGTCTGGAACGGCGTCTCTGTGGGCGCATAGCCCCGCTCCGAGTGGCACCCGTTGGCATGCCTTGCGCGACCATTTGCGTGGGACAGCCGATTTGGCGAGACGCTTCGCGGCGCCGTTCGGTGGCGGAGACGTGGCGTATTGGCTCGGGGCGCTGCACGATGTGGGAAAGGCTGGATGCGACTGGCAGGGGAAGTTGAAGGCGGTCGCTGGTACCGACCAGCCGGTTGGTATCGACCATAAGGCGTTGGGTACTCGTCTTGCGTCGGAGCGCGGCTTAGGTCGTTTGGCCGTTGCGATCTATGGCCACCATGGTGGGCTAGTCGACGTTTCTGATCTTGGTGCAGCCGTGAAGGGACGTCTGGCGAAGAACCGGGGGAACGTGGCGTCCGCTGAGCAGGCGTTGTCGCAGCTACTTCCGGACCTGCCGCCGAGTCTCGCGGGGCTGGTCCCGGCATCGTGGCGGCAGGATACGCGGGTCGGTGAGATGGCCGTTCGTCTGTGTTTCAGCGCCTTGGTGGATGCCGACAGCCTGGACACCAGCGCCCATTTCCAAGGGTTGGCGGAGCCGCGAGTTCGTGACGTTGTCGACTTCGGCTACCTCTATGACTTGTTCGAGCGGCGGCGGGGCGAGGCCGTGACAGGGCGAGGAACCGCATCGATCGGTTCGGTGCGGGAACAGGTCTTTGCCGATTGCGTGGCCGCTGCCGGGGAGCCGTCCGGCATGTTCCGGCTGGGCGCCCCGACCGGCGCAGGCAAGACCCTGGCCAGTGCCGGGTTCGCGCTGCGGCATGCGAAGGAGCGCGGCATGCGTCGGGTCATCGTGGCCGTTCCGTTTCTGACCATCACAGAGCAGAACGCCAGCGTGTATCGGGGAATGCTGGACGAGGATGGCGTGGAACCTGTCGTGCTGGAGCACCATAGCCAGGCTGACTTCGATGACGGCCTGGGCGGGCGGTGGGCGCGGCTGGCTGCGGAGAATTGGGACGCGCCGTTCGTCGTCACGACGTTTGTCCGGCTTTTCGAGTCGCTGTTTGGTCGGAAGCCTTCGACGATGCGTCGGGTGCATCGGTTGGCCAACTCGGTGATCGTGCTGGACGAGGTTCAGGCGTTGCCGCACCGGATGCTCGCGCCGATTCTCGACGGACTGCGGCTGCTGGTGGAGCATTTCGGCACGACAGTGCTGCTGTCATCGGCGACGCAGCCGGAGTTCTGGGCACTGAACGAGTTCAGCGACCTGCCGGTCACGGACCTGATTCGGGATACGCCGAAGCTCGTCAACGACCTGCGGCGCGTCCGGTTCGAGTGGCAGCTGGAGCCGAAACCGACGCTGGTGGAAATCGCCGCGCAAGCCGCGGTGGACGGGTCCGCCCTGGTGGTCACCAACACGACCGCAGACGCCAAGACTGTGTTCGATCACTGGCGTGATACCGAACCGGAGGATGTGGCATGGCATCTGTCCACCCGCATGTGCCCGGATCATCGGCGGCGGGTGCTCGAGCAGGTGCGGCAGCGCCTTCAGGACGGCCAACGTGTGCTGCTCGTGTCGACCCAGCTCATCGAAGCGGGTGTTGATGTCGATTTCCCTGTGGTGTTCCGTGCGCAGGCGCCGGCCGACTCGTTGCTTCAGGCGGCTGGGCGCGCCAACAGGGAGGGACGCCTGGCCAGCGGTCGCGTAGTTGTCTTCGCGCCGGCTGACGGTGGTCAGCCCCCGGCGTACAAGACACTGGTTGACTGCACAAGACGGCATTTCGGTCCAGACAGGAGCGATCCTGACAACCCGAATACTCTGCCGGGCTACTACACGGACGTGTATGACGCGTTGAACCTTGACGATGGCCGTCATGTCGGTCAGCAGATCCAGCAGGCTCGGGCCCGGTGGGCGTTTCAGACGGTGACCGACGGCCCGCTGGACGGCAGTACCGGTCGCCGGGATCCGAAGCTGGCGTTCCGGATGATCGACGACGAGGGCATCTCCGTAGTCACCCCACAGGGCGCCGAGACGCCGGAGCAGCAGCGAGACCTCGAGGACCTGATTGAACGACTGCGACGCGATCCGGTTCCGGACATGGCGCAGCTGCGTCGGCTCCAGCCGTACACCACGAACGTCCACCCGAGCGTGTTGCGATCGGCTGGCGTCAGTGCCTTGATGCGGCCGCTTTTCGGTATCGAGGTGCGTCGCGGCGCGCTCGTCGAGTGGTGTGGCGGATACGACCGCCACACCGGCATCGACCTTGATCCCAGATTCGAGGATTTCGTCTTGTAGCCAGCCCGGTGGGCCGCGTCGGTCGCGACCGGTCTGCCGCGGTACTGCCCTGATCAGGCCATGAACCAATGCAAGGCGCCAGCTGCCGCGATAGCTGCCGGTCTGGGTCTTGGCTGCTCTTTCGCCCTGTCGGCGGCTTGGCTGGCGGGTGCGAGGCTGCGCCGTTGTCAGGTGGCGAGGATCGCAACATGCGGGCTGGGCGAGGGCCGCGGTAGCCGGAATGCCGTGGGCCGGATGTCGTCCGGCCCACGACGAGCGGTTCGTGGGAACTGAACTCGGGGAGGTTGACCGGTTCAAGCATCTCTGGCTGACTGGAATACCGCTGTTGGCTCGCGTCGACCAGTACGCAGGTCGCCTTGTATGGGCGGTCATGTGCAACCCGGTTGGTGCAAGCGGATACGGCCGGCAACTGTCGATCATTAGTTCGGCGGACGGAAAAGTGTCGTACCGCTGGTCCATGATGGGCGCCGGATGCGACCGGTGGATCGTCGGAGCGGCGCGCAGTCCGACACTGCGGGCGCGCTTCGTGATCTTGATGGAGGGAATGATGTCGTGACGGCGGATGTGGTCAATGGTTTGACCCTGCGTCGTAGTGCTGACGGGGATCTTCCGGTAGTTGTGCAGGTCAGTGGCGAGGCCGCATTGTTTTCCCGGCCGGAGTTGAAGGTTGAGCGGGTCAGCTATCCGGTGATGACGCCGTCGGCTGCCGTTGGGGTGCTTGAATCGATCTTCTGGAAGCCGGAGATTCGCTACCAGATCGTGGCGATCGAGGTGCTCAAGCCGGTCCGGCAGTTCACCGTCCGTCGGAACGAAACCTCGGATGTGGCGCCGCTGGCCGAGGCGATCAAGGGAACCCGGCGGGTGGACACGGCCGCGGCCCGCGATCAGCGCAACGCTGTCTGTCTGCGCGATGTGGCCTACCGGATTCATGCGCACATTGAGCTCGCCGCGCATGCCGACAAGCCTGTTGCGGCGTATCGGGATCAGCTGCGCCGCCGGGTCCGCAAGGGCGCCTGTTTCCAGCGGCCGTACCTCGGCACCCGGGAGTTCAGCGCCGACTTCGGCTGGCCGGATGACACGCTGCGCTGCGAGGCGGTCAACGATCAGGTCGGCATCATGCTGCACTCGATCCACCGGGATGGGCGAGACGGGCGTCCGCGGATGGAGTGGTTCGCCGCCCGTATCGAGGCCGGCGTGCTGTATGTGCCCGAGCGCGGGATCGAGCTCGCGCTGCCGGAAGACCAGGTGGTCTAGTGCTGCTGCAACGACTGGTCGAGTATGCCGACACCAGCGACGAGGTCATCCCGCCGTTCTACGCCTACAAGCCGGTGCGCTGGATCCTCAACATCGACGCGGACGGCGTCGCGGATGGGGACTTGACCGATACGGCCGAACGGTCCGACCCGCAGCGCAGGTTCGGCACGCCGCACCTGGTGCCGGCGGTCACCCGCACGGTCGCGATCGCGCCGGTACTCGCGGTCGACAACGGCGAGTATCTGTTCGGGTGGGTCACTGACGGCGCGAAGCCGGATCGAGTGGCCAAGCAGCACGACGCGTTTCGTGACCTGATCAAGCGGTGGGCGGCGGCGGAGCCGGACGGCCCTGGGCCTGCCATCGTCGCGTTCTACCACAACGGTCACGACCGCAGGGTCGAGCAGCCGCCTGGTTGGAGTCGCGGTGACCTGATTCGCTTCCGGGTAGCTGGCCGGGACGCGGCCACCACCGACGCCGCTCAGCGATTCTGGGCCACGGTGGCCGGGGACCGGAAGAACTCCGGCAGCAGCGGCCTGTGCCTGGTCTGCGGTCGGACGCAGCCGCTGCTGAAGACGATTCCGCAGCAGATCCCGCAACGCTGGCTGCCCGGGGCCACACAGGGGGCGTCGCTGGTCAGTGTCAACGAGGCCGTACACGGCTACGAGCTGCAGAAGTTTCTAGCTCACACGCCAATCTGCGCAGGCTGCGGCCTGAAGTTCATGACTGCGCTCACCGGCCTGCTCGCTGACCCGCGGCACAGCACCACCCTGTCCGGGCAGAACGCCCGGCTGGCGTGGTGGGTGCTGGGCGGATCCACCTTCGACCCGTGGGCTGCGCTCGACCAGCCGGACGCGGCCGTCATCCAGCGGTTGATCGCCGGGCCGGCCACCGGCTCGGCCACGAGCGTGGACGAGCTGTCCACCTACTGCGCGGTGACGGTCGGGGGCAACGTGGCCCGGGTGATGGTCCGTGACTGGGTCGAGCAGCCACTGCCCAGGATCCAAGGCAACATCGCCGCCTGGTTCCTCGACTGCGCGATCGTCGATGACCGCACCGGCGAGCTGGTCCACCCGCGTATCTCGCACCTCGCCCGGGTGGCCGGCCGCTGGGAGGGTGGCCGTGACGGGGCCAACGGCACTTGGACGAAGTTCGGCGCGTCCGGTGAGGACCGGCCCCCGGACACCTTCCACGACCTGCTCGGTGCCGCCCTCCTGCACCGGCCGCTACCGCCGAAACTGCTCAACCACCTCATCCACCGCATCCGCGCGGACGGACGGCTCGACGCCGCCCGTGCCGGTCTGATCCGGCTCGGGCTACGCCGCCACCCGGGCCTGTCCGACCGTGACCGAGAAAGGCTGACACCGACCTTGCACGTGGACAACACCCAGCCGGCCTACATCTCCGGTCGGATCTTCGCCGTCCTGGACGACCTGCAACGCACCGTCTCCCGGGTGGCCGATCAGAAGCTGAACACCACCTTCGCCGAACGCTACTTCGCCCGGGCCGTCGACAACCCCCGTGTCGTGCTGGTTTCCGGCCGACGTACCGCCACCGCCTGGCTCAAACGGCTGCGTGGACCGCTGCGTCGGCCGGGCTGGGCTGTCGCGTACGAGCGGCGCCTCGACGACCTCTTCACGCACCTCGACACGATCCCCGGCACGGCGGTACTGACCGACAAGGCCCAGTTCATCCTCGGCTACCACCAGCAACGGGCAGCCCTGCGCACCGAGCGTAGCGCCGCAGCCGCCAAGCAGACCGACACCGACCTGCCGCCAGAGCCCGATGAGCAGCCGCAGACGTCCGACGAAGGAGACGAGGCATGACCGCCGCCCACCTGGACCCGACCCGACGCCACGACGCGGTCCTGCTCTTTGATGTTGCCGACGGCAATCCCAACGGCGATCCGGACGCGGCCAACCAGCCGCGCACTGACGACGAGACCGGCCAGGGCCTGGTCACCGACGTGGCGATCAAACGCAAGATTCGCGACACGGTGTCACTCCTGCGCGGCGACGACGAACGCTACGGCATCTTCGTCGAGGCCGGTCACGCGCTCAACACCCGGATCGAGGCCGCGCTCAAAGCCAACCCCGGAAAGACGGACGAGGCACAGCAGTGGCTGTGCCAGCACTACTTCGACATTCGGATGTTCGGCGGCGTACTCAGCACCGGCAAGAGCGGCGGCGCCGGCCAGGTCCGAGGCCCTCTGCAGCTCACCTTCGCCCGAAGCATCGACCCCGTCCTGCCGACCGACCACACCATTACCCGGGTCACCCAGACCCGCCAGGAAGATGTCGACAAAGGCGAACGCACCGAAATCGGATCGAAGTGGACTGTCCCCTACGGCCTGTACCGGGCGCACGCGTTCTTCTCCGCCCCGCGCGCCGGCAAAACCGGCGTGACCAGCGACGACCTTGCGGTGCTGTGGCAGGCCGTCAGCGTCATGTTCGACCACGACCGGGCCGCCACCAGAGGCGAGATGAAGCTCTGCGGGCTCTACGTGTTCAGCCACCGCGACGCACTGGGGGTCGCGCCCTCCGCCGCCCTCACCCGACGGCTTAGCCTCACCCGCGTCGACCCGGACAAGGCGCCGCGCACCCACACCGACTACACCCGGGTCTGGGACGCGTCACCGCTGCCCGACGGCGTGGAACTGACCAAGCTGGTCGACCTCTGGCCATGACCGAGGACGCACGAGCGGACAGCGGCGTGCAGGAGGTGCCGCTGTCCGCCCTCGAACATGTCGCGTACTGCCAACGGCAGACCGCCTTGATCCATGTCGAGGGCGTCTGGTCGGAGAACGTGGAAACGGTCCGCGGCGACCTCAGCCACACCGCCGTCGACCTGCCCGGCATCCAACGTCGCCGAGGCCTCACCACCATCCGCTCCCTACCGGTATGGAGCGAGATCCACGGCCTGCGCGGCATCTGCGACGTGGTCGAGTTCGAACACCACACCGCCACACCGGTCGAGTACAAGGTCGGCCGCTACCAGCCCGGCGGCCCCGCCGAGCTGCAACTCGGCGGGCAGGCGCTCTGCCTGATCGAAGCCGGATTCGACGTGCCGACCGGCTACATCTACTCGGTCGCCGAACGCCGCCGCCACCCCGTACCCATCACTGCCGACCTGCTCGACGCGGTAATCAGCGCTACCGCTGCGGTCCGGGCGCTCCTGGCCGCCGCGACACTGCCGGCGGCACGCAACGACACCCGATGCCGCAAATGCTCACTGCGGGACGACTGCCTCCCCGAACTGACCGACGGACGCCGCCAAGTCACACCTGACCTGCTAACCCCGCGACCGCTGGGAGCGTGGAGTGACTGAACTACTCAACACCCTCTACGTGCAGACGCCGGGCACCAGCCTCCACCTCGACGGCGATACCGTCCGGGTCTTCCACCCCGACCAGACCGGCCGCCACCTCCTGCCGCTCGTCCGCCTCGACCACCTGGTCCTCTTCACCGGCGTCACCCCCACCGACGACCTCCTGCTCCGCTGCGCCGACGACGGCCGGTCCGTCAGCTGGCTGACCAGCAGCGGCCGGTTCCGGGCACGGCTCGTCGGCCCCACCACCGGCAACCCGCTGCTGCGCCAAGCCCAATACCGCGCCGCCGACTCCCCGGACCAGAGGCTCCACCTGTCCACCGCCATGGTCGCCGGGAAAATCCACAACGCCCGCCAGGTCCTGCTCCGCACCGCCCGAGACACGTCCGGACACCGCCAGACCACCCTGCGAGCCAGCGCCGACCTCCTCGCAACACGCCTCACACTGCTCGGCGACGCCGCCGACACCAACGCAGTCCTCGGCGTCGAGGGCATCGCCGCCCGCGACTACTTCGCCGCGATGCCCAACCTGCTGACCAACCCCACGGAGTGGAACGCGTCCGGACGTACCAAACGTCCACCCACCGACCCGCTCAACTGCCTGCTGTCGTTCCTCTACGGGATGCTGCGCATCTCCGTACACGGCGCCCTGGAACAGGTCGGACTCGACCCGTACATCGGCCTCCTGCACGCCGTACGCCCAGGTAAGCCGGCCCTCGCCCTGGACCTGATGGAAGAATTCCGGCCGCTGCTGGCCGACCGGCTCGCGCTCACCATGCTCAATCGCCGCGAACTTGCTCGCACCGACTTCGAACAGCTGCCCAATGGCGGCTACCGACTCACCGAAACGGGCCGCAAAACCGTCCTCGGGGCATGGCAGCACAGCCGCCGGCGGGACTGGCGCCACGCCCAGCTCAACCGAGACGTACCAGCAGCGTTACTGCCCCTGGTCCAGGCTCGCCTCCTCGCCCGCCACCTGCGCGGCGATCTGGACACCTACCAGCCGTGGACCGTGAACTGACCATGGACCTGCTCGTCACCTACGACGTCGAAACCGTCACCCCGCAAGGCCAACGCCGCCTGCGCAAGGTCGCGAAAATCTGCGAGGCGTACGGGCACCGCGTACAGAAGTCAGTCTTCGAGGTCGTCTGCCGAGAGACCGACAAGCTCCGGCTGGTCGCCGCGCTGAACGCCGCCATCGACCCGCTGCAGGACAGCATCCGCATCTACCGGTTGCCGGCCAACGCCCTCGACGATGTCGAACACCTCGGCAAACCCCGCGATGTCGATCCGCGAGGACCACTTGTGATCTAGGAACCCCCAGTCCGCACCGAAACGCGGACGGTTCCGAACCAAAGAATCTGGATATGATCGACAAAACGGATCGCAAGCAAGCGACACGATAATCGTCGCCTGCCTATTTTCCCTGCTCGCAATCCGCTGCGCCCGGCCTTCGGGTCGGGCGAGGATCGCAACGGTGGTAAGGCCGGCTCGCCGAGCTCGCGCAGGATGTGCTGCGCCCGGCCTTCGGGTCGGGCGAGGATCGCAACTTGGCCTGCGCCACGGCGCCGGCCAGATCTGTGCGCAGCTGCGCCCGGCCTTCGGGTCGGGCGAGGATCGCAACGGGCGCGGGCCGCGCCGGCATCCGCTGCTCCGCCGTCGCCGCTGCGCCCGGCCTTCGGGTCGGGCGAGGATCGCAACGTGGCCCCGCCGAGGGTCATCGCCGCGGCCATCATGTAGCTGCGCCCGGCCTTCGGGTCGGGCGAGGATCGCAACAGCAGCGATGAGTACCAGCTGGTGATGGAGCTTGCCGGCTGCGCCCGGCCTTCGGATCGGGCGAGGATCGCAACACCGGCAGCCAGGCGGCCGCCGACGCCCGGGTCCGCTACGGCTGCGCCCGGCCTTCGGGTCGGGCGAGGATCGCAACAGCTCCTTGATCTCGGTTTCGGAGCGGGCCCGGTCCTCAGCGCTGCGCCCGGCCTTCGGGTCGGGCGAGGATCGCAACATCGGCGCCGCCGCCGTTGGTGATACTGACCGAGGGCTGCGCCCGGCCTTCGGGTCGGGCGAGGATCGCAACGTCAGCCTCGGACACCGGGGCGGACATCGCGGCTTCGGACGCTGCGCCCGGCCTTCGGGTCGGACGAGGATCGCAACGGCACGCTGCCACTCGAGTACTCGCCGCTCGGACCCGAGCTGCGCCCGGCCTTCGGGTCGGGCGAGGATCGCAACGGGTCGAGGCCGGCGGCAACCAGCTCGTCGCGTCCGAGGCTGCGCCCGGCCTTCGGGTCGGGCGAGGATCGCAACGCGTCCACCGCGTACACGGAGGACGCGACCCGGGACCAAGCTGCGCCCGGCCTTCGGGTCGGGCGAGGATCGCAACCGGGAGGGCTCCGTCGTCATCCTGGCCGGGGTCACCCAGCTGCGCCCGGCCTTCGGGTCGGGCGAGGATCGCAACTCTGCGATGGTGATCAGCAGGAGACGGTCCTGGTCCGTGGCTGCGCCCGGCCTTCGGGTCGGGCGAGGATCGCAACGGGTGGCTGATCGACAGCAGGGTCTCGGCGGCGCCGCTGCGCCCGGCCTTCGGGTCGGGCGAGAATCGCAACACCGTCGCGACGTCGCGCTCCTCGGCCTCGGCCATTGCCGCTGCGCCCGGCCTTCGGGTCGGGCGAGAATCGCAACACCGTCGCGACGTCGCGCTCCTCGGCCTCGGCCATTGCCGCTGCGCCCGGCCTTCGGGTCGGGCGAGGATCGCAACACCGTCGCGACGTCGCGCTCCTCGGCCTCGGCCATTGCCGCTGCGCCCGGCCTTCGGGTCGGGCGAGGATCGCAACACCGCGCGCACCGCGGCCAGCGCCGGATCGCCGGCGCGCTGCGCCCGGCCTTCGGGTCGGGCGAGGATCGCAACACCGCGCGGCCGACAAGCACCTTCCGGGCCGTCTTCGTGCTGCGCCCGGCCTTCGGGTCGGGCGAGGATCGCAACAGGATGGCGGCGAGCTCGACGCAGAGGTCGGTGATGCGGCTGCGCCCGGCCTTCGGGTCGGGCGAGGATCGCAACACCGGCCGCGGTTGTGCGTCGTGCTTGCCGGAGGGGAGCTGCGCCCGGCCTTCGGGTCGGGCGAGGATCGCAACATCGCGCCCCGGACGATTCCAGCCGCGCCGCTGAACGCTGCGCCCGGCCTTCGGGTCGGGCGAGGATCGCAACAGCGAGTTGGGGTGCACGCCGCCGGCGACCCGGTCGCGGCTGCGCCCGGCCTTCGGGTCGGGCGAGGATCGCAACTGGTGGCATGGGGAGGGACAACCGTGGCCGGTGGCCTGCATGCTGGCCGCCATCGGCAGGCCCCTGGCGTTCTTGTCAAAGCGGCGTCTGTCGGCTCGCAGCAAGCGGTTCCGGCACGCGGTCAAGGATCTCCTCGAATTCCTCATCGACGAACGCCTCGCCCTGCCGCGCCGGTACGCGAGGATGGAGGATCGTCAAAGCTCGAGAGCTGGCCTCTACCTATGCAACTTCAGGCGGCCATCCGCCGTACCCTGACATAGCCGTGATAACGCTGCTCGCCATGAACAACAAAGACCGAGCCATCAATGCTGTCCGGTGGCCCCGGCCCGCAGCTGTCCCATCGGCGACAGGAGGCGGTGTCCAGGCAAGTCTGGGCGACCTCGGCTCCGGCGCGGCGCACACCATAAGCAGCCCGGCGGTGCGGTTATGGTGTTGCGCCGGGGCGAGATCCATGGCAGCGCAGCTCCAGTGCCGGCCAGCCACGCCGCCGCCCCAGCCAGACCCGGTTCGGTCCGCCCGAGACCGCGGCTCAGTCCGTCACGACACCGAACCCAGCGACCCACCATCGAACTCACCCCCGAGCTCCCCACGCAGTTTGCAGCTCCGCCGCCCAGGCGGCCAGCTCGAGCTCGCTCAACCTGGCCGCCTGGGCCGCCGTTACCGGTGCGATCTTGATGGAGGTCCCTACGAACGGCACGACCCAGACATGGTGGATCATGCTCTCGATACGACAGTGACGGCGGTTCCACTCCTGCAGCTCGACGGACGAATCAGCCGTTGACCTCCGGAATGAACGGCTCGCCTGCGACGCCACTATATCCAACAAGGCCATTCTGCTCGGCCATATCAAAGATTTCATCCAAATACTGAAGGAAACGCTGCGATAGTGTCAAGAGGACATATTTTGATGTCAATTCCGGATAGCGCGTAGACGAGGGTTCAAGAACGTTGACAATGTCCGGCCATTGCGCGATCAGCCCTTCGCGAAATCGGGTGACGTCCTCGCTCGACAGCAGGCCGGATGCATCACCCTCGGCGAGGGCGTCGAAAATCTCGCCGTAGTCCCCATCCACTCGCTTCCAGAAAGCGAAATCACTGCTCACTCCTGCCTCCTATGGGAATCTCGGAAAACATATGGGACATTCAGTAGGTGAACGAACAACTATGGTTCGGAAGCCATAGGTATTGAACAGCCACTCATCTTTATCTCGCTGGTCTCGAGTATAGTTCGATTTACCTGTCTTCACCTCGAGCAGCAGCAGGCTGCCATCGTCAAGGCGGAGTGCGATATCAACTTCGCGCACTCCAGTTGGAGTGTCGATCTTGAACCCATTGTTCCAGGCTTCGCTCCAAATATCACGGCTCTGAATGCCCCACCGTACCAGGTCCTCCGTAATGACTCGGACCCCTTCGGCTCCTCGCGCCTTATCGTGCTTCCGGTTGCTGCAGTTGTGGACGAGGACCGGCGTCGAACCTGCTAGGACGAAGTAGGTATGGTCGTCAGCAACAGTCAGGTCACGCATCTCGCGTGGACCGGAGTGATGCGCTACCGACCTCACTCTTACAGGGTCATCACCGCCGGTCGACCGAAGGCGCTCGCTTGGCAGAAGGTCTTTCGCCTCGATCCATGTATTGCGGGAGTCACTCCAGAACGGATGATTGTCGGTAGTTTGCAAGACCGCAGCATGACCAGCCGAATCTTCAACCTCCACATTCGCCATCTCCACGTCGATGTTGACGTGCAGGGCGACGACGGGCTTCGGCTCGGCCACGCCATTATGATCGACGGCGAGCACCGTATCGTTTACTTGGACATCTTTGATGGCGCGGGTGCGACCATCCGCAAGCAAGATCGCCGTGTCGGGGTCGAAGCTGTGTTCACATTCGTCCTCTTGACTAGCCTCAGAACCGCCTGCCGATACTGGCTGGGTTCGAGGTTTACTGCCGTCGGAGGTTGTTTCCTTCGCACCCAAGCCAGCTGTACCGCGATCTTGCTCTACCAGCGCCTCGGATTTCGCGGATTCAGCGCGAGCTTTGGCCGCGTCAGCGGCCGCCAAGTCAGTTCTGTTGATCTCCGCGAAGCTAGAATTCGTGCCGCCTCCCAGGAGGCGGTCGACGGTGCCCAAGGGGTCCGCAGCCACACTTTTGAGCAGATTGACGCCGGCTTTGGCAACGCCCACAGCGGCGTCGGACGTCGCAGTCACCGCGGTCTTCGCGGCCTTGGCCGCCATGTTAGTTGCGTTATACAGCAGGCGGCTCGCCGCCTTTGCGATTCCTCCTTTCGACGCCGCGACGCGCTTAAGCGTGTTAATCGCAGCGCGCGCTATTGCTTTTACAACGTTGATCATGCTGACAATGGGTCCAGCTATCGAGTCTGTGTAAAGTCCGGTTGGGTCGCTTTTGGTTACCGGGTTGTTGTCGCTGTAGCCATAGCCACCGATAGCGAGCGGGTCAGTGACGTCCAGCAGTGGATCTACCGAGATGAAGCGGCCTGTTGTGGGTTCGTATTCGCGAGCCCCAAGGTGTGTTAGGCCCGTACTGTCCTGAGTTCCGTTGAGGAAGCCACGGTCAGATGGCCAGGCGACAGCGACGTTAGATCTTGGATTTCCGTAAGGGTCGAGCCTGCGCCGGGTGGCTGCGAGGCTAACGGAGTCGATCGCAAGCGTGCCGGTGCCGTGGTGGTCGATAGACATCCAGCTCAGCGCAGTGACGCTGGTGCGGACGGCCAGGTCGGCGTAGTAGCGCGTGACGGTGGTGGTGCTACCGTGCGTGCGCAAATCAAATCCAGGAAGGAAAACGGTAGTGCCTTGGCTGTCCGAGGCCACCAAGCGTTCGCCATCGGCGTCGTACGTATAACGCGTTGTGCCCGTGCTGTCGGTTACCGTATCGAGATGGCCCTCGGCGTCCCACGTCAACGCCTGGTTTGGTCCGCCGGCGATGGCGCGAGTAGTGACGTTGCCAGCGTTGTCATAGGAATATGTGTCGCTGCTAATTGTTGCGCCCGTGCTATCAACCTTGCTAATCGCATGCGGACGGATGCTATTTGCGCCGGCCGTCGGGTAGGTGTAAGTCCGGGTAGTGTTTCCGCTGGAAGCGTGTTTTGTTTCACTGATGCGGTTGCCGGTGGCCGTTCGGTACTGGTAGCTGGTCCAGTACGGATCCGCGCCTCCGATGACTCCCTGGGAAGGCGCTGCAGGGCAGGAGGCGGTTGCGACAGTCCACGCCTCGGTCAGCTCCTGCATTCCGTCATACTTGAAGCATTCATTAGCAACGACCGAGCCATTACTTCTCTCTGTAATGGCCGTGATATCGCCGATATCGTCGAAGGTGTAGCTCTCGTTAAGCCGTTCGTCCCAGGCGCTCGGGTCCACCTGATTCTGCGTTTCAGTGATGCTGTCGGTCAGTCGTCCGGTCGTCTCGTCGATAGTGGCGGTGCGTCGAACGCGCTTGCCCGCCGCGCCCAGGACTTGCTGATACATCGCGCCGAAGCCGTAGTACGCGGTGTCTGCGACGTAGGTTTCCAGCCCGGTGAGGCTCAGTAGCCGTCCGGTGCTGTCGTAGGTACGCGCGACAGTCTCTGACGGGAGTCCGCCAGCGGCCGGGTAGGTCGTTGTCGCCACCGAACCGTCCACGTTGTATGTGGCCGTGGCGGTGTAGGTGCCTGCCGGTATGCCTGCGGCAATGGGCAGGGTGGTCGATATGCTGAGCGGTTGGCCGATGGCGTCGTAGTCGTCGACGCTTATGGCGTAGGTCACGCCGCCCACATATCGTGTGGCACGCGTCAGCGCGCCTTTGCGAACGGTGTCGTATTGCCAAGCGGCGCGCTGCTGGCCACTGGTTGTTCCTTCGAAAAGCCCCGTCTTGCGGTCGAGGTCGTCGTACGAATAGGCGAGCGTGATACCACGAGCATCAGTGGTGGCGGTCAGGCGGTCTGCGGCATCGTAGACGCTAGTCGTAGCACCCTTGTCAGGATCCGTCGTACCGATCCTACGACCAAGACGGTCGTACGTGGCCGTCCACTGATTACCGTCCGAGTCGATCGTTTCGACGAGCCGACCAAGGCGATCGTATTGATAGGTCGTAGCCTGGGAAGGACCGGTAAGCGAGCCGGAGGTGAACTGCCGGTCCTCGACAGCATTGCCATCAGCGTCGTAGGTAGTCCTCTTTGGAGTACCGCCAGAGGGCGGAAACAGGGTGGCACTGTTGCCGTCGTAGGTTACCGTAGTCTGCCACTTTAATGAGTCGGCAGCATATAGCCCACTGGCAATCGGGCGCTCCAACCCATCGTATGCGATACGTGCCTGCTGTTTCACGTTGGGGTTACTGAAGCCGGCAAGTGACGCAGCAGGGGCCGTGGCGCTCTCCCAGAATGTTGTTTGCTGCCACGGCAGGCCTCGACCATCGTATTGAACGTCGGTAATAGTTCGGCCGCCCTTCGCCTGCGGCGCCGACTCCTGTTTCTGACGGGTTCGCAACTGGCCGTCATAGAGCGTGGTGGTAGTGATGACGTTCCCGGTGGGGCCAAGCTTCTTTGACGTGACGACGTTCGGCGTCGTGTTGGCGAGCGTGTACGCATATTCGACGTTCGGCGTCAGGCTTGTGGAGCGGCCGGGCTCCCAAATCTTCGCCAGCCGCCCGAGCGGGTCATATTCCGCCGCAGTCGTCTGATTGTTGGGGTCGAGGATCGCCGTGGCGACGCCGTGTCCGGGCTCGATAGTCGTTGTCCGTGTTTGCTGCAGCGGATTGGTTACAGCAAGGCTAGTTGTCGGGCCGCCAACGGAAGGGGTGTATCGAGTCATCGTTTTATGCTCAAGAGCGTCGAACGTGTCCTGAACACGGCCGTACTGATCGTACGTAGTCCGTCCTTGCTTCGCCCACGTAATGTTCGTCCCAGTCACGTCGGCCATTGCATTGCTTTGGGTAACTAGGCCTTGTGTCGGGGACCCTCCAACGCTGGTGCCGCTGTCATAGAGGAACTGGGAGCCACTGAGAAAGTTCGCTCCTTGTGGCGTAGCTGCGCAGTCAGTGGTGACCACTTGCGCCGGGTAGCTGACAAGGTACGCCGCGGTATTGCGGGCGTAGTCGGTGCGCGTGCAGGCGTCGTCGGCAGGGTTGCCGAGTTCGCCCCAGTCTTTGACGTCGGTCGGGTCGCCGTAGGTGTCGTAGGTGGTATCGGTCTCGGTCCAGAGCCAGGACGAGGTGGCGGCGATCCAGGTGGCGGCCTTGGTGAAGGTCTCCCGGGCCATCTGGGAGTTGAGGGTCGCGGCCGGGTTGGCAAATGCCGCGCGGGAGGCAGTCACCCAGTTGGAGTACCGGTGCGAGGTCAGGCTGCTGACGGCGCCGTTGTCGAGGGTGTAGGAGACCCGGGTCTGGCTGGTGAAGGCTGAGTTGTCCTGGCTGCGGCCGAGCCATAGTTGGCTCAGCCGAGCGCTGCAGTCGTAGATGTACAGGCCGTTGTCGCCTTCGGCGTCCAGACAGCGGCCGGAGTTGGGGTTCCTCAGGGTGCCGTCGGTCTGGGCCGTCCACTGCTGGGACGCGGACTGGTTGCACGTCGACACGACAACAGGGGTGTTGTTCGCGGTGCCGCTGTTCTGCACGGTCATGCACTTGGCGGTGCCGGGGTTGACGATGCTGCCGTCGCGCTGCAGCTGCCAGGTCTGGTTCGCGGTGGTGTCCGGCATGCCGCATACCTGGCTCTGCAGCCCCGACCCGTCAGCGGTCCCGGACAGGCCCGTGCAGCGGACCGCCTGGGTGATGACCAGCTCGTTTTTGGCGGTGGGCATATACACCTGGTGCCAGGAGCCAGCACAGTCCCAGATCTGCATCGTGTGGCCGGGCTGCGTGGGGCTGCCCGACACGTCCAGACACCGGCCTGTCGCCGGGTTCTTCAACTGCCCGTCCGGCTGGCGCATCCATACCTGCGCGGCGGTGTTGTTGCAGGTGTACAGCCACACCTGAGTGCCGTTGGCCGTACCGCCGCCCTTAATGTCGACGCATTTGGTCGACGCCGGGTTCTGCAGCGTCGGCCGGCCGCTGGAGTCCATGCGCCGGACCCACTGCTGCTGCCACAATCCGTTGCACGGATACGCCTGCAACGCTGTGCCGTCGGCGTTGACCGCGTTGAGAATGTCCACACAGGGCGCACCCGTGCCTGCCGTGCCACCACCGGCCAGACCGACCGGGTTCCCTGCCCCTGACTGCAGCGGCTCGAGGGTGAATGCCGGCCGCACTCCGTACAGGACCTGGGTGTCGTCGCCGCTCTTCTTCGCATCGCCGGTCAGGCCACGGTGGTACACCACCTTGGTCACCGTCTGCTGTCCAGCAACGGTTCCGTGGGTGGTCGTCACCGTCGGGTAGCCCCGCCAGTCCCCCCACGACGTCTGAGCGATGTTGGCCATGTCCACGTCGTCATGCGCCCACAGCGCGGTATCGCTGGAGCCATCGGTGGAGTAGGCGTACGAGGTAACCTCGTCCGGGGAGCCGCCGGTCAGGTCCCGTTCGGTGACCGAGTCGACCACATACTTGTTGAAGTACGCGAACCCGGCCGGCGCCGATGGTGGCTTGATGTACTGCGGGAAACACCGGAACGGGTTGCTGTCACCGTTGATCTTCAGACCGCCATTGACGCAGTCTGGGTCCAGGTAGTGCACCAGGGTCTGACCACCGACGCCATTGTTGATCTGGCTAAGCCGCCAGTGGATGAACGGCGCCGTGCCCGCGGCAGCGCTCCAGTCGGTCCGGTTCGCCTTGTTGATGTAGCCGAACGTCACCGCCGGTTCGGTCTGCGCGGTCACCCCGTTCGCAGCAAAGCCGGTGTGCACGAGACCGCTCAGCGCCAGGTTCGGCGCCGTGTCGTCGTGGCCGTCGCCGTTGCTGTCACCCGACGTCAAGAACGTCTGGTCGAGGTTCCACCTATCGACATTGCGGTACGTCGAACCGGTGTACACCTGCGTTCGGATTGCGGCGAGCCGGTACCGGGTGAAGTGCACCGGCGCGGTGGCGTTTGGGCACGAGGTGGCGGTGAGGTCGCAGTACAGGTCCGTCGGGGTATCGGCGTAGCCGGACGACGGCCAGCTGCAGTTGTTGAAGCACCGCTCGGCGTAGTCGAACACCACCTGCATCGGCGCCGCGCCAGTGGCCTCACTACCGGCGCGGGTGCCGTACTCGATCCGGTTCAACCGCGACGACAGATCAATGTCCAGCGCCTGCAGATTGTTCAGGAACCCGTACCTGGCGATCAGGATGTCGTAGAAGTACGTCATCGAGTTGCCGCGCGGATCCACGACGTAGTCCAGGTTCCAGCGGTATGTCTGAAAACACCACGAGTTCGGGTTCCCATGACACGGATCAGCCGCCTGGTTCCCGATCACCGGCTCACTCAGCACGGACCCCGTACCCTTCGCCCCGCCCGCCGTGTCACCGACATACCGGTGCATCTTGCCGAAGTAGTACTGCGTCCCGTCCTGCGTCGTGACCTTCCAGTACTCGCCGTTCTGCGCACTGTTGTGCGCCGCGCTGCTGTCGGTCAGATCCTCGATTTTTAGCTTGTCATCCTGGATGGCGTGCCAGCCGTTGGCGTCCTTTATCAGCTTCACGGATCGACCGCCGAGTACCAGCGTCACCTCTTCCGCGCTGAACCAGCACGCGTCCGCCGTGGTACTTCCATCATCGGCGCACATACGGAACGCCCGCTCCACGTAGCCACCGCCGGTCAAGTCCCAGCCCTCACCAACCACTGAGGACTGACCGGTCTTCGACGCCGTCTTCGCATCCACACTGCCCGACGAGTACGCCAATGCCAGCTGCGGCGCCGGGCCGCCCAGCGACGCCGGAGCCTGGATCGGATAACTCAGGGTGAAAGCGCCGCCCCCGGTTCCCGAAGCCCATGAGTATGCCGGAGAAAGGTCCGTGGCCGTCCAGTTCGCTTCCGCCGATGACCCGTTGCTCGGCGTCGACAACGCCATGACCATCGGCTCGGCTCCGACAGTCAGGGTTTGTGCGGTCACCGTTTGCGTAGCCGGGTCATTCGTCGACATGATCGGCGTTTGCGTCTGACACTCGGGCAACGATGGGGTGTTGAGCACGCAACTAGGCAACGACACCAGCTGCAACCGTGCCCCGTAGTTCGCGCCATAGGCCGTGGCGAACTTCGAGTAGTTTATCGACAGTCCCGCCTTGGCGAGGCTCGCCTCGCCGTCTGCACGGGACACCTGCAGCAACACACCATGCACGCCCGCAGCTTGGGTTGCCGCTTGGTCGGCCACCGCGACCCGCATCGGCACCGCAGCGCCGGCCGCCCGAATTTCGCCCTGGGTCCGCGGCGCATTATCCCCAGACCCATCGATTAAGACCTCGACCGGCAGACCACCTGGGGCGATCGCCTCCGCAGAGAGGGTGCTGTCCGCCGTACCGGCCAACGGCCACGCTGCGGCCGGCACCGGCTTCAGCGTGGCATCCGCCGAATCCGACTTCGTCGGCGCCTTCACCGCGATCTCCGACACCGGCGTTGACGTGTCCGGTGCTGCGGCGGCCTTGCCGTCAGCTGGGTTGGGCGCCGCATGCGCCGGCACGTTGACAGCCATCGACACAACGAACGAAGCAACTGCGCCGGTCGCGATGACAGCTAGGCGACCAGAGCAGCCGGCGTGCAGCAGTGAGCGAACAGACACCGAATACCCCCGTGCAGGTGAGATGCCGCGATGCGAGTGCAAGCTACGGCCTCCCGACCCGCAGAGATAGATCTGCAGCACATCGATCACTTTGCGTACCGAAGGCCGAAGATCAACTTCGGCAGCCCGCAGGCGATGTGCAACCTGACAATGTGAGTTGAATCACCACCGCCAGACACAGTGTGTAGCGGGCGCAATACGGCTTATGGGAGGTACAGCGTCTTGGTGTAGTCCAGAACCCCGATGGGTGTTGACGTAAAAAGCGACTATTAGCACGTCACGCAAAACAGACAAGAGTGTCCATATCAGCCCCGACGTAAAGGTGTCAGGTTCGCAGCTTTCGGCAAGCGCCTGACCGGAGGTAAATGCATGGCAGTTTCCCTTAAATTCGACATCCTGACCAATGAGCCATTTTCATCCTGCGTAGCGACTGGTCTCGACGTGATGCAGGACGAGGATGGCCTGCACGATTGCCGTAGCACGCCGGGGACAGCAACGCAGCTTGGTCAGGACCTTCCAGCCCTTGAGCGTGGCGATGGCCCGTTCGCCGCAGGCGCGGATCCGAGCGTGGGCCGTGTTTACCGCCTTCTGTCGGCGCGACAGCTTGGGCCGGCGGCGGTGCCGCTTGAACGGTGTACGGACGCTGCCGCCGGCACCTTGATAGCCCTTGTCCGCGAACGTCATCACGTCAGCGCTGCCCAACGTGCCGATGATGCCGTGGGCGCGGGCGGCGCTCAGGTCGTGGCACGAGCCGGGCAGGGCCGGTGAGGCCCAGATCAGGCGCCCGGCCGGGTCGGCGATGACCTGCACGTTGACGCCGTGACGCTTGTGCTTGCCCGAGTAGTACGGCCGCTGGTTCGCGACCCGGTCGATCGGGATCAGCGTGCCGTCCAGGATGGCGTAGGCCAGCGTCCGGATGCGTCGCATGGCTGCGGCGAGGTCTTCTGCGGCAGTTGCGAGGAGGTCTACGGCCTCGCGGACATACCGCCAGGCAGTGGCTACGCCGATGTCGAATCCGGCAGCCAGTCGGGTGTAGGTGTCGCCGTTGCGTAGGTGAGCCAGGGCGAGCAATGCCTGCCGTCCGGGGTCGAGGCGCCGCCACCGGGATCGTTGCTGGTTGCGGTGGCGGCGGATGCGGCTGGCGAGGTGGTTCAGGGTTCGGCTGGACAGCGGGATCGTGGCGGGGTAAGACAGCACGGCGAGGCTCCCGGTCGGGGCATCGGACGCTTCTATAGAGGTGCCGGTTCCGGGAGGGATTGGTGCCGGTAGGGTCCGGCGCCGGTGATCTACGAGTGACTCAACCAAGATCTGGCCGCTTTGTGGTGTGCCGTTCATCGGACCTGTCCTCATGGGTCGCCGGCGCCGGCCCGGCCCACCATGCTGGCCTGATCAGAAGCCTGTCCGCGCTTGTCGCGTGACTCATCACAGATGTGCCGCTGGGTGACCGTCTCCCGGGTCGACGCCGTCCGAACGTCGCCTATGTAGAGGAGACCTCGTGCCATCCGTCCTGACGGAACGACTCGTCGATCGCGTCGATGCGATCATCGGCGTGGACACCCACACCGACACCCATACTGCGGCGGTGGTCTCGCCGGTTGGCTCAGTCCTTGCCGAGCTCACCGTCATGGCCACAGCCGACGGAGTCGCCGCCCTGCTGGCCTGGGCCCATGAGCAGACCAATGGGCTTGGCGCGGGCCGCCGCGCCTGGGCTCTCGACGGTGCACGCTCGCACGGAGTCGGGCTGCTGCGCGCGCTACGCACCGCCGACGAGACCGTCTTCGAGGCGCCCAAGCCCACGGCGACCGTCCGGCGTCGCGGCGGTAAGTCCGACTCTCTGGACGCGGTCCACGCCGCCCGAGCGGTCCTGGCCGCTGACCACGCCGCCGCGCCACGCGCCGACGGCGACCGCGAGGTTCTGCGGATTCTGCACGCCTGCCGCCGCCACTACACCGACACCCGCACGGCCACGGTCAACCTGTTCAAGTCGCTGATCCTCACCGCCGACGACGACCTACGTGACCAGTTCCGCGGCCGCAACACCGATCAGCAGGTCCGCCGCGCCACCGGC
>NZ_BAAARV010000021.1:49648-49938 GCF_039532525.1 Dactylosporangium salmoneum
GCTCGACCGGCTGCTGGCTGCGAACCTGCGTCAGATCCGTGAACTAGTCGCCGCCATGTGCCCCACGCTGCTCGAGCAGCCCGGTATCGGTCCCGTCACGGCCGCGGTCGCTTTGATCGCCTGGTCACACCACGGTCGCGTCCGCAGCGAAGCCGCTTTCGCCGCCCTCGCCGGCGTCAGCCCGGTACCCGCCAGCTCCGGCCGCACCGTCCGCCATCGCCTCAACCGCGGCGGCGACCGGACCCTCAACTCCGCCATCCACACCATTGCCAAGTCCCGCCAGCGTTACC
>NZ_BAAARV010000021.1:50006-131861 GCF_039532525.1 Dactylosporangium salmoneum
ACATAGCACGGCAAATCTGGCGGATCATCGAAGCCTCCGCTTGACAACACTCCTCACAGATCTTGGTCGACTGCTGTCTTACCTGGAGCCTCGCCTTCATCAATATTCGGGGCGCCCGCACCCACCGTGATCAGCTCGATCATGATGAAATGGCTCACTAGAGTGCGTCGGTATGGACACTGCCGAGCCCGACGGTCGTTACCGGTCCGTTGAGGATGGGCTTCCGCGGGAGGTCGTGGAGGCGCTCGCGGAGCATGGCCACCTGGACCTGCTGCGCCGGGAGGCCGACGATGGCGACTACGAGTGCGCCGACATGTTGGGCCGGCTGCTGCGGGCACGCGGCGAGCCGCCAGCGGCGGCCCTGGCGCTGCTCCGGCCGTTCGTCAACACGTCATGGGCGGCGCGGGCGACGGACCACATCGCCGAGATCCTCGCGGAGGAGGGCGACGTCGTCGCGGCGATGGCAATGCTGCGTCCGTTCGCCGACGAGGGCCAGCGCGAGGCCGTGCAACGGCTCGGGATGTTGCTGGTTGGGCAGGGACGTGACGAAGACCTGCTCGCCATGCTGCGGCAAGGGCTGGCCGACAACCTGTACCCGATTGACGTGGTGGTCGAGTTGACCCGGGGACTGGGCCGCGATGAGGCGGTGATTGATCTCCTGCGGTCGCGGATCGACGCCGGGCGGCGGGGCCTCGAAAGCTTGCTGGCCTCCGTGCTGGAGCGCGACGGCCGTGTGGAGGAGGCAGTCACCGTGTTGTCGGCGAGTCTTCGCGGACGGTCTTACAACATCGAGGACGCCGAACAGCTGGCCGACCTCTTGGCCCGCCACGACCCGGCGGCGCTCGTCGACTTCGCTGCGGGCGACGGTCGCAACGGTCGCAAGTTTGCCACGCATCGCCTCGCTCGCTTGTGTGAGGAGCAGGGCCGGATCGACGACGCGGTGGCGGTGTTGGCGCCACTCGCCGCGCGGCTCCGGCGCAAGGAGGAGCACGGTCTTGTCCACTACGCTGTGGCATCGTGGCTGGGGCCAGTCTCCGCGGACGCTCTCGGCCGAAACGAGGCGTGGCTGCTCGCCGACCTTCTGGCCCGTCACGGTCGGGTGGAGGAGGCGATCACCGTGCTGCGGCCGGCGGCCTCCGCCGACCCGGCCCTCGTCCGCCCGCTGTGCCTGTTGCTGATCGGGCAGGGTCGGCCGGACGAGGCGCGTGCCGTCGTGGCCGAGGTCGTCGCTGAGGGCCGACCGGACCCGGTCAAGTTGCGCCTGGAGTGGATCGAGGCGCTAGTTGCATGCGGCCGCCATGAGCAGGCGATCGCCGAGCTGCGAACGGATCCCGAGGCGGGCAGCGGGTACGCACACGAGCGGCTGGCCGCACTGCTGGCCTGTTTCGGCTCTCCAGACGAGGCGATCGCCATGCTCGGCCCGGCCACCGAAGGGTGGGACCGTGTGTTGCTCGCGAAGGCGTTGATCCGCGCGGGTCGGCCTCAGGACGCGATCGCGACGATGCGCGCCGAGCCGACAACAGAGTGGGTGTGAGCTGGAGCGGCCGACCTGCACCGCCACGATGAAAATGGCTCACTAATCGCTCTTGCCATCGCCGCCCCTTTCCCAGCGAGATTCTCATTTCGAACCAGCGAAGTGACGCCGATGCACGGTTTGTCGACGGCACCGCGACGTCGTCGACAGCCTCCCAGTCTGCGCCTGCGCCACCACGTCACCGACAACAGTGAATGATGCTTGTGGCGTGACGTCGTTCGGACTCGTTGCCGCGCACGCGGCTCCCCGGGGCCCAGCAGCGCGGCGCGGGCCGGTCTAATTCGGCGTTCGGTCCAGTCGCCACCGGCTCCGTCCGGGCTTGAGATGTTCGCCAGCCTATTGGTCAACTTCGCGGTAGCAACGGGCTGAGCGCAGCCTCGACGGTGTCGTGCGCTGGGAGCTCGTAGCGGAACGCTGTTGCTGACAGAGGCGCTGTTGCGTTTGCTGATCGGAGGGCGCATTGAAGCGAGTGCTGCTCGGTCTTCAGATGGCGGTGGCGAGTTCGGTGAACGCTGCGGCGACGCGGAGTCCGCGCGGGGCGGCGATGCCGAGTTCGTAGTGTCTGCGGCACAGGTTCTGCATGAGGGCGTGTCCGGCGATGATCGTCTGCGCAGTCCGGTCGGTGCGTAGCCCGCGCATCGGTCTGAGCCGGTGTTTCAGCTGGCTATGGTCGGCCTCGACCCGGTTGTTGGCATGGCGTTCGACGTGGTGCCACGCCGCGGGGACCAGCTCGTCGAGGACGGCCGGGTACATCGGTGCCGCGTCAGTGACCACCTCGGAGGGCGTGACCTTCAACGTGGCCATCGCCCGGCGGAGGAACCGCCGTGCCGCTGCGGCGTCCCGACGGGCGGAGAGAAGTACGTCGATGACCTGGCCGTGCTGGTCGACGGCGCGGTACACATACCGCCAGACGCCGTTGACCTTCACATATGTCTCGTCGACGTACCACCTGTCGCCGGGTGCATGCCGACAGAACCGGGCCGCGTCAGCCAGCAGCGGTGTGAAGCGTTGGACCCACCGGAAGACGGTGACGTGGTCGGTCTCGACGCCACGCTCGACGAGGAGTTCTTCGACGTCACGGTAGGAGAGGTTGTAGCGCAGGTAAAGCCGGACGGCGACCATGATGACGTCGGGCGGGAACCGGAACCCGGCGAACGCCGACTGTGGTGGCAGGGCCGGACGCTGACGGTTCGAGTCCTTCACCGGTCAAGCCTGCCTGACCTGGGAACGCTCAACGCAACGGACCCCTTCTGGCCAGGATCAATCCCGGACACGGACCACGGTTGACGGCGCTACCGTGCGATCTGGTCTGGGCCACAACATGGATGGCCGACGCGAACGAGGCCATCGCGCCGAGGATCGGCCTGCCGAAACTCCCAGTGGTGATCTGGCCGGAACCATCCGACACCGACGAGCAGGACGAGCGGAACGGGCTGCACTGGAAGACCCGAGCGCTCATCGCCTGGGCTGCAGGTCGTCCATTCGCCTGGGTTGACGACGAGATCGCCGACACCGACCGGGCCTGGGTGTCCGCACACCATCCAGGACACGCACTGCTTTACCGGGTCGATCCCCGTCAGGGACTCACCGACGCCGACTACACCGCACTCGCAGAGTGGCTCCATAGAACTCGCGACACACCGCCGTCTGAAGCGGCTCGAGAATTTGAGCCAGGAACGACCTGCGGCTGCGACACTGTCGGCATGGCGGAACCTCGTTTCGAGATTCTCGACATCGTGCAGATCGGCGACCAGCCCAGACTCGCCGTGCCCGGTCTGACCGGCCAACGCGGTGCCATCACACAGATCCGCGAGCACCCCGGGCCGCGCTTCCGGTACTCAGTGCGGAGCCTGGTCGACGACGATGACGAGATCGGTGGCCTTTACTCCGAGGAAGACCTCCTTCCCACCGGGGAACGAGCATCACCGGCCCTCTTCGCACTGCCGGGCGGGTTTCGCATACGAGAGATTGTTCAGGTGTCGGCCACCTACGAAGACCCGAAGGTCGCCGGCCGGACCGGCGTCGTCGACGGCACCTACACCGGCGAAGGCGGCATAGGCATTCGGATCGAAGAGCTCGACGAGTCCGTCATCGTCCACCCACAGTTCCTCACACCGACCGGCGATCGGCTGCCCGCCCCGCACGCTGGACGCGCCGCGTCATCAACCCAAGTCAGCGCGGACGGCCAAATCAGAGGACAGGCCAGCTACATCATCGTCGACGAAATCAGCCGGTACCTCTGACCCACGACCTATCGCTGTTGCCCTCACCCGGCGACGGAACGCGTAAGAGCCACGACACGCCCGACCGTCAAACCCTGCCAAGATTCCGCCGTGACTTTGGGTCACAACAGGGCCCTGACCGCGGCGTCGAGCAGCTTCAAGATCATTTCGGTTAAAGCTGCATTCGATGCCCCCTGCCGCGGACCGACCCGACCCAGCGACCCCGCCTTGTGGACATCCGTGACAACCTCATCGCCCGCATCGCCGAAGCCGAACGCGAAGGCTGGGGCGGAGAAGCCGAGGGACTCAAGGTCAGCCTGGCCGCGGCGAAGGCCAAGCTCACCCAACTCGACAACCTCATCGCCCGACGCTCGACCGCCGTCAACCTAGGCATGCCGACCTTCGCCGACATCGCCATGCGCACGACCACCACCACTACCGCTGCGACGTGACCGCGACAGCTGTGAATATCCATGGTCGCCGGAGAACGACACCACATACGCTCCACTCATGCGCAGTGTGTTCGTGTTCCCTGCAGGTGAGCGAGCTGAGACCGTCGCCTCACTTGATCGGCACCTGCCGCAGCAGCGCGATCCGTGGACTCTGGCCGGCAACCTCTACATCAACATCGACGATGAGCAGACCGGCCGCCTCTTCGCTGACTGGGACCCCGACGACGTGGCGGTCCTCGAAGCGACCGTCGGACACCGCCCCACCTGGGCGGTCCAGATCGACATCTCTGGGCGGATCGACGGCACCCCGAAGGTTCACCAACTGGTCGCGCTGCTGCTTGAGCGCGGAGGCGTGGCGATTGACGACTACTCCGCCCATCCCTGGACCCTGCAGGAAATCGAGTCCGGAGCCGTGGTCGACGGTCTGCGCTTCTTCGACTTTCGCGCCTACCACGAACTCCACCGCGAACACTGACATTCAGGGCTCGGTTACCGCTCACGCGCAAGTTCAGAGAAGGGATCCACGGCCTGAACACCCGCCGCCGACCCGCCTGGAACCGGGCTTTGACTTCAGCGACCGCCCGACGCGTGGTGCGTTCCCCACCGGTGAAGCCCATCGCGGTGATCCGCCGGTGCACCACATCGGCTCGGACCCGGCCTCCGGAACGCGCGACCAACTCCTCGATCTTCGGCAGGTACTCGTCGATCGGACGAACCCGATGCGTCCGCGATTCGGGACTCTGCCCTGCTTCCCGCAACTTCACATAACGGGCAACCGTGTGATGGTCACACCCGGCCAACTCCGCTGCCGCACGGTAACTACCCGTGAGGTCGTACGCCTCCAAAATTTCCACGATCTCCCTGCCGCTCTTCACCGGCCGACCCTTGCCGACCAGCACATAGACATGATCAGCGGGGAGGTAACTGGCCATCTGCGGGGAGATCCCTGGCCACCAGCGGGGTGGTAAATGGCCGCCTATGGGGAGCCAGTATCTACTGGCCGCGGACATGATTGCTGCAACTTTCGCGTGAGCTGGCCGATGTGGTGTGCGAGATGTCATGGTTTTTGGCCTGCCGGAGGACCTTTTCGCGACACATTGCGTGACACGATCGGGGTAAGCCCGTATGGTGCTCTGACCTCATCCGTTCGGCCACCTTACGGTGATCATGGTCGATTCACCCGAAGTTGGCATGTCGGGTGAGCTGCATGGATGGTTACGTTCGGCGTATTGCTCGATAACGAGGGGTAGTAGTGAAGGTGGCGGCGCCCCTACTATGAGGGATGAGCAACCAGGCATGTGCCCACCCTGGGAGGCTTCGATGACTGCGTCAACGCACATACACCGTCCGACCGTCACCGAGATGAGCCAGTCCGAATGGAACGACGCCGTGGAGCGCACACTGAAGCGCCTACACCTGACGTACGACCAGCTCAGAGACATGGGACATCAGCGCAGCTTCACCTCCCTGGCCGCCAAGAAGCTCTGGCTGGCCATCCGTGAGCAAGAAGGACGTTGCTCTCTTCCCGCAGACTAAGCGGTTCGCCGACCAGCTACAGACGCTGCTCAACCGCACCGTCTGCGACAACGCGCGAGTCGACGGTAAGATCTACCCCGACTGCATGCAGTCGGTCGTCGGCACCGACCTCGAGGACTTCACCTCCAACCCCATCAGGCTGCGCACCGGCACTGCAACGCCTCTCTAGCTCGACCTCGGCGTCTACCTGATGCTGGATATGACCGAGGGCACCTTCCTCACCGTGCGTTCGTCGGTCTGCGCGCTCATGGTGGGGGACGACCAGGACGAGGTCCTGCACTACGACTACGACCGGGACAAGGACCAGTACGCCGAGGCGCACGTCCAGATCCAGGCGCGCCATGCGGGCTTGGAGAGCTTCCTCGGCGACCTCGGACGCAAGGAAGTTGACGCGCTGTCCAAGCTTCACCTTCCGGTCGGCGGCCGGCGCTTCCGGCCCGCCCTGGAAGACCTGCTGGAGTGCCTGATCAACGAACGGATCGTCGATCCGCATCCGGGCTGGAAACAGGTCCTGGACGAGAGCCGCCAGAAGTACCGCGACAAGCAGATCGCCGCCGCCGTGCGCCGCCAGCCCGAGATCGCTGTCAACGAGTTGCGCCGTCTGGGCTACGGCGTGACCGACGATGCAACCTTCTTCGCTCGGATCAAGCAGATGTTCAGCGGCCCACCCGGTTCTCGCGCGAACTCGAGGAAGCAGGCGCATTCCAAGGGCCGCCGCCACTAGCCTGTCGCACGCCTCAGGCGGCACCGCGGCTCCGTCACCCGACCAGGCGTACGCTAGTCGTCGCCCGAATCCCAACTGGCGTCAGGCGTGCTCGCCTGCCGTTGCGGCCGCTGCACTCCCGTTGTCGCGCCGTGCGTTGCCCCGGCGGGCGTCCTTCTCCGCCTTCAACACCGGCGGCTGCGGTTCAGGACCGATGTCACGAGCGATCTTGTGCACCTCGAGGTCTGCCATCCTGGCGCGCATGCTCATGCTCGTGTCCATGGTGAGCAGCCGAACCCGCCGGCCAGCAAGGGCCTGAATCGCGCAGGCGCGGTCCACGATCTCGTCATCCGCCTCGGCCATTCGCACGTGCCCGGGCTGATCGAAGAACACCTCAACCGTGACTTCGCCGCGAGGCATCCCACCCGCCTCAGCGACAGCTCTGAAGTTGTCAGCAGAACGCAGCCGGGCGACAGCCCGCCGATTCCGGAGAAGTTCGTCCAGAACACCAAGCGTGTGGCCGGCACGCCAGCGGCGATCGTTCGCCCCGCTCTCCTTGAGCCGGTCGAGCTCGTCGACCACGACGAGCGGCAGCACCAGCCGGATGTCGTCGAAGTCCCTGCCGAGCTCCGCCGCATAGTCGATGTCGCGGATCTTGTTCGGGTGCGACATGAAGACGCTCGTGTCGACGACTACCAGCAGCCCCGGCCTGCTGTCCCATCGATCGATCTCGGCCTTCAGCGTGCGACGGGCCAGGTCGAACAGTTCGCTTCGTTCAGTGATCTCCATGTCGAGCACCGGATTCACAACGCGCGGATGTACGTCCAGCATGTTGCGCAGCTGCGACAGCTGAGGCGTGAGCACAAGGCGATCGATGTCGCTGCGCTGGATCTGGTTCCGTAGTAGCCTCGCCGTCTCCATTGCCCAGTCCAGATAGCCGCCCGGGTTGCCGTGGTGGTTCGAGATGATGGTTCCCTGCCCATACAGCAGGTCCAGCACGTGTCGGCGGTCAGCGCCGGGCATCGGAGTCACAAGCACCACGGGATCCTGCCACCGGTTTGCGGCTCGGCGCACCGTAGATACGACGGGTGCAAGTCGACCTACCGGGTGTGGCTGGACCGCTTCACGCTGCGGCTCAGCCGTTCAGCGGAGCCAATCCGGCAACCGCGCTGCCAGACCCCCGCCATGACCGACCCGTCGCGACAGGAACCTTTCGGCAGACCGTCGACCTGGCCGCAGCATGCGCAGTCCAGCGAATTCGCGCCGTACATCGGGCCACCGCTGTACGCGCCTGCGCCGCCGCCCCGGCGCAGGCGGAACCGCACCGGCGTGTGGATCGGCGTGGTAGTCGCCGCGGAACGCACGTCGCGTCCCACACCCGCCCAGCAAGGATCCGGAACCTTCATCTCCTGCACAGCACCGCATCCAGCAAGGCCCCTACACAACGACCCCGCCTTCCGCGCTCGTGGCGCACTTAAAAGTCAAGGTTAGAGCTTGCGATGCAAACCGATCGACGGGACGGATGGCGACGGGGCCGAGCGAGCCCAAGACGCCGACCGCGTACAACATCTGCTGCGAGCCGATGCGTTGTCAGCGACCGAAGATGAACAGCAGTGCCCAGGGCCACAACGCCAGCGCCAGCCCGATGGCGGCGGTCCGTGCGTCGACGAACCGTGACTTTGCCAGCGCCACAACAGCGAACCGGCAACGCCATGACAATAGCCAGGACCGCAGTAACCACACTCACCAGGAAGATGGGCACGAGAACCGCATCGCGGGTTTCACCGGCCTGATTGATCACGAACGTCAGCGAGAACGCGCCACACGAGACGGTTCCGAGGAAGGCTACCCGGATGGCCCACGACCGGACCTTGGCACGCGGCTGCTCGACCGCGACACGCGCCGGAACGATCGCTGGCGACGCTTGTGGCCCGGCAACCTTGCGCGTGTCGACGCGGGCGTTCGCCGGCGCCCGCCGGGATGGCTGGGCTGGTCGCGACGCTTTCCATTGGGAAAGGCTCACGAACGCGCCGACCGCCGCGGCTCCTGCGCTGACAACAGCAGCGAACACCGAGACGCCCTCACCTACAGCCATGTGGCAATTGTCGAACGGCTCGCATCGATTGCTCCTGACATTTTGCCGACTGGGGGACGCGTTAGGGCACAGTTGCGTTGAGGGATCGGTGGACGGTCGAGCCCGTGTCGGGGCGCTGTTGCGTTGCGGGATCGACGGACGCGGTCAACCCTGTCCGCCGCCGGTACGCGGACCTCCCTTGCGGAGGACCGCCCTTTTGTGGATACGAAGAAGGGCGCTCGAGCCCGGGACCGAGTGTCTCCTCCTCGACGTGGTTCTAGCGTGCCCCTTCGCCGCGACGTGGTTGTCGGCGGTGTCACGACACTTGTCGTCACTCAGGACCGTTCGCCGTACGCCGTCGGCGTGACGCGGTTCTCGGCGCGTCGAGTTCGGCGCGGGATCCGCTCGAGGCCGCTCGACCTGAGCAACGGATGTCCGGCCGATGTTCCAACGGCGCGTTCGGCCCATAGACAGGGTTGGGTGACGCTGGCAGGTTCACGCTATGACATGGCGGCTTCCCGATGCCCTGCAGACGGCCGACGACAATGCCGCCGTCGGCCTACTCACACGGTACTTCGGCCGGCCCTATCTCAGTCCCGGATGCGCCGACGGCGCCTACTTCGATAGCTGGGCTACCGAGTCCGATCCGTTCCGGTTTACGGCTGACGACCTGATCGCGATCAAGTTCCTTTCGGTGGAGGCGCCCAAGACCGCGGTACGCGAACTGCTCCGTGACCGCGCCGACGAGTTCTCGAACTTGTTGATCAACTTGGGCACCGACCGGGATCTGGCCTGCGAGCAACAGCCGCTCGACGACGGGTGGGCCGGTTGGCCATTGATGCGCCAACTGCGCGGCATCCCTGGTATCGGTACGACGACCGCTTCGAAGTTGTTGGCGCGCAAGCGGCCTCGGCTGCGGCCGATCTGGGACGTGGTGGTCGCTGCGGTCACCGACACGGTGGCGACCCAGTGGGAACCGTTGCGCGAGGCGCTCCGCGCGGATGAGTGTGCGCTGCACCATCGGTTACTGCGCCTGCGGGACCAGGCTGGTCTTCCGGACTCCGTGAGCGCCCTGCGCGTGCTGGATGTCATTGCGTGGCGCGAGGGCAAAGACCGCGGTCTGTAGGACGGAGACGCATTAATGTCGGTCACCCACTGGATCTACCCGACCAACGAGCGGAGCGACTACTACCTGGCCAGCGCTGGCGGGGAGACGGAGGTGTCACCGCAGCGGCTGCTCACCGGTATCGAGCAACATCCCGACGACATTGATCCGTGGCTGCTGCGCACCGGGTTCCGCACGATGCGGCCCGGCGATGCGGTGTGGGTCTACGCTGCCGATCCGTACCAATACATTTGCGCCGTAGCCCAAGCGGTCGACATCTACCCAGACGCAGACGAATGGTGGGTATCACTGCTGTGGAGGGTCGATGCCAGCCGGAAGCTGATGCGGGACCCGATCCCACGGTCGGCGTTCGGGCAGATCGCCCAGCGGGCGGCGGTACGTGCCGACCGGACGACCGCCGCCGTCCTCGGTGGTTGGCTGCACTCAGCGCGGATTCGACTCACCGATCTCG
Source organism: Dactylosporangium salmoneum (assembly GCF_039532525.1). Classification (NCBI taxonomy): domain Bacteria; kingdom Bacillati; phylum Actinomycetota; class Actinomycetes; order Micromonosporales; family Micromonosporaceae; genus Dactylosporangium; species Dactylosporangium salmoneum. The sequence continues at coordinate 60,105 of NZ_BAAARV010000021.1, forward strand.
ACAGCGGCGCTGCGCCGTGACCGGCGAGTCGGCCGAAGCGGTACTCGAAGCCGCACACATCGAACCGTACCGAGGCCAACACAGTCACGCCATTACGAACGGCCTGCTCCTGCGCGCAGATCTGCACACCCTCTTCGACCTGCACCTCGTAGCCGTCGACCACAACGGCAACCTCGTCGTGTCGTCGCACCTGGACGGCTCCTCCTACGCAACCCTGCAGGGAAGGCCGCTGAGGCTGCCCCAACAGCCCGCCCACCGGCCGTCCAAACGCGGCCTCGCCGCACACCGCAAAATCCTGGCGTGACCATGGGTGGGGGTTGTCTATACGGGGACAACGGTCCCAGCGGACGCCCGGGTCGGAGGGCGCCGGAATGTCCCATGGGCGGTCGGGACGGATTGTCCCAAGGCGATGCGGTAGAGCGCGATGTTGGCGCGGCGGTCACAGTGTCGGCACCGAAGCGCTGCCAACCTCGCCCACTCGCCGCGCCAGGTCAGTTTGCCGTCGCCAACAGTCGACCGGCCTTGCATCGATGCTGCAGGTGACGCTTAGCTCGAACGTGCAGACGCAGTTCCGGCGCCCTCCCTTTGGGGATAAGCGCCGGACCGACGCTACGGGGGACCGGCGAGCAACCGCTCTAACGAGGCCGAGGCCCCGAACCGCCCCGCCCCCTGCGGGATGCCTACCCCATAACGGTGATCGTCCACGAGCACTCAGAGTTGACCTGAAGATAGTGCTGGCCAGCGTCTGCGTGCTGCGGCACCGAATCGTTGCCCTTCTTGTCCAGCTCGTTGACCAGGACGTCCTGCGGCGCCCCGCTGTCGTCGTACTCGAAGACCTGGAAGTTGCCGCTGCTGCCGAATTTCGAACAGTCGTACGAGTAGACAAGCGTCCACTCGGCGCCGGTCGTGAACATCGCGGTCTTCTTGATCCCGTTGCCGCTGACCTTGATGATCTGCTTCGGCTGGGCTGCGGCCTGGCTCGTTGGCGGCGGCGCGGCTTGCGTCGTTGCAGCTTGCGTCATCGCGGCTTGCGTTGTCGCGGCTTGCGTCGTCGCGTCCTGGGTTGCCGGCGGCTGGGCACCGGCTGCGGTAGTTGCCGGGGTGGCTGCCCCGCTCGTGTTGTTGGTCTTGTTGCCGCTGGTAGCGGCGGCGATGACGACGCCGCCGCAACATAGGACCACCACTGCGGCCACGACGATCAGGACGGTTTTTCCGGCGGAGCGCTTCTTCGTAGGCGCGGCGGGCGGGATCGGGTAGCCGGGCGGCGGGGCCGCGGGTGGCCCGTACTGGGGTTGCGGGGATGGCTGCCAGCCTCCTTGGGCTGGCTGCTCAGGGGTTCCGGGGAGTGTCACTGGATCATGGTGGTGGCGGATGATTCCGGAATGTCACCGGACGATCAGCCACATCGGGTCCTCCACCCAGATAGCGGCGCCGAGCGCGGACACTCGTGCGTCCCGTGTTCGATGGCCGCGGCAATTGCTGGTGGTCAGGGACTCGGCAGCGGTTCCTCCAACCGCTACGGTCAACCCGGCTTATTAGAACAATGGTTCGTATATCGTGCTGCTGTGGGATCGCGAAACCGTGACCGGGAGATCGCCGGGGCGACGACGTAGTACCTGGCTACCTTCGTCGGCTCCAGAAGGCGACTGAGGCCCTCAACCGGGCGGCGATCCAGATGGATCCAGGCACTGTTGCATTGAAGGTCGAATGCGGTGACGGCACTCCGCGCGAGGCATTGCAGCGTATCCGTCAGCATGGAAGCGGTCGGATTGCCTGGTCTACACGCGGACGGGCACGGACGAGAGGTCACTTGAACAGTCGAGCTGCCTAGGAGCAATCCAGATCCACAATAGACAGTTGGATCGCGCGTTTGCGCAGGTAGATCGCGGTGCGCCTCGACGTGTATTCGCGATTCCCGACGATTAAAAGTCCGCAGCTCTGCCATTGAGCTAGCAGCCTCATGCGCGGCGTTTCGGCAGCCCAGTCCAGGTTAGGGCCATTTACACGGGGAGATAGAACCTCGCCTCGCCGACAGCCATCAAGCTCGCTCTGGCAGCAGGCGAGCAGCCACCGAGCAACCGGGTAGACCGCCATCGACGACCTCTGGGGCACCTCCGTGCCCGCGCACAGTGACGCTCGGACTGACCGGTTGTCCTGCTGGTCATGGCAGGCTTCGCGGTCCGACCGGGTTGGCCGAGAGGTCCTCGGTCGCCTTCGCGGGCTGCTGGGCCAGGTCCTTGACCTCGCTGGTCACCACGGCGAAGCCCCTTGCCCGCGTCGCCGCCCGTGCCGTCTTGATGGTGGCGTTCAGTGCGACGTCAGAACGCCGCCCCCGGTTATCCACAGCCACGGATTGATTCTTGAACGTCACCGCTCCGCACGGCACCCTGGACCAGTCCATCGATCAGACCCGACGGGGGAAGCCGTGGAACCAGAAACCCGCCCAGACGATTGGCGCAACCTACGCCGAGCGCCAGCCTGGCTCGCGTTCGTCACCACCGGGATCGTCCTGCTCTACGGCATCGCCAATCTGATCGGTACCGTCCGCGACAACCTGTTCAACGCCACCCACACCGTCTTCTGGGCCATCGGCGCGGTCCTGCTCGTCGGCGCCTGCGCCACCGCGGTCAACCTGCTGCGCGCCGATGACCCCGACGACCAGGCCGGGCTGTCCGCCGGCACCGCCGTCCTCTGGGCCCTCGGCGTCTTCGTCATCATGTTCGGCGAGAACCTGTGGGGCATGCTGTGACCGCTCTGCGTGTCACCCGCCCCGTTCTCGACGACGCCGCCCACAACCTCAACGAGGTCGGCATCCAGACCGGGGTCGCCGTCACCTACCTGCACGTCGACGCGCGTGTCGACGCCCAGCCGAGCCTGCTCGGTAAGCTCATCACCGGCCACCAGGACATGCTCGACCATCTCGAGACATGGCTGGCCCGGCTCAAGGAGCTCGCCGACGACTCCCACACCGAACTGATCCGCGCCGGCGACTACTACGGCTCCACCGACCAGCAGGCCGCCGCCCAGTTCGATGCCACCGTCCCGGCGACCGACTTCGGCCGGTACCCGGGCGTCGACCACCCCAGGTGGGGATGTTCTTCGCCGGTGGCTGGGAGGCGTACGCGCGGGCCGGTGACGCGCTGGCGCATCTCGGCGACTTCTGCGAGACGACCGCGGCGAACCTGGGCTACATCGCCGCCGACCTCGACGAGGGCTGGGACGGCAACGCCTCCGACGCAGCCGTCGCCTACTTCTCCGGGGTGGCACAGACGGTGTGACAGCTGGCCGGGCCCCTACGTGAGGCGCGCGGCAAATACCTCGAGACGGCGAAAGGCGTATGGCAGCTCGCCAACCAAGCGGCAAACCTCGCCGAGGCGCTCGTCGACTCGTGCCTGGTCGCCGCGGCGGCGAACGCGGCCGGCACCGCCCTGATCGAGACCGGGGTCGGTGCGGTAGTCGGCTACGGCCTGGCCGCGATGGAGATCGCCAACGCGATGAACATCATTGCGAAGTTGACGCAGATCGTGGTCACCGCCGACATGGTCGTCTTCTCCGGCATGGGGTTCATCAAAATGCTGGAAACCCGCTTCGCAGATGAGGGGCTGATGGACTTCGACATGGACTCCGCTGAAGGGGCCACGCTGCGCCGGGCGCCGATGCGGGCACTGGCGGGCGGTGTGGCAGGCGACATGTGGGCGAAGATCGGCCGGGACGTGCTGGACGGCGGGCTGGCACTGCGGGACGTGGCAAGGTCCGGCGCGTACGGGGACCTGTTCACCGATGCCGCCGACCGGCTGACGCGATACCGGGCCAAGGTCGGTGAGATGGCGTTCAACGAAGAGGGCCGCCGGGCGGGCGAGGTCTTGGCCGAGCTCCGCCGCGACGACCCGGCGTGATGTGCCGGCCGGGCAGGCCGTCAGCAGTCGGGCGGCATCATGGCGTCGGCGTCAGGGGCGCCGGTGCCTCCCTGGCCGCCTGAGGTCAGCCCGTTGTGTCGAAATGCGCCGCCGCTTCGCCGCGGCAAACACCGCCGTTGGCGGAATGGCCTCCGCTCTTCTGCCGATTCCCGGCGGGTCGCGAGCTTCGAGAATGGGCTGGTGGTCCTCGAATGGCTGTCTTCGCTGCGGAACGGGTCGGTCGATCCCCAGGCCGTGGCCACGATCGTGGCCGTCGTGTCGCTTCTGGTCCTCGTCCGGATGTGGTTCTGGCTGCGGTACACCCTGTTTCCCGACCGCCAGGGCGTCCCCTTGCAGATCCGGCGCGCACGGGTGCCACGCGGCAAGCACGACGGCGACAGCGATCCGAGCCCGGCCGAGGCGGCCGACCCGGTGGCGCTGCGCACGGCGACGCTCATCGAGATCCAAACCGGCGTGATCGCCTTCGTGGCGGGCGACCCGAGCCGCAGGCTCTCCCCCGGCAGCATGCGCACGGTGTCGCCGCCACCGACGCCGCCGGCCGCGGGCATGCCGACGATCGCGTGGCTGTGGTACCTGCTGCGATGGCTCTTCTCCGGCGGCCAGCGACCCGCGTTCGAGGTCCACCTCGACCTGCTGAACTCCGGTGAGACGGACCGGGTGGTGGCGGTCGCCGTGAGCATCATCCGCCGGCCCGGCGCACGCCTGGTCGCGGCGCACACCTACAGCGGCGACGCAAAGACGATCATTCGGGAGATCGGATCCTTCTGCCTGCAACAGGTCCGCCAGCAGCGAGCGGTCCGCAAGCGCACGCCCCCGTGGGAGCAGTGGGGTTCGCCGCACGCGTACGAGTTGTACCGCGAGGGCCTCGTCGAGAAGACCCGGTGGATCGACACCCGCGCCGCGGAGCGCGATGCGACCGATCACAAGATAGCCCGGGCGCTTGACCACTTCAACGCCGCGGCTCGCCGGGACCAGTCCAACGCGCTGCCCCGGCTGGCCGCTGCCGCGCTGTACGAGATGGTCGGCGACTACTCGCCCGCCATCAGCTACTACGCGTTCTGCCGGGATCAGTGGCCGGTCATCTTCGAGGCCGCCTATCGCCTGCTCACCACCATGCACCGAGCGGACCTGCCGTCCGACGAGTTCCGGCGGCTGGCGGAGCAGCTGCACGCGGACATCCTGATGGACCTGCGGCTGCCGAGCATGCTCAAGCGCTGGCTGCGGGCCGATGCCGGCACCCGCATCTACCTGCGCAGCCTGATGCGGCAGCCGGCCCATTCGGCACCCTGGTTCCGCGGACCCGACCGCCGCCATCAGTACCGGTCCGCCACCGAGGCCGCCCTGCTGTCGCTGCTCATGTGGGACAACGCGCGGCGCGCGCACGACAGCGCGGACCCTGACGTGCGCGCCCACGTGCGGCGAGACGTGGAGAAGCTGTTCGCGAGGCTGGCGACCCTGCACGGGCTGCCGGTGGACCAAGCCGTGCAGACCCTGCTGCACCCCGGTCAGCCCGCCCCGGCGAACAGGGACGGCCGGCCCGAGCACAGCCCGGAACAGCACACGGCAATGATCGGCGGCATCAACTACGCGCTGGACAAGCACCAGGGAAAGGCCATCGGCTGGATGGCGCATTACAACACCGCGTGCTTCCTCGCTCACGCGTTCAGGCTGCCTCCGGACTGCCGTCCCTGGACGGCGGCGGACCCGGCCTGGGCGGAGGACTGTCTCGCGGCCGTACGGCGCCAGCTTCGCCTCGTCTACAAGGACCCCACCAACGAGCTGGACCACAACTGGATCAACCGGGACGAGGACCTTGCCGTGGTCAGGCACGCGCTCATCGGGGCGGACGCCTCCGGCCCGGGCGAGGGCGTGAACCCGCAGCTCGCCCGCTCCATGGAATGGCTCACCCTCGAATACCGGCGGCCGGCGCTTCGCGACGACGCCCCGACCGTCCCGGCCCAGGCCGGCGGATAGCGGCAGGGCTGCGGCCGGCTGCTCGCTGATAGTGCACCTGATCATGTACTCATCGTCGGCTGCGCCTTGCCGGATGAAGGTGAACCCGGCGGTCACTACTGGTGGTCGTCGGTCTGTCGGAGGTTGTCCGGACCCTCGTCCGATTCGGTGCCGTTCTCGGTGGCGTCCGCAACGCGCCGGCGGCGTGATCCTCGAGGACGTCGGAGAGGCCGTGGGTACTCGGGGTGGCGCCAGCGAGCCTCATACGCCCAGCCGTATCCCGGGGGGAACCCCAATCACCCTCGCACCGAGCAGCTTGGCCAGTTGGACCGCGAACAGTGGCACGCCGCCCGAGCCGATAGTCAGCACCGTGTGCCCGGGCTGGATCCCAGGACCGTCCCCGGTCAGCGCGTTCCACGCGGTGACCGCGGCGCACGGCAGCGTCGCGGCCTCGGCGTACGAGAGGTGTTCGGGGACCGGGACGAGGGCTTGCTCCGGCAGGACGGCGAGTTCGGTAAGCAGGCCGTCGAGGGAGCCCCCAAGTTGTGGCAGGTATGCCGGTTCCAGGGGGCCGTCCAGCCATTGCGGGAACAGCGCGGCGGTGACCCGGTCACCCGGTCGCACCCGCTGGACACCTGGCCCCACGGCAATGACCTGCCCAGCACCGTCGGATACGGGGATGACGTCCGGTTTGACCGGCAGCACGTACTGCCCCCGCAGCACCAGCAGTTCTCGGAAGCTGAGCGAGACGGCGTGGACCGCGACCGCGACCTCGCCGATACCTGGCGTGCGCGGTTCGTGGGTACGCAGCGACAGCCCATCGATGCCGTCGCCGCTGTTGACATGGTAACTGCGCACGGACGAGGGCAGCGTCGCAGTCATCGCGGTCATCCCTCGATGAACTGGTAGTCGCTGACGATGCGCCCGTCCGCGCCGAGCACGAGGATCTCCAGCCCGACACCGGCCACGTCGCCACCGTCGCGAGGCACCATCTCCCAGCGAAACTTGACCACGTCGTGGAGCCGTTCGGCATCCCCGCGGGAGCGGAACACGAAGGTGCCCGGGGCGATGAACTCCTCGTACGCGCGCGCCACCCGAAACTCCAGTGCGTCATGCCCGCGCGCCTCCAAGACGAGACGATCGAACCCCAGGCCCTCGGCGGCCTGTCGCATTTCCTGAGGCGGCTGCAGGACATGGACCCCGTCGGTGGACCAGAGCTCGCGAACGGCGGCGCGGCGACGGTCCGGGTCGGGTTCGCTCCACACCGCGACGTAGCGGTCGGTGAGGTTCTTCAGGTCGATGTCAGCCATCGTGATCCTTCGGTCGTGGATGATCGTTGCGACCACGACTGTGCTGCGCCGGACGCGCCGCGACAATTCCCCGGAGGGAATCGCCGAGCGGCGCGGCATCCGGTACACAGGAGGAATGATCACCGAATCCGCGAGCGGCGGACTCGCGGCTGGGTTGCGCACGTGGCGCACCCGACGACGCGTCAGCCAACTCGAACTGGCGGTGCGGGCCGGCACCACGCAACGGCACGTCAGCTTCATCGAGAGCGGGCGCTCAACCCCCGGCCGGGCGATGATCATACGGCTGGCCGAGTCGCTGGAGGTGCCGATCCGCGAACGCAACGAACTGCTCCTCGCCGCCGGATTCGCGCCCGCGTACCCACAGCGCGAACTGGACGACCCCCGGCTGGCACCCGTCCGGACTGCCCTCGAACGCATCCTGCACGGCCACCTGCCGTACCCGGCCGTGATCGTCGACCGGCACGGCGAGCTCATCTCCGCCAACGCCGGCTTCCACATGATCACCCGCGGTGTCGACCCGCATCTGCTCACCCCGCCCGTGAGCGTCCCCCGGGTCCTGCTGCACCCCCGCGGTCTCGCACCCCGCATCGTCAACCTCGACGAATGGGCTTGGCACATCATCGACCGCGTCCAAGCCGAGAGCGTGCGCAACCCGAGCGACCGGCTCCAGCGCCTCGCCGAGGAACTCATCGACCTGGCACCCCCGCGGCCACGGCAACTCTCGCCACACCACCTGGGGTTCGCGGTGCCGCTGCACCTACGCACGAGCGACCCGGACAGCCGGGAACTGCGGCTCATCACCACACTCACCCACTTCGGCACCGCCACCGACGTCACCATCGCCGAACTGCGACTGGAAGCATTCCTCCCGGCCGACGAAACCACCAGCGCCGCACTGACCGAACTCGTTACGTGGTGAACAGCATCCGCTATGCCGCTGTCAGCGCGTCAGCCTGGCCTGTTGGCGATGGCTATAGCCTCCTGGCCGTGTCGTTCCGCCGTAGAGGTGCACGCGGTCGTCGATGTCGCGGTCCGGTGCGCCCTGGATGAACCGGTCAGGCTCGACCTGGCCGTTGCTGACGTGTACCACCCACTCCTCGTAGAACCAGCTGGGGTTACAGGCGCAGCCGGTGAACCGGAAGTTGGCTCGATACCGGCCGATCTGCCCCGGCGCGAGCGTGAACAACCGGGCAGGTCCATGCTGACGCGGGAATGCCGCCCGGCCCGGCAACCGCTCGACGATCATCGCCGCATCGTCGAGGCTGAGCCACAAGCCGCAGTCACGGGCCAGCCCGGCGCCGGCGGCGCGTACCTCGTCGTGCCGCATGTAGCCGCTCGGCTCATCGGCCAGCACCTCATGGATGACTAGGTCGCCCTGTCGGCAGCGCCGCGGGCAGCACGACCGGGCGGTCCAAACCGCGGCGAGCATTGGCCTGCGGCGCCCCACGCCGTCGAGGTCACCGAAGCGTGGTCATGGCGGCGACCACCCGGGCCCACTCCTCGTGGTGGGCCCGGGTGATCGCCTCGCGGACGTCGATCACGCGGACAGGAACGGCCGCACCTCGATCTTCCGGTTGCAGGCTTTCGACCCCTCGGCGGCGAGCTTGAGCGCCACGTCGAGGTCGGGGGCCTCGATGATCCAGAAGCCGGCGAGGTATTCCTTGGACTCCAGGAAGGGCCCGTCGGTGAACAGCGCCTCCCCGCCCCGGTTGTCGATGACGGCGGCCGTGCCGGGCGAGGCGAGGCCGCCGGCGAAGACCTAGTGGCCCTCGGCCTGGAGCCGGTCATTGAACACATCGATCGCAGCGTCCTCGTCCGGGGTGGCGAGACCGTCAACCGCCCTCGGGCAGGTAGGGAGGGTCGAGGAAGATCACGGAAATCAGGTACTGCATCTGAAGATCATCTCCTCTGGGTCAAGACAGTGCGGTACGCCGGTCAGGTGCTTCAGCCTCCTGCATACTGCGGGCGCCCGGCCGGCCGGAAGACCTGGATCGTCACGCCCTTCGAGTCGACCCGCGACTCGACCAGGTCGAGCGCAAGATCCGGACCGGTCTCCGGGAACAGTCTCGCGCCCAGGCCAACGATCACCGGGATCACGATCAGAGTCATCTCATCGACCAGATCGTTCTCCAGCAGCCACCGGACCAGGGCGCCGCTCCCGTGCACCTGCAGTTCACCCCCGGGCTTGGCCTTCAGCTCACTGATGGCCGCCGCGAGGTCACCGCGGAGAACGGTCGTGTCCTCCCAACGCGGCGCGGTGAGCGTGGTCGAGGCAACGTACTTGGGGGCCTCGTTCAAGGCCACGCCGATGGGATGTGCGCGCATCTGGTCGATCGATCCCCAGGAGCCGGCGAACAAGTCATAGGTGCGCCGGCCGAACAGGAACGCCTCGGCCCGCTGGTAGGTCTGCGTGATGAACGTCCTGGTCCCGTCGTCGCCCTTCCCCAGGGCCCATCCGCCGCGCTCGAACCCATTCGGGTGGTCGTCCGTGGGGGCGCCGTTGTTCTGCATGACTCCATCAATGGAGATCTGGGTCATGGTCGTCAGCTTCATGATCGCGGTCCTTTGCCTGAGCGCTACCCCTTGTGGGTGGCCTCACCCCTGCTACGAACACCACCGCCTCGATCCGACACCCCCCTCCCGGACTTCTTTGAAGAGTTTTCCGGGACGCCGGTCGTCATCGCTCCGACAACACGACAGTTTTCGCAGCGACTGCGCTCCGCCTCCTCAAGCACGCCCAGTGCGGACAAACTGGTTCTGGCGCAAAGACGGGATGCTGTTGGTGATCTTGGTTGCTTGATCGGTTTCGGGTGCGTCGCTGCCGGAACTGAACGCTTCCTGATGATGGGATAGCGGGATGTCGATGGGTCGGGTTTCGGGTTCGGCTGTTCCGGTGGAGACGGTTCGGGTGGCGTGGGCGGCGAGCCCGAAGGGCACGCCGGCGATGTTGATGCGGGATCGGTTGCAGGACTTGTTCGTCGACGACGACTTCACTGACTGGTTTCCTGTGGACGGCCGTCGTGGGGTGTCGCCGGCCCGGTTGGCGTTGGTGTCGGTGTCGGTGTTGCAGTATGCGGAGAACCTCACCGATCGGCAGGCGGCGCGGGCGGTGGCGTGTCGCATCGACTGGAAGTACGCGTTGGGGATGGAACTGGCCGAGCCCGGGTTCGACCACTCGGTGCTCAGCGAGTTCCGGGACCGGCTTGCCGAGGGCGGCCGGGCGGATCGTCTGCTTGCGTTGATGGTCGATCGGCTGGCGGAGGCGGGGCTGGTGCAGGCGCGGGGCCGGCAGCGCACGGACTCCACGCATGTGCTCGCGGCGGTTCGCCGGCTGAGCCGGGTGGAGCTGGTCGCGGAGACGATGCGCGCCGCGCTGGAGGCCCTGGCGAAGCTGGATGAGGTGTGGCTGGCCGGTGTGATGCCGTTGGAGTGGGCCGAGCGCTGTGGCCGGTCGGTGCGGCACGAGCGGCAGCCGACAGGTGCGGCTGCGGTGCGGCAGTACGTGGAACAGGTCGGTGCCGACGGCATTGCCTTGCTGCAGGCCGTCTACGGCCCGACGGCCCCGGCAGCCTGGCGGACAGTGGCCGCCGTCGAGGTGTTGCGTCAGGTCTGGGTGCAGCAGTACTGGTATGACGAGTCCGGGCAGCTGCGGTGGCGGGAGGCGAAGCTGTCCCGAGCTCGCAAGAGCCGGGAAGGCACGATTCGGCGGCGCTCCAGCACCGCGGCGGCCGACGACGATACGGAGCCTGCTCGAGTGCCGTGGTCCAGCGTGGAGGTGGTGTCGCCGCATGATCGTCAGGACCGTGCCGCACACCAGCATGAGCGACCGGCGGCCCCGAGGTCAAAGCCGCCGGGCAGAAGGCGTTCTCCGCGGCCGCCCGGACCTGCGGGCCCCCGTGACCACAGCAACCATGTCACCGGCACGCTACGAGTCCATCGACCATGCTCATCACCCCGTTTCCTATGACCTGCGCCACACCTGACGCCGCCGGACAACGACGACCGGTACCAGCGCCACCCCCCGCCGCCGCGACGAGGGTCAGCTGCGGGTTCAACCCGTCTGCTGTCGTCGAGCGATAGGGAGTTGTCGTGCTGCCCGGTCGTGGTGTCGCGGGTCGGGTCACGTCCACTTCGCGGCACAGTGCGCTGCCGCCGACGCCGTCGAGGCACAATCGGCCGCACGCGCATGCCGCGAGGTACTCGTCACGACAGTGGTTCATGGCGTGTCGATCGCGTTCGTGATGACGTTGCGTCGGTGGGGGCTCCGCTGCCCAAGCGAAGCCATCTGCGAACCCCCACCAGCATCGAGTTCCGCTACCAGCCGCGGCTGCGTGTCGGTTGATGGGTGAGCGTCATCGCGAGTGCACAGAACTCACCGCTCGGGCCAGTAGCTCCTTGAGCGGGCGGCCGGTGGCGGCGGCGACATCGGCCAGATCGTCGTACTCCGGTTGAGCGTTGACGACGACGCCGCCGAGCTGTGCGTACTTTACGCGCACTCGATGGCCGTCCAGTTCCACGGTGCCTTCGGTGCGCAGGAGCGCCTGCTTGCGTACGGGTGTCTCGCGTACGCCGATCGTCGAGGTTTCCCGGAAGAGGGCGAAGCGAACCGCCATCGCCAGCTCGGGCGACGTCAACGCTGAGACGGTGTGCGCAGGGCGACCCTTCTTCATGAGCACGGGCGTCAGCCAGGCGTCGTCTGCACCGGCGGCGATCAGCCGTTCCAGGACGGCCGGCCACAGTCGTGGATCCAGGTCGTCGACGTTCGCCTCGAGCAGGACTGAGCCGACGAACGGATTGTCGTCGTCCTCCATCACACGATCACCGACGAGGACGCGCAGGACGTTCGGGGCTTCTGGGAAGTCAGCCGTCCCAGCGCCGGTGCCCGAGCTCGCGATTCGCATGGGAGGCATCGGGCCCCAGTGGTCAACGAGCGTGGCGAGCAGCGCGGCTCCTGTGGGCGTGCACAACTCCCGCGCGACCGGACCCGCAGCGATCGTCGCTGCGGTGGCGCTCAGGAGCGACACCACCGCCGGGGCCGGCACCGGGAGGAGGCCGTGCGACGTGCGGACCGTGCCGGAGCCCACCGCTACCGTGTCCGCACCGATGTGGCGCAGATCGAGGTCCTCGACGGCTGCGCAGACGCCGACGATGTCGGCGATGGCGTCGAGTGCGCCCACCTCGTGGAAATGCACCTCCTCAGGAGAGACGCCGTGGACCAGACCCTCCGCCTCGGCCAACCGCTCGAAGACTGCGACAGCGCGCTCTCGGACCCGGTCGGGCAGCCGGGCGTCCTCCAGCATTCGCCGAATCTCTGCCCACCTACGGTGGTGATGCGACTCCGCCGCGATGACGTGCGCCTTGATCGCGGCCATCCCTGCGCGGCGCACGGGCTGGAGGGTGATGTCGATGTCCTCTACCCCTAGCGCAGCGATCGAGGCGCGTACCGCGGCGAGGGAGGCGCCCGCGTCCAGCAACGCGCCGAGGAGCATGTCACCGCTGGCGCCAGAAGCACACTGCAACCACGCGTCGGTCACAGCTCAAGCCCGTCGCAGCGGAGTATCGGCCAGGACCACCGCCGGGTAGCCGGCATCGCGCACGGCATCGAGCACCCGCTGGTCCAGGCTCTGCGTTCGCACGCGCGTCAGGTCGTCGGGGCCGAGTTCCACCCGCGCCTGCCGCCCGAGGTGACGCACTCTGAGCTCGCGGAGGCCGAGGCGGCGAAGCGCCGTCTCGGCTCGCTCGACGCGGGCGAGGACATCCACGGTGACGGGGATGTTCACCGCGATTCGGCTCGCCAGGCATGGCGCCGCGGGTTTGTCCCAGACGGGCAGCCCGAGCACGCGGGCGAGCGATCGCACCTGTTGCTTGCCGATGCCTGCGGCCGCCAGCGGCGAGCGGACACCGAGCTCCACTGCGGCCCGCCACCCAGGCCGGTCGCCGGCGACCCGGTCGTCGGCGGTGTCTCCGTTGAGCAGCAACTCGCTGCCCGTGGCGCGAACGGCGTCGGCGAAGGCCCGCGTGTAGAGCTCGCGCTTGCAGAAGTAGCAGCGGTCTCCACGGTTGGCGACATAGCGGGCGTCCTCCAGCTCCTGGGTGACCACCTCGACCAGCGGCACTCCGATCGCGGCTGCCGTCTCCTGGGCCTGTCGCCGCTCCGGCTCGGCCAGACTCGGGCTGACGCCCAGGACGGCGACGACGGAATCTCGACCGAGGAAGCGCGTGGCCAAGGCCGTGGTGAGCGAGGAGTCGACTCCTCCCGAGAACGCCACGGCGACGCTCCGTGCCGAGCCGAGTTGGACAGCGAACGCACCTGCCGCCTCGGCGTCGGCCCCAGTGAGTACGGCTAAGAGATCTACCACGCCAGCCCTTCCGATCACCGTGCCACTTCCTCCGTGTCCGCGACCTTGGCCAGCAACCGTGCTCGGACCCGCTCCAGGTGGTCCGTCATGGAGTCTCGCGCGCGCTGCGGTTCCCCGGCGCGGACAGCCTCGATGACGGCCTCGTGCTCGGACAGGGCCTCAGTTGTCCGCTCCTGCTCACCGGCGAGCATTGCGAGTGACATCCGCTGCAGCAGTGGCGCCAGTGTGCGCACGAGCTGAGCATTGCCGGCCGCTGCGGCGATGCGGCTGTGGAACAGCATGTCGGCACGGATCACATCGGCGAGTCGCCCGTCATGTGCCGCCGACCGGTGGTCGTGGTGGATCGCCGTGAGATCCTCGAGCAGCATCGCGTCCCGCGCATGCACTGCCCGCTGCGCCGACAGGCCCTCGAGGGCCGCCCGCACCTCGTAGAGATCCACCAGCGCCAGGACGTCTACGCGGGCGACCACCGCGCCTTTGTGGGGACGTTCCTCGCCGAGCCCCTCCTGGACCAGCCGCTGCACGGCCTCGCGCACCGGGCTGCGGCTGAGGTCGAGCTCCTCGGCGATCGCCGGCACACTCAGGTGCTGCCCGGGCACGAGCTCACGCGCGAGGATCCGGTCCTTGATCCACTGGTAGGCCTTGTCGGCGAGACGGGCCCGGTCGAACACCACGGTCCCAACAATTACATGTAATGTGTAATTCACGCAACGACGACGGGAGGCGACCCTCATGCCGGACACGTCGGACCACCCGGAGACGGTGGACCTGGGTTGGGCACGACTCGACGTCGACCGAGCCCGCCGCACTGGCGACGCCGAGGTGGTGTACGGGCCGGGGAAGACGGCCGGGCAGGTCGTCAACGCGCTCGCGGAGCTGCATGCACGCCACCCGGACCGCGCGGTTCTGGCAACCCGCCTCGATGCCGGCGCCCGTGAGGCGGTGCACGCAGCACTTCCCGGTGCCGTGATCGACGGCGTCGCGCGAACAGCCGTCCTCGGCCCACTGCCACCGCCTCGCGGTCTGGTGGTTGTGGTCGCGGCCGGCACTTCCGACGGACCAGTGGCCGCGGAGGCCGCGGTGGCGGCGCGAGTGCACGGTGCCGGAGTCGAACGAATCGACGACGTCGGCGTAGCAGGACTGCACCGTCTTCTCGCGGTCCGTGAACAGCTCGCGCGGGCTGACTGCTTGATCGTGGTCGCCGGGATGGAAGGCGCGCTCCCGTCGGTGGTCGCAGGACTGGTCGGCACACCGCTGGTGGGCGTGCCCACCAGCACTGGATACGGTGTAGCTGCCGGCGGTGTAACCGCCCTCCACGCCATGCTCAGCTCCTGCGCTCCGGGGGTTGTCGTCACGAACATCGACAACGGCTACGGCGCTGGTGTACACGCGGCGCGGGTGGCCCGATCAGCCGCCCCGCGCCGCGCGCCGACCTCGTCGTCGACATGAACCCAGCTGGACAACGAGCCGGCCGGCACCTCACCGAGACCAGGCACGTGCGACACGGGAAGCCAGGTCGGCCAGTGCCGCGGCGGGCTCCGTCAGTGCCCGCTCGACTCCGAGGGTCTCCACGAGCGAGTAGGCGGCGTCGACCCCCAGCGTCCGCAGATCGGAACTCGGCAGGTCGACCCGGCCGGCCAGCACCACGCACGGACGGCCCGCCTCGGCAGCGCGCGCCGCGACCCCCGCCGGAACCTTCCCGCCGGCGCTGGACCGATCAAAGGAGCCCTCGCCGGTCACCACCAGGTCGGCGTGTGCCGTGCGCTCGGACAGCCGCACCGCTTCTGCCGCGACGTCGACCCCGGAACGCCGCGCCGCGCCGAGCAGGAGCAGCGCATGACCTAACCCGCCGGCGGCGCCCGCACCGGCGGACGAGGCCACCATCCGACCCGTCACGGCGCCGTAGGCCGCCAATGCCGCGTCCCATCGAACCACCTGTGCCTGCGGGATCCCCTTCTGCGGGCCGAACACCTTCGTGGCGCCCGTTGGCCCGGCCAGCGGGTTGTCGACGTCGGCGGCGATCACCAATTCGACATCGGGCGAGGGCGGCAGATCCACGTGCGTCACACCCTCCAGGCCGGCCACACCGGCGTCCAAGGGCCGGTCCGCCGTCGCCCCAAGGGCGGCCAGCAGCCCCGCTCCGCCGTCGTTGCTGCCACTGCCTCCCAGGCCGACCACCACTCGGTTCGCGCCGGCGCGCTGGGCCGCCAGCACCAGTTCGCCGACGCCGTAGGTCGATGCGTGCTCGGCGCGCTGGGAACCGGTCAGGTGCCGGCCGCAGGCGTGGGCCGACTCGATGTACGCCGTTCTTGCGACGAACAGGAAGCTCGCCGGGACCCGGTCGCCGAACGGGCCCCGCACATCGATCCCGACGATCCGACCGCCCAGACTCGTATGCAGAACATCGACGAATCCGGGGCCGCCATCGGCCATGGGCACCATGTCGAGCTGGTCGCCGGGTGCCTGCCGTCCCCATCCGTCCGCGATCGCCGCCGCAGCCTCCGGCGCGCTCAATGTGCCCGCGAACTTGTCCGGGGCCACCAGAATCCGCATGCATCCACTCCTGTGTAGACGGTGCACGGTTCGACCGTCGACGGCCCCGTTCTCCGCGGTAGAGCGCGTTCGGACGTGCCCCCACCCACCAGCCGCCCCTAGAACGGGACCTCGTGCCCGACGGAGAAGAGCGTCTGTCCCTTCGTCGTCATCGCGGGGAGGTGCAGCATCAGGACCACACCGTCGCGCGGGGCGCGAATCGGCGTCGGGGACGCAGCCTGACTGGAAAAGTCGTGCAGGCGACCGACAATCTGGCCCGCGAGGATGTCGTCCCCAGGATCGATGAGCGGTTCCCAGATCCCGTCGCTGGGAGCCGCGATGTAACCGTCGAGGGTTGCCGCCTCGATGAACCTGGTGGGAGTAGTGCGCTCCGGCTCGATCCTGGCCACCGCTCCGGCGAGCAGTCCGTAGTGGCGAAGGACGTTCCGGACGCCCTCGTAGCCGTGCTGCACGCCACGGCGATCGACAGACTCGCCGTAGCCGAACTCCGTCCCAATGGTGATCTTGCCGGCCGCCTCCGCCTCGTCGGTCAGCAGACCGGACGCCATGTCGCTGGAGTAGATCATGACGAAGGGCGTGTCGAACAGCCTGGCGACGTCTGCCATCTCCCGGCGTTGAGGAATGTTCTCGACCGGATGGAACGAGGCGACCAGCGGAAACCGGGTGTCGCGTCCACCTGAGTGAATGTCGATGACCACGCGAACGACCGGGAAGATGCTCGACGTCACGAAGTGGGCGATTCTGTATGAGATGCTCCCGGCGGGATCACCCGGGAACGCTCGGTTCATGTTGACCCCGTCGAGCGGCGACCAGCGCGAGTTGGCGGCACATGCCGACTCGCTGAGCTGTGGGATCAACACGATACGGCCGGCGAGCTGGTCAGGGTCGAGGTCGTTGCACAGACGCTTGACTGCGACCTGACCCTCCCACTCGTTACCGTGTGTCCCACCGACGACCAGGACGTTGTCGTCGCTGCTCCCCCGGCGGCCGTTGATCACGGTGAGCGGGACGAGAGAGTAGCCCCAGCTGCCGTCGAGCGGGAACGCGACCTGGTAGTGATGCTTCCCGGGACGATCCCAGCCGATCCCTTCGGGCTCATAGACGACGGTCGGTACATCGTCCTGGAGGCTAGACCTCATCAGCACTATCCTCTGGCGTTCGCACGTCTGCCTGGTTCGCGGATCGTGGCTCCAGCAGGACCTTGGTCGCCGGGTGGCCGTCCAGGAGCCGCTCGTACCAGGCTTGGCCCTCGGCGAGCGGTGCCCGCACGACCTCACCACGAAAGCGGAGGTGTCCCCGTCCGAGCGACTCGACTGCCTCGCTGAAGTCCGCCGGTGTGTACGCGAAGCTGCCGGTGCACGTCACTTCCCGGCGAATCAGGTCACGCCACGGCAGTACGCTGTCCGCCTCGTGAAGCCCGACGAAGCACGCATCGCCGCCGGGTCGCGTGAGGGTGGCGGCAAGCAGCCGCATGGAGCTCGATCCGACGGCGTCGAAGACCGCGTCCGCTCCCAGTCCGCCGGTCAGCTCATGCACATGGCCGATGAGTTCGGTGGGGGTGTGGCTGAGCCGCACCGCCCCGGTGGACTCGGCCGCGGCCGCCCGCGCATCGTTGCGCTCGGTGAACCAGAGCGACTCGACACCGCGGGCGCGGAGCACCTCCAGAATCAGCAGCCCGATGGGACCGGCACCGAGCACCAGGGCGGAGCCACCCGGCTCCACCTTCGTCAGCGCGACAGCGTGCAGGGCACACGCCGTGGGCTCGGCGAACACGGCCGCGTTAGGGTCCGCGAGATGGTCGACCACGTGCACGGAGGCGGCGGGCACGACGACGTACTCGGCATTGCAGCCGTCGACGTGGCCGCCGAGCAGCCGTCGTGACTGACACAGATGCGGCGACCCGAGCCGGCAGAGCCCGCAGAGCCCGCAGGACCGGAGTGGGTTGGCCGTCACCGTGGCGCCGACGGCGATGGCCCCGTCGGTCGCCACGGCGTCCCCCACTGCGGCAATCGAGCCGAGAAACTCATGGCCGAACACCAGGCCCGGGTGTCGCAGGCCGTCGGTTCCCTTGAATCCGGCGAGCTCGGAGCCGCAGATACCTGCTGCCGTCACCCGTACCAGCACCTCGTGTGGACCCGGGTCGGGAGTCGGCCGCTCCTTGAGGGCGAACTCCTGTACCCGGTCCAAGACCAGTGCTCTCACCTGTACTCCTATCAATCGCTGATCGGGTGGCTAGAAGTGCACGCGCGCACGGACGTCGCCGCCGGCATCGGGCTCCAGCGTGAGGATCTCCGCGGCTGCGTCGTAGCGACCCGACGACACCGAGCGCGCACGGCGTCCTGAATGGTGCGGGATTCGCACCTGGACCTCGCGCGGCGCACGCCGAGGATCGAGATGAACCGAAATGTCGAGGAATCCACCGCCCGAGTGGACCTGGATCGTCGCGTCCAACGGCCCGAAGTAGCTACGGACACCCTTGAGCCTGATCCGCTGGCCGGGCGCCAGCCAGGCTCGCGGTGCGCCCGGGAGGAGCCTGAGCCGGTCACCGTCCTCGAGATAGAGCATCCACCGCGTCTGCATGAGGAACCACGCCTCCTCATGGGTCTTGTGCGGGCTGGCGTGAAAGTAGTGCTCCCAGAACGAGTACGTCTCCGGATCGGCGAGGGTCGCGAAGGTTGTGTAGTAGGACCGCAGGAAGGCGTTGACCTCGCCGCGACGCAGATGGATCAGCGGGTGCGGGCTGTAGTACGGCTGACTCAACGCGGTGTTGTCCTCGTGGAGGATTTCCGCGGCGTACGCCAGCAGTTCGGCGGTGAGCTGCTCGGACGGGTCGAGGACCTCCTGCAGAACCAGCCACAACGGGCCGTTGAGCGAGTCGCGGGCGAAGAAGGTGCCGTGGGTGTACCACTTCGATGCGTCCCGACGCAGCGCCAGCGGCCCACCGTCACCGTGCCACGGCGGCGCGGTACGGACCCAGGTTCCGTCACCGAGCGGTACCACGGGTGAATGCGCGACCGCATCGGCGAACGCGGCTCGCACGTCGGCCCTGAGTTCCTCACTCGCTGCACGCCACCTGCCAGCGCGGTCGGCGTCGACCGCGTCAGCGATCTCGGCGGCGCGCGACAGACCGAGAACGGCGTATCCGTTGAGCATGAACGACGCGAATGGATCCTCGGGATCGGACGTCTTGCCGACCAGGAGACCGTACGGCACACCGGTCTGACGCGACCGCTCCCGGTTGCGAAGGATGTAGCCGACGGCCCGGTCGATCTGCGGTAGGACCGTGGCGGCCCAGGCGACGTCGCGTGTATAGCGGAAGTGCTCGCCCAACGACCACAGGGTCGCCTCGGTCTCCAGCATGTAGCCGCCGAAGTTCTGCATGAAGCCGTCGTCGTGCTGCTTGTCCAGGAAATAGCGCAGCGACCGCTCCGCCAGGTCCGGGCGGCCGGCTGAGTCGAAGTACTGGATGATCGGTGCGCTCTCGGAGCCGATCGGGGCGTAGATGCCGATTGTGGGCGCGAGTGTGTGGCCGGGGTCCTCCCCGTAGGTCACGAGATCGAGGTGCAGCAGACCAGCGGCCACCATCTCGGTGATCCGAGGTTCGGGCACCTCGATCGTGGCGGCAGCCGCGAGCTTGCTCGTCCAGAATGCCTCGACATCGGCGAGGACGCCGTCGTACTCACGGTCGCGCAGGGCCGACGCTCGCGCGAGGGAAATCGGCCGGTGCGGCAGCCGGATGTCGAGCGTGGTCGACGATCCCGGCTGCAGCAGCGATGCGACCTCCTCGGTGTGCAGCGGCCGATCGTCCAGCGTTGCCGTATAGGCGACGCGCCCCGAGCTGAAGACCAACGCGCCGACCAGTGGGTTCAGGCCGCCGTCCAGCGGCTTGTCGATCGGTGTGTCGGCGCCGGCCCGATGCGGTTCGGGTGCCTTCATGAAGGCGTATCGCGGTACCGCCGTCACGTTGGTGGCGCGCATACGCACGAAGAGGACGGACTCTTCGGCCGGTGCGTAGTCCGTCGTGAGCCGATCGAACTCGGCCTGCTGGGCGTCGGTGAACATGTGGCCCGCGCTGTGACCGTCTGCGAGCAGGAAGGGGGTGCCGAGACTCGCCATGCCGTCCAGCGGCGTCCGCTCGGGAGCCACGAACGCCGTGAGGTCATAGCGGACTCCGCCGTCATGTCGTGTGACGTCGAGAATGGGCAGGCACCCGCCGCGCAGCCGGCGCGTGGTCGAATCGTGCGGGCCGAGGCCACGACCCATCATGGAGAGGTATCGCACCGGCATTTCGTCCGACTCCGCAAGTGCCATCGCCTCACCGTGCCATTGAGGCGCGATCCAGTCCCAGATCCGTTCCGACGCGTTGCCGGAGCCGATACCGTTGAAGCCGAGTGCGAAGAGGCGCATGTCGCGGCTCAGCCCCAGCCATGTCGGCGAGTGCAGCCGGCGACCGCGCGAGGCCGCCGCAGCGTACGAATGTTCGTCGGCGTCATCGATACGCTGCAGGGCCGAGAGTCCGGACCTGGCTCCCACGTCGGCGGCGATCGCCGCGTAGTCACGGTCGTCGTCGCCGCACGTGATCGCGACGCCCAGGGCAGGCAGCAGGATCGGGTGTTCGCGCGAGACGTGATCAGCCCACAACGCGAATTCGGTGTCGCCGATGCTGAACCGGACGAGCTCCGTTGGCCGCTCATCCCAGTTCAGGGTCACGCGGATCCCGCTGAACCGCGTTGCGTCAGATCCTGTCGACCGTGTTGCGTTGACCGCCGGACGGGTCTGCGCACACCGGACCTGTCCGGTGACCGGCCGTGCGCTGACGAGTGTGAGCGAGAACACGACAGAGACTCCTCAGAGGACCGGCAGCTACTTGAGGCTGCCACTGATCGCCAGACCATCGCGGATATGGCGGTTGAAGACGAGAAAGATGATCGTCGTCGGGACGAGCACGACCAGGGCGCCGGCCAGCATGACCGGGAAATCGGTCGTGTACTGCCCTCTGAAGTAGGTCAGGCCCACGGTTGGGGTCATCTCCTCGGGCGTGTTCAGGTAGATCAACGGGCCCAGCAGGTCGTTCCACGACGCGAGGAAATTCAGGATGGCCAGGATCGCCAGTGGCCCGCGAACCAGCGGGAGATACACCCGGAAAATGGTTCCGGGGAAGGAGCAGCCGTCGAGCGCGGCGGCTTCGTAGAATTCATGAGGCACGCTCATCAGGTGTTGCCGTAGGAAGAACACTGCGAAGGCGCTGCCGGTGCAGAGCGGTAGGATGAGCGCCCACGGTGTGTCCACCAGGCCGAGTGCCCGGATGATCGTGTACAGCGGGATCAGCGTGACGGTGCTGGGCACGAGCATGGTGAACAACACGACCCCGAACAGGGGTTCGCGACCGACAAATCGAAGCTTGGCGAAGCAGAACGCGCCGACCAGGCTGGCGGCCAGCCCACCGACAGTCCCGAGCACGGCGATGAAGAGCCCATTCAGGATCATCCTCCCCATGGGGATCTCCTCGAAGACCCTGACGTAGTTCGAGAGGGTGAACTCGGTCGGTATCACCGACGTGGAGCTGACGTAGTCAGCATTGGTCCGCAGCGAGGTGAGGGCGGCGATGAGGAACGGCCCGAGAATGATCACGACGGCCACGGAGAGAATGACGTACTCCCAGCCACGGCCGGTGCGGGTGCGGCGAGCCTCCCGCACGGGTGTCACGCCGGGCCGCCGATCCAGCTCAACGCTCATAGGTCACCCACTTACGCTGGAACCACAGCTGAGCACTCGTGGCCGCCAGAAGGATCAGAATCAAGAAGGCCGACAGCGCCGCCGAATAGCCCATCTCGAAGCCGGTGAACGCGCGCTCGTAGATGTAGCTCGTGATGGTCAAGGTCGAATCCATCGGACCGGCCAGGATGAAGACCTCACCGAAGGTCTGCAGTGACGTGATGATTCCCGTGACGACGACGAAGAACGTCGTCGGGGTCAGCAGCGGGAAGGTGATGGACCAGAACTGGCGCCATGCCGACGCGCCGTCGAGCCGACTGGCCTCGTAGTACTCGGTGGGAATCGACTGCAGGCCGGCGAGGAACAGCAGCGCGACGTACCCGACCCCACCCCAAATGATCATTACGTTGACCGATGTCAGGGCATGGTCGGGCGACATCCACTTCACCGCGTCGAACCCCAGGGCGCCGAGCCACGAGTTGAACAGACCGTTCGGGTCGTACAGGTAGACCCACAGGAAGGCGACGGCGACGACGGAGCAACTGGTGGGGAAGAACAGGGCGAGGCGGAAGAAGCTGCTCAACCGGCTGATACGCGAGAGCAGAATCGCCAGTCCCAGGCCGATCACCACCTTCCCCGGGACCGTCACCGCCACGATCTCGAGCGTGTTGCGAAACGCCTTCCAGAACCGGTCGTCGTCCAGGATCTGGGCGAAGTTCTCGGTGCCGACCCACGTCGGGCTGGAGATGAGGTTCCAGTCCGTGAAGCCGAGCGTCAGCCCGTACACGGCCGAGAAGTAGACCAGTACGAGACCCACCGTGACCGGCAGCAGCAGGACGGGCAACCACGGTGCGGCGCCCGGTGTCACCCGCCGGGCGCCGCGCACCCGGCGGGTCGGCGACAACGGGGCCATTACTTCGCTTTGTCCAGCGCGGACTGGACCTTGGCGTTGAGATCGTTGAGGATGCCGGGGATGTCGGAGCCAGGATTGGACATGATGGCGTAGTTCGCATCGCCCTCGAGCTTCTCAAGCTCCGCGAATGCCGGCACGAAGGTCCATCCGGTACCGTTCTCGGTCGCCTCGTCGATGAAGTACTTGTAGTGCGCTGGCTTCAGCTTGGCCTCGGACTCGATGCGCTGGGGGTCCTTGAGGTAGTCGTTGAGGACCGGCGCGCCGGTAGCCGCGATGAGCGTCTGCGCCTCCCGCTCGAAGACGGCGTACCGGACGAACGCGGTAGCGGTCGCCAGGTTCTTGCTCTTCGCGTAGACGGCGATGTGGTCCGGGCCGGCATAGTTCTTGGCCCTCTGCGCCCCCTCCGGGTTCGGCAGAATGTCCCAGTCGAACGCGGTGGCTCCCTTGCGGAAGGTCGGGTTGCTCCAGCTGCCGGCGAAGACCATACGCGCCTGCCCACTGGCGAATGGGTCCTTCTGTTTCGACATCACATCGGGGCCGGGAGAGACCTTGTGCTTGTAGATCAGGTCACGGAGGAATGTCTTGTGAGCGATCATCGCCTCAGTGTTGTAGGTGGCGGTCTTGCCGTCGGCCGACACCGGCGACGCGCCGAAGGTGCTGGCGATGGCCGTCTCACCCGACACGCCGGGGACGTACAGCCCGAAGGCGTCGTTGGTGGTGAGCTCCTTGGCCGCGGCGACCAGATCGTCCAGCCGCCACGAGTCCGGCCGCGCGATTCCGGCTTCCTTCATGGCGGTCAGATTCCCGTACAACGAGTGCCCGACGAAGCGCCATGGCAGGGCGTACTGCTTTGTGGTGCCGTCGACCGTCGCCTGCCCGTATCGGACGAGGGACGCCGGCAGCTTGCCGATGTCGGCCGACACCGCATCTGTCAATGGGGCGAGCAGACCGGACGGTCCCCAGACACGCGACTGGAACTGCATGCCCAGTACGTCGGGTGCATTGCCGCCGGCGAACTGGGTGTTGAGCTTGGTGTAGTACTGGTTGTACTCCAGCGGCTCGAACTTGACGCTAGCCTTGGGATGGGCCGCGGTGAAGCCGGCGACGACCTGCTTCCACATGTCGATATCACTCGACCCGAACCAGATGGAAAAACGGATCTCACCGGCGATCTCGCCGTCGGACCTGTTCGATTCAGTCGATGAGTTGTTGCAGGCGCCGAGCACTGCGATTGCCGAGGCACCGAGCCCGGCCCCGAGAAAGGCACGTCGGGTGATTGCCATGATCGTACTCCTCGTTTGGGGTGTGTGGCGCTAGACGTAACCGAGAGGCGGCAGATCGGGACGTGACGGCGGATACGTCGGGACCTCGCGGAAGGCCTCCGCGAAGGCGACGCCGATCTCGGCACCGCGGGTCGCTGCCTGGCCTCTCATGAACTCGATGTAGCTCATGTCGAAGATGTGGGTGAGCCAATCCTTCTGGCTGACGTGGGCGCCGAGCATGTCGGTCTTCACGTCGATCACGTCGCTGATGTCGACGTAGACGTCGAGACCCTGCTCGAGCTGCCCGACGGTGTCCATCGTGTAGAGCTTCGGGATCACGCTCAGCTCCGGGAGCGAGGTCTCGACGAGCCGGACGGCAGCCGGAATTCGCGCGTCAGCCGCCACCTGACCGGCCACCCGGTGATCCGGGTGGTAATCGCCGGTGGAGTGGGCGATCACGATGTCGGGCCGCGCCTGCCGATAGACATCGATGAACCGGGTACGCGTTTCGCGATCGTCGAACAGCCACTCGTCCTCGAAGCCCATCCAGATGAGGTCGGCACCGATGACCTCGCACGCGGCCAGCGACTCCCGATGGCGGATCGCCGCGATCTCGGGCCGGCTGAGCGTCGTGGAGCCGACGTCACCGTTCGTGGCGATCGCGACCGTGACCTTATGGCCGGCGCGGGCGTACTTCGCCAGCGTCCCGCCACAGAGCAGGTCGACGTCGTCGGGGTGGGCACCGATGGCCAGGATGTTCATGCGGCGATCTCCTCGTCGGCGGGTGAGACGACGTCGAGGTCCGGCGTCCGGTAGAGAATCCGCTTCTGGACGCTGATCTCGACCTGTTGCAGGTAGGTCGCGATGGTCCGGTGGTTCGGCGTCACGCCCAGCCCGGGCGCATCGGGAATCCGGACGAGACCGTCGCTGTCGACGGGAATGTGCGTGGTCGTCAGGTCGTACGAGACCGGCCTGGGGTTCACGGGGTATTCGCACAGCCCCTCGGCACCGTGCCCGGCGAAGGGCTGGAGCGACGCACTCAAGGCGAGGTGGGAGGTGAAGGTGTGGTTGAGGAAGGTACGGCCCTGGGAGAGTGCGGCGTCGGCGACGTCCGCGGCCTCGGTGATGCCGCCGATCCGGCCGGCGTCGATCTGCACGTAGTCCAGATCGGCATGCGTCATCATCGTCAGCGCCAAGGCGACGTTGTGACACCCCTCTCCCCCGGCCACCGCCACGCCGGCCTCCCTCGCCGCGGCGCCGAACTCCCCGTAGGCGTCGAACTCTTCGGCGACGAACGGCTCCTCGATGAAGCGCACCCGGAAATCGCGCAGCGCCGGGATGCGTGCCCGTGCCTGATCGGGACGGCCGACCCAGGCCATACCGGCATCGACCAGAAGGTCCACATCCGGCCCCAAGCCCTCGCGCGCGGCGGCGAGTTGGTCGACGTCGGCGGCGAGGGAACTCGCTCCGAATCCCATCCACCCGAACTTGACCGCCCGGAAGCCCATTCCGGCCAGCCGGGCGGCCTCGGCCCGCGTCTCGTCGGGCGTCGCCCCGAACAGGGTGGACGCGTATGGAGTCTTGGGTGACGCGCCGCGGACGCCGAGGAGTTCGTGGACCGGCACCTCGTACCTTCGGCCGAGCAGGTCGCACAGCGCGATGTTGATGCCCGAAAGGGTGTGTGCGGCCTGGAGCTGGTCGAAGGAGTTGGCCCGGACGAGCGCGGTGATTCGCCGGACGTCGTCGATGCTGTCGATGGTCTGACCGAGGACGGAGCCAAGAACCGGCTGGCACGCGCTGTGCGACATCGGTGCGACGAGGCTGGCGATGGAGACCAGGGGCGAGGCCTCGCATTCACCCCATCCCTCCCAGTCGGCGGCGCGCACCCGGACGAGCAGAACGTCTTGGCTCCCGTCGGCGACGTTCTCGACCGTGGGCATCGACAAGTAGTACAAGTCGACACTGTCAATCTTGGTCACAACGCTCCTAGATCCGTGGCCTCACGTGGCGGTTCGGCGCGCCACTAGCCCTGTACTGGGCAGAAACCTAGGGCCTCGCACGGAACGTTGTCAATCACTTGTATGTCAAGTGTCCAGATGACCGCTGCGAGTCGCCGATAGCCTCCGGACCACTTGTCATACTAGACTTGGCCGCATGGGCGACAAGGTGACCTCTGACGCGCGCGTTCCGCTGACGAGCGTCGTGTCTGGACAGCTACTCCAATTGCTGCGCGATGAGGGTCTGACGGAAGGCGACTCCATCCCGCCGACCGGCGAGCTGGCGGAGCGGTTCGGTGTCTCACGCACCGTGATCCGCGAGTCGCTGGCCGAACTGACCGGGCGTGGGCTGATCCGCCGGCAGCAAGGACGCGAAGGTGTCGTCGCACTCCCCGGCGGCGACCATCTGTCCTCGCTGTTCGAGACGCGGGTCAGCTACGACGGGGTCTCCTTCGACCAGCTGCACGACGTCCGGGAGGTGCTGGAGGTGGGGGCCGCTCGCATCGCGGCCCGGCACGCGCAACTCCCCGACATCGCTCGGCTCAGTGATCTGCTGCACGCGATGCGGACCGCTACCGACGACAAGCAGATGCTCGCCGTCGACCTGGAGTTCCACCGTGCCATCGCGAGCGCGGCCAACCCGCTGTTCGGACTGATTCTCGACGGCCTCAGTCCGCTGCTGATGAAGTCGCGCCTGGCCGTGTGGCAGTCGTATCTGGCTCACGGCGGGGATCTTGAGGCGGCCATCACCCGGCACACCGCTCTTCGCGACCGTATCGCCGCGCAGGACGAGGACGGCGCGGCAGCCGCGATGCGAGACGATCTGCAGGACACCCGGCAGGGCCTGGCGGGGCTCGAGTGAACGTCGCTGTCGTCACAGGCGCCGCCGGCGGCATCGGTGCGGCGACGGTACGTGCCCTCGTCGCGGATGGATGGGCAGTCGTCGGCGTTGATCGGGATGCGGCCGAGCTCGATCGGCTGCCCGCTTCCGTGGCCAGAGTCGCCGGCGATGTGTCAGCACCCGCGACACACGAAGCAGCGGTTTCCTGCGCGTCCGACCTCGGCGAGCTCAAGGGCTGGGTGAACAATGCGGCCATTCAGATCAACGGCTCGGCAGCCGAAGTCGAGCAGCACAGCGTCCGAGCCCAGATCGATGTGAATCTCCTGGGTGCCGTCTGGGGGTGCGCTGCCGCGGCCCGGGCGATGACCTCGGGCGGAGCTCTGGTTTCGGTGGCGTCCATTCACGCGAGCCGCGGCTTTCCGGCGGCGTTCGTCTATGCCGCGACCAAGGGGGCGATCGTGGCGATGACCCGCCAGTTCGCTGTGGATTACGGCCCCCGCGGGTTGCGGGCGAACTCGGTGTCTCCTGGTGCCATCCGCACCCGGATGTGTACTGAGGAATGGGACACCGCCACTGATCCCGTGGCCGCCCGAGCCGCCGACGAAGGGCTGCATGTGATGAACAGGATGGGCGAG
This sequence comes from Dactylosporangium salmoneum, assembly GCF_039532525.1. Lineage (NCBI taxonomy): Bacteria > Bacillati > Actinomycetota > Actinomycetes > Micromonosporales > Micromonosporaceae > Dactylosporangium > Dactylosporangium salmoneum. Next base: position 87,560 of record NZ_BAAARV010000021.1, read on the forward strand.
CCCGAGGAAGTGGCCTCGGTCATCGCATTCCTGCTGTCCGATGGAGCATCGCTCATCACGGGCCAGGACATCGTCGTGGACGGTGGCGCTACCGCGCGTCCTCCGTTGGCCGTGGGCCGGCTCGGGGAGCGGTCGTGACGACCGCGAACCGGGACGGCCGGATCCGGTTTGCGGCACACCGGTGCGCGCGGTGAGTCACACTCGCCGTGTGCGCCTGGCCTACGGGCGCCACGGACTCGAGGTCGATGTGCCGGCCGGCCGCACAGTGGTGGTGGAGCCACGCTATGTCGACGGGGCCGCTGATCAGGCGGCCGAGGTCCGTCGCGCGATCCGTCATCCGGTCGCCGGGCCTGCGTTGCGCGAGCGTCTGATCGCCAAGGGCACCGGACGCCACACCACCGTCGCCATCTCAGTCTGCGACGGAACACGAGCCCAGCCACGACATGTGATGGTGCCGGAGATTCTCGACGAGATCTCCGACCTGGTCGATCTGGCCAACGTCGTCGTCATCGTCGCGACTGGCACGCATCGCGGCAACACCGAGGCGGAGCTGCTCGACATGCTCGGCCCCGAAGTCCTCCGAAACGTCAACGTGGTCAACCACGACGCGCGGGACGGTTCTGACCTGACCTGGTGCGGCACGGCGGGCGCAGGAGTGCCCGTCTGGCTCAACAGGACCTGGGCTGACGCCGACGTCAAGATCACGACCGGCTTCGTCGAGCCACACTTCTTCGCCGGGTTCTCCGGCGGGCCGAAGATGATCGCGCCGGGACTGGCCGGCCTCGACACGGTGCTGGTGCTGCACGACGCCCACAGGATCGGCAATCCCAACGCGACTTGGGCGATCACCGAGGGAAACCCGGTACACGACGACGTCCGCGCCATCGCCCGGATGACAGGCTGCGACTTCGCCGTCGACGTGGTGATGAACCGCAACCACCAGATCGTCCGGGCGTTCGGCGGCGACCTGATCGCCATGCACCGCGCCGCGTGCCGCGCGGCTCGCGAGTTGTCGATGGTCCCGGTGGATGCGCTGTTCGAGGTCGTCGTGACGACCAACTCCGGCTACCCACTGGACCAGAACCTCTATCAGGCGGTCAAAGGCATGTCGGCCGGAGCGTCCGTCACCAAGCCGGGAGGGCGACTGATCGTCGCCGCTGAGTGCAGCGACGGCTACCCCGATCACGGATCGTACGTCGACGTGCTCACAAGTGCCGAGTCACCACAGGCACTACTCGACCAGATCGCGGCCCGCAAGCAGACGCTTCCCGACCAGTGGCAGGTCCAGATCCAGGCACGCACCTGCACCTACGCCAGCGTCGGAGTGCATTGCGACGGTCTTGACGCCCAGCAGCTGGAGGCTGCCCACCTCAACGAGGTGCCCGACGTCGGCGCGGAAGTCGAACGTGCCCTGCATCAGGCCGGCCCCGACGCCCGCTGTTGTGTCCTCCCCGAGGGCCCCCAGACGATCCCCTACGTCGCACCGTGACGGAGGCCTGTCCGCCCTCGCCGGCGGATGCGTCCGGCCGACCCGTTGCCACCGCTAACGTCGCCCACGGCGAAGGCCGACCGCTACCGGGCCCCGACTCGCCGCTGCCAATCGCCGCCGGTGTTGTCGTCGGCCTCCGCCGAGGTAAAACCTCAAGCGGCTGACCTCAGCGCCCCTTCACCCCGAGGCCACCGGCGTGTGCTCGGCCGCTGACCACTCCCCCAGCCCGACGCCCGGGTGTACAACTCATACCTCTGTCAGTTGATCGTGTCGGTCCTGAGAATAGAGCGCCCGGCAGCTATCACACAGGATGGCGAGCCAACGGGTGCGTCCGCACTCGAGGCGATCGCCCTTGCGGCCATCGTGGCACGCGGCTGTCGCCGGCCGGAGGCCGAACTGGACTCCCTCGAGCGGCCTCAAAGGTGCTCCTGCCAGCAACAATGCATGGGTGGATCACTGCTGCACGGCGGCGCGGGTCTAGCTGAGCCCATAGGCACACATGCTGCGACACTTGTCCTACAAGGCGACCAGGTCTGAGTCAGCGGACTCGTTCAACGTGGCGGCACTTGACGTACAAGTGAGGTCGACTGAAGGATGGGCGCACGGTCACTGGGATCGATCCAGCGCGAGGAGGCGGACGCCGTCATGGAACTATCTCGACGCAAACTCTTGATCACGACGTTGGCTGTCGGTGGTGCGGCTGCACTCAACATCGGCCTTGATCCGCGCCGAGCACACGCCAATCCCCAGACCACGTCCACCCCACTGGCTCCGCCGGCCTGGGACATCCACCTGCGCCCGATCGCGACGCGACGGTCCGGGTCGACAAGCGCCGTCCACGACGCGGCGAACAACCTGTGCACGTTCACCTACACCGAAGGCGGGCACACCGTCGTCTACACGGTCAACCTGGCCTCGCCTCAAGTACAGAAGGGGCTCATCGAAGTCGGCGTTCGAGTCGACAATCGGGGCCTCATCACCGCAGCAGCCGGTGCCGGCACCTACTACCTGCCATTGAGCGGCAGCGAACTGACCCCAGAAGGCCTCGCCAACGCCGCCACCACGTCCATGACAACAGCCTTCGCCAACCAGGTACTGACGTTGACCTACACCGACAGCCTCGCTGGCGTCACCACCACGAAGACCTTCAGCTTCCAGCTGCTCAAGAAGTCGCTCATGATCCGCGCGACCAGCGACAGCACACGTGGGCACGGCGGTTACACCGGCTTCGGAACGGGCCGGGCCGCCACCTCCTCGAGCCTCTCCCAGCACACGTCGGCGTTCGTCGAAGAGGTCGCGGTCACTCTGGTCGACCAGGCCTACTTCCTCTCCGCCTACTTGGACAAGGCGAAAACCGGCTCCACGCTCCTTGACAACTCCCCGGGCGTCACATCAGGCGCGGCCACGCATGGCATGGTCGCGCACTACGAGCTCAACTCAGCGGGCGAGACCAACCCGCTGGACGAGACGATGTACGTCACAGCATCCGCCGACATGCTCGACTGTGTGTACCTGACCAACGCCACGAAGTCGGCCTACCGCGATACGCTCGACACCCTGGTCATCTACGACACCTGGGAATACCGCCCGTCGTATCAGGAACGAAAGCGGCACTACCGAATGCTCCACGAGCGGTTCGGGATGGACGACCTGCTGCTGATCGACCACCGGTGGCAGCGGGACACGCTCGACATCTCGAACCCTGCCCACTACCCCGCCTCCACCAGCTGGGGATCGGCGAAGAGCTTCGCCGACTATCTGGCGACAACGCGCAACCTCCCCTGGACCGTCGCGCTCCACGAGGATTACTGGTTCATGTATCCCTCGGCGACCAACCAGTACTGGAATGTGCCCGGCGTCGAAGACAAGCTCGCCCAAGAGGCCAACGGCAACCTGCGCCACGGATGGCTGACGACCTCATACGCGAACAAGTCCGACCAGATGCTCGAATACGCCGAGATAGAATCGAGCCTGATCAAGAACAACTATCACACCGGCGGCGCATTCCTCGACGTCAACGGCGGCGTGGATCCGTCAGTAATGAACCAGGTCACCCTCAACGCCGACAGCGCGACTTCACGATCCCTCGCGCAGGTGGTCGCCGACAACGTCGCCCTCTTCGAGGGCATGAAGGGCATCTACCAGGGCCCCATCATGTCCGAGGGGGCGCAAGGCCCAAGAGCGTTCGGCTCCGCCTACGCCGGCCATATCGACGCGACCGAACGAGAGATCACCGGCCTGCACAACGGTCGGATCATGCCGGACTACGAACTGCGTCACATCCGGCCGCTCCAAGCGAACCAGGGCATGGGCTATCCATGGCGCTTCGACCCGGATGCCGCGAGAGTCAGGTACGAACTCAGCGGCGCGAACACCGGAACCGGCGTCGCAAACCTTGCCAAGCTCTCGACGGGCGCCGTCGGTGATCACGGGGTCTACTACTTCGCCGCGACCGGATCGGGTCGCGGCACCACGCTCACGCTGATGTCGCGCGGGAGCGACACAGCGATGGGCGGCGAATACTGGTACCACGACGACGGCGCCGGACGGCGCTCGCTCGTCGCTCCACTCCAGTATCCCGGCATCGGTGTCGCGGACCCGGGCAGCACCACCTACCCGGTCATCGGATTCAAGGCGCCGGAGTCTGGGTGGATGGTCGCCCGGTTCAGCGCGACCGCCTATCCGCAACCGGGTTCCGGCGGGTTCACGCTGACTGTCTGCCACAACGGCTTCGGGCCCGAGTTCGAGGTTGCCAAGGAAGCTGGTGACGAGCACTGGGTCAAGGTACTCAGAGGCGACATGCTCTACCTCGTCTTCAGGACGAACGGCACGACCGTACCCGGCGACAGATGCGGCTACTACGCCTGGGTCGCTTACGCCGATGCCGAGGAACCCGCGGTCCTCTCACCGGTGACGCATACGAACTACGAGCTGTGCGGATCAGATCCGACCAACCACCCGACCAACCTCGCGCAGCTCGGTTCCGGCCTGCAAGATGACTACGGGCTCCAGTACTTCGCCGCAACGGGCTCAGGCGCCGGCACCCACCTCACGAAGCTCCGCCTCGCATACGACGCCGACCTCGGTGGAGAATATTGGGCCGACACGGACGGCCAAACATCTGTCAGCATTGCCCCGCTCATGCACAACAGCGTCGGCGTGGTCTTCGCGACCGACGAACGGTATCCGGTCGCAGCGTTCAGGGCGCCCGCACCGGGAACCCTCTTCCTCGGATTCAACTTCACCGAATATGTCGGCGCGAGCTCGGCCGGATTCACGGTCGAGGTGTTCCAGAATGGGTTCGACTCCTCGAACAGGATGAACCCGAACCAGACCGGCCAGTACTGGATATGTGTCGAGAAGGACGACCTGCTCTACTTTTCCTTCCGGCCGGACGGCAGCCTCACTGCCGGCGACCACGCCGGCTACTACGCGTACATCGCGTACGCGGAGCAGACGACGCCATCCCGCCGGTGGCAACCCCACTCGCACGCCACGCCGCCAGGTGCTGTCGTCAACTGCCAGACGGCTCTACCGCAGCCACTGCCAAGCGGCGCCGTCCTCCAAGCGAAAGCAGGATTCTACTTCGACTTCGACCGGTACAACTCAATGGCCATCGCCTACGGACACACCGGCTTCATCGGCGAGATCCACCACGGCATGATCGAGCAGCAGGTCAACGCGTACTACATGTTCCGCGCCATCCAGCCCCAGTACCTTGACACGACCGTAACCGTGGCCGCGATCACCTACTTCGGAGCCAACGGCGCTTCCTTCGATGTGAGCACGGCGATCAAGGACGGCTACGACTTCGCCAGGGCGCGCCTGTCCATCGAGTACTCCAACGCCCTGAAGATCTACCTCAACTTCTCCGACAACAACTGGACCGTGAACGTCAACGGAACCAGCTACGTCCTGAACCGCAACGGTTATGTCGCCGTAAACCCGAACGAGGCGTTCAGGCAGTTCAGCTGTCTCGTCAACGGAGAGCGGGCCGACTACGTCGACTGCGCCTCCTACACCTACGCGAATCCGCGCGGTCGAACAGTCGACTTCGGTGGTGGATTGGTCGTCTCCGAGATGACCATCCAACACAAGTAGCAGGGGTTACTGCCGCACTGCGGCCTGCCCGCTACCGAATGAGTCCCCGCCCGGCCTGGTATGACGTACCGTCCCTGTCGTAGGCATGGCCGGGGAGTGTGGTCGCCAGGCCGGGTGGCGTCGGCAGTCCGGCGCTCTGGCCCAGCGGCCGAGCGGAAGAGCAGGTTTGTCCAGGCCGCGTCGGTACGAGTGCCGGGCGGCTGAGCGAGCACGACAGCGGGGCTCGTGGAGAGCTGCAACAGGGCCTCTCGAAATGCGGCGACCTCACCACTGACCGGATCCTTCGCTAACGGCATGCGGGCTCGTGTCGCACCTTGTCATAGCGGGCGGCGCAGCCCGTCCAGCACGAGGGTGATGACATCGTCGGTCTCGGCCCGCCAACCGGGGCGGTCATGGGCCGCACCGATGCCATGCAGCGCCATCATCACGGCACCGGCACCCACGTCGTCGCGAACGGCGCCGTCCCGCACGGCGGCGGCCACCAGGTCGGTGACAGCCTGCTCCAGCGCCCGGCTGCCCTCGGCGAGGACGCCCGAGCGATCGGCCATGAGCGTGGCCAGCGTCCGGGCCAGGCCCTCGTGGGCATCCATGTGGTCGACCATGCCGCGTAGGAAGGTCGCCAAAGCCTCCGCCGCGGGCAGCGTGGCCTGTAGCTGGCGGGCGCGGTCGCACAACGCGGCGACTTCCCCGTGGTAGACCGCCTCGGCCAGCGCCTCCCTGGTGGGCTGCTGCCGCTCCTCAAGGCGCGCGGCCTTGACCTGCGACGTCACCGGGGCGGCCTGCTGCTGCTGTTCCGTGCGCCCACCTGGCTGACGGCCCCCGCGCTCGCCTGGCTGACTGCGCATTTCGCACCCGTACGCGTGAACTTTGCGGCGCACTCCAACCCCGACGCTGAGGAGCCGCGTGAGGTCTGCCGGGACACCCTGGCCGAAGCACGACGGTTGGGCATCCCGGTACCGCGACTGGAAGCGGCGGAACCGAACTTTGCCCGTGAGGGGACGGGTCGAGTCTGAATCCACCGATGTTGTCGGTTCCGGTGATCCCGGGCCGGTGCCCTTGGTCGACGGTGCCGGGTTGGTAGTCGACGCCGAGCGCGGCCAACTCCGGCGAGAGCGCGGGACCGCGTCCGCGATCCCTCCCCGGTGAGCACGGCGGCCCTGACCGGCAAGGGTGTCGACGTCGCGCACATCGACACCGGTGTCGCGTCGGTGCTCGGGCTCCCGGCCGCGCAGATCGTCAACGGCCCCGCCCTGTCGTTCGAGTCGCAGCCCGACAACCTCCGGCACCTCGGCACCTACGGCCACGGCACGAACATAGCCGGCATCATCGTCGGCAACGACACCGCCTCCGGCGCGAAAGGCATCGCGCTGCAGCCGGAGCCTCAGCCGGCCCCGAGCGACCCGCCGCCGGCCGACCCGGAGCCGGTCGTGCCCACTCTCCCGGTCACCGTCGCGCCGCCCGGAAACGTGCCGGACGTGGACATGCCGCCGGCCGACCCAGCGTCGATCACCGCTCCACCCCCACCGCTGCCGACCCCGGGCGGTCCGCTGGCCTTCTCCGGCATCAACGCGCCGGTCTTCGCTCGGGCAGTCACCGCGGAACTGGCCACGATGGAATCCATCAGCGACGCCGGGACGGGCACATTCAACCCGACCGCGAACATCGCTCGCCAGGACTTCGCCCTCGCCCTGGTCAGGGCGCTGAGCCTGGAGAACCCGGGCACGCCGTACTCCGACATCGACACGAACGCGTGGGCAATCTCCTACCTCGACACCATCATGCGCATGGGCTACCTGCGCGACTCCGGTGACGGCCAGCTCACCTTCAGCCACGCCATGACGCAACAGCAGCTGACCGCCCTCCTCGCCCGTGCGGTACGGCCCCCGTCGCCGGATACCCCGCCCGACCGCAGCGACCTGCCGGGCCTTCTGTCGGTCAGCGGTGGCTGACGACGTTGACCACCTTGCCGTTCGGATCGCGGACGAAGAAGCGCCGGACGCCCCACTGCTCGTCGGTAATCGGGTGCACGATCTCTGCGCCCGTCGCGCGTACCGCCTCGTAGGCGGCATCGACGTCATCGACCTCCACGCTGAGGTCCGGGTTTACGGAGGCTGCAGCATCTCTCGTGATCAGGATGACCTGGGCGGTGGGGTTGGACGGTGAAACCAGGTTGACCACCCAGCCCAGGTTCATCTCCTCGCGGTAGCCCAAAAGCTGGTAGAAGCCGCTGCTCGGCGGCCGGATCGGCGGTTGTGATATCGGGTACGGCGCGGCGGATCGTCATGCCGAACTTGCCGGTGAAGCCGCCGTCGGCGAAGACGAACCGGATCGGCGCGGCCAGGTACATGGACAGCAGGGTGGTCCTGGCCCCGTCGCGGTCCTGGACGCTGGCGGCGAGCACGACCACGTTGATGAGCAGGCCGAGGGTGTCGGTGACGATGCACCGTTTGCGGCCGTTGATCTTCTTGCCCGCGTCGTAGCCTCGGCTGCCGCGCCCGACGGTGTCGGCGCCCTTGATGCTTTGGGAGTCGATGATGCCCGCGCTGGGCTGCGGGTTGCGGCCCTGCTGTATCCGCGCTCGCTCCCGCAGCGTGGTGAGCATCGCCTCGGTGACCTTGGCCTCTTCCCACTGTTTGAAGTACCAGTAGACCGTCTGCCATGGCGGGAAGTCGCCGGGCAGGTACCGCCAGGCGCAGCCGGTGCGGACCACGTACAGGACAGCGTCCACAATGGATCTACGTGGATGCTTTTCCGGCCTACCACCGCGTTTGGGCGCCGGGAGTAGCGGCCCGACCAGCGCCCACTGTTCGTCGGTCAGGTCTGAGGGGTACCGCCGCGGCCGGAGCATCCGGCCACGTTGGCGGCATCGACACCGGTGGTCACGCAGGCACACCGATGCATCATCGGATCTTGTCCCAGAATTCCCATTCCTTGCCGTGGTCGGGGCACTGTTCCCTGAGCTGCTGGAAGGCCAGCAATACCGCCCTGCGACCAGGCTCGGACGGCGTGTAGTGCAACTCGAACTTCTGGCCGCAGCTCACACACCTAAGCATGACGTTCCTGGGGGTGCGGTCCCAGACCGCGCGCTCCGCGTCGGGCGGGATCCAGGGGCTCGGCTCGGTGGCCCAGTCGGCGTCGTAACGCTGCACCGCTTCGACGAACTCCGCGGGCGGCCGGTAGGCATGAGCGGAGACGTAATGCCAGATCAGCGCCGGCGCTGCGAACATCACGCCCGGCCGGGCCGGCACCCTGATCTCGCGGAACGCAAGCCAAGACTGGCCGTCCGACCGCGGATCGGCGATGAGACTCGTGTCTGACGGGCAGAACTCACAGCAGTGCAGGCCGCGCGTCTCGTTGACGGACGGATTGCCGACGATGTCGAGCAACGCGTCGGCGAACCAGTCCGGGACCGGGCCCGTGTCGAACGGCTGCGAGCCATCCAACCAGCCGACGCTGAGCCGCTCGTACCGCGGCCGGTAGTCCAGCGTGCCCCATTCGAGTCTGACTGTGTCGTCGTCGAAGAGCGAGTACGCGTAGGGCGTCAGGTCCGCGAAGTAGGCCACGAGGCAAAGATACGGCGGTGAGTGCGATACGCGGCCGATGAGGTCGGTCATGCGGTCGAGACCTGCACGTCGGTCAGGCCCGATGAGTAACGCCGCAGCCGAGACGTCCAGACATCTTGGTGGCGTCGACGCCGGCGGCTACGCCCAACGATAATGGACCCACTTCTCAAACACGCTCTCACCGCCACCGCCCCGGATCAGCGCTGGTGCGGCGACATCACCTCATGGGCGTCGGGGCCGGTTGGCTGTTCCTGGCCACGGTCATCGACATCGCCACCCGCCGGCTCATCGGCTGGTCGATCAACACCCACATGCGCAGCAGCCTCGTCGTCGACGCCCTCGAGGCTGCGATCGCCGCTCGCGGCGGCCAGGTCAACGGCGTCATCTTCCACTCGGACAAGGGATCGCCCAATACGGCAGCACCGCCTTCGCCGCGGTCTGCGACCGGCTTTAAAATCGAGCAACCAGCCCACATCGCAACGGACCTTCGTCAGCTCAACCGATGGCTGGCCGCTCAGATCCGCCAGGGAAATACTTTTCATCCATCCCATCCACCAGCCAGCCAGCAGACGCCGGAACAACATGACGTACTAGACAATGATGCCCATCGGGCATATCAGTACGCGGCCATCGAACGGACGAACCGGTGAAACCCTACCCAAAGGAAAGCATGTCATCAGTGGTGAAGCGTGCAGCTAGAGCGATCCTGATCGACGATGAACAACGGCTGCTGCTGATCAAACGGACGAAGCGCGATCAGCCGCCGTACTGGACCGCACCAGGTGGAGGTGTCGAGCCCAGCGACGTCTCCGTAGAGCAGGCAATGCGACGCGAGCTGCGTGAGGAGATCGGGGCCGAGGTCGGTGCAGTACAGCAGGTATTCCTGGTGTCCACCCCGGCCGGCGAAGCAGGATTCGGCGTACAGCACTTCTTCGTGTGCCGCCTAGAGCGCCTTGAGTTGGACAATCGATCCGGGCCCGAATTCGCCGACCCTAGCCGGGGCGGCTACGACCTCGACCGGATAGCAATCGGGGCGGACGGCTCGATCCAAGTCGACCTGAAGCCGGAGTCGCTAAAAGCGTTCATCCAGACGAACTGGGCCGCACTGACCGATGCTACAGCAGGGCTGACCGAGCAGACATCGCAGCAACTCGGCTGACAACAACTTTGATACGCGCTATAACACGAAGAAGCAGCGTCGACCGAGCATCGTCGACAGTTCGGTCAGATGGTCGCTGAGACAATCCATGAGCCGAGGGATCCTTGCGGGTGAGTGAGGCCGCCGCGCGGGAGAAGACGAACGTGGAACTCGTGGCGCCGATCGTCGGCGGCATCCAGGCCAGCGACGGCACGCACATCGCCGCCGACCAGAAGCTCGACGGCGGACCTTCCGTACTCTACGACGCCGTCGCCATCCTCACCACGAAGGACGGCGCCGCGGAACTCGCCGCTCAGCCGGCCGCCCGCGACTTCATCACCGACGCCTACGCGCACGCCAAGTTCGTCGGCTACACCGACGACGCCACCCCGCTGTTCGCCGCCACCGGCATGCACAACATGATCGACGACGGGTTCGTGCGGCTCGGCGCAAACGCCGACAACGCCGGCGACTTCCTGGCCCGCTGCCGGCAGCTGCGGTTCTGGCAGCTGCAGTATCCGGCCCCGATGACCTGGAAGGTTCCAACGATCTTGAATCTGCCGGGCGCATTTGAGATCGAGCCCGGCCGGGCCGTCTCCCGATCCGGCGTAGACGGGCGTGGTGCTCTCAGCCAAAGAAGAGGGTACGGCCCTGGTCTCGGAGAATTGACCGCGGAGCCCGCGTCCGCCGGGCGGCCCTGCTATGCGCCGGAACGTGGGATGTCGCCGCGCCACTCGCCGGTATGCCTGCCCCCGGCGGCGTCGCCCGCGCAGGAGCGGCCGTCAGGTGGTCAGGTCGTCGGACGCTCGGCGCGGCAGCGTGACGGTGTGGCCGAAGAAGTTGCGGATCTGCACGATGACCCGGTCGTAGTCGTCGAGGTTGATGGGTTTGGTGACGTAGGCGTTGGCCCGCGCGTGGTAGCTGGAGCGGACATCGACGTCTGAGGACGAGGTGGTGAACACGATCGTCGGGATCGCCATGAACCGCTCATCGGTCTTGATCATGACGAGTGCCTGCCGGCCGTCGACGCGGGGCATGTTCAGGTCGAGCAGGATCAGGTCCGGTCTGGGCACATCGCGGTAGGGATCGTCGCGGTGCAGGAAGGCGAGGGCCTCACCGCCGTCGGCGGCGTGGTGCAGTACGCTGCGGACGCTGTGCTCGGCGAAGGCGCTCTCCACCAATGCGACGTCGCCCGGGTCGTCTTCGACGACGAGCACCTGCAGCAGCGGTCCGCCTGCGTCCATGCGTCACTCCTCGGTCCTCGCGCCTGCCAGGGTCGGTGCATCGTACAGCCAGTCGCCGTACGATCTCGCGTCTCGGGGCGGGCAGGCCCCGCGGTCGGGGCGGTCCCGCGTCGCGTACCGAACGTTCCCGCCTGCATCGGCACCGCGGTAACCGCCGCCCGTCCTCGCATTCGAGGGCGGCGCGCTTCTGGGACATCTTCGAAGCGGCGGAGCAGCACCGAGCGTCGCTCTATCTGCACCGTAGCGTACCCACTGCCGCTACCAGGACTTGGCGGTCCTCCTGGTCGGCGTGGGTCTGCGGCCAGTCCAAGCGTCCCCAGAGCTCGGCCATGACCGCCGTCACCGCCCACACCGGTGCGATCCCCGGCGAGACCGGACTCGGCCCGGTTCGCCGGGCCGGACTCACCGCGATCATCGTGCTCGGCCCGCTGTCGATCGCGATCCTGCGCGGCGTCCTGCCGTACAGCAGCGCCGACGACGCCGCCGTCGCGGCGAAGGTCGCCGACCATCAGACCGCGCAGGCCGTCGTGCTCTGGTTGACGCTGATCGGCATGGCCACCCTCGTCCCGGGAGTGATCGCGGGTGGGCATGCTGGCCGCCCGCCACGCCCGCGGCCTCGGCACCGCCGGCATGATCCTGGCCGTCGCCGGCTTTGGACTGCTGTGGGCCACCACAGCCCTCGACTTCACGGCACTGGCCGGCGTCCAGTCGGGGGCCGGCCTCGACGCCACCACCAAGATTCTCGACAGCCTCAACGCCGGCCCCGCCCAGCTCGTGGCGACCGTGCTGTTCGTGATCGGGCACATCGTCGGCATCGTCCTGCTCGGCGTCGCCCTCCTGCGCGGTCGGGCCGTGCCGGGCTGGGCCGCGTGGGCGTTGATCGTCTCGCAACCACTGCATCTCGTGTTCGCCGTCATCATCCAGTCCAACGCACTCGACGCCGCGGCATGGGGCCTTACCACGATCGGCTTCGCGGCGGCCGCGCTCACCATCAACGCCCGGACCCGAGCGGCCGCCTGACCACGAGACCGATTGCGCCAGAGCTTAGGCCCCTGCGAGGCAGGCGCAGGAGCCCCGGCCGTGGGCCCACCGAAAGAGCCGAACTGATCGATTCACGTCTACGCGTCGATGTTCGCGTGGCCATGGACAACAGGCCGGAACGGAGTAACGTAAAAACCGCAAAATCCACATACGGTACATACGGAACGCAGAGGTGACAGCGATGACCGATGCGACACAGGTACCGCCCGAAGAGGTGCCAGCCGCCGCTACGCCAACCGAGGAAACGCTAGCCGAAGCTGGGCCAGCCGAAGAGGGAAAATCGACGGCGACATCGACATCTGCTCCCGCGTAGGCAGCAGCGGCGCGAACGTTGGCCAGCCTGGGTCGGGCGGGTGAGTAGCCGATCTGTGCGGGCTACAGGGCCAACCGGCCTGACCCGCCTGCGACATCGGTCAGGAGACTGTGCGGCTGAGCGTAGCTGCTGGTCTTGCTCGCGAGGCACGCTTGCTGAGGTCGAGGCGAACCGGGGTGGTGGCGTGGGTGCGTTGCGGCGGCGGGCTGAACGGACGCCGGCGTCGCGTGAGCGGTATGTGGATCTGCTGCGCGCGGTGGCGATTACCGTGGTGGTGCTCGGCCATTGGCTGGTCAGCGTGGTCGACTACGACGCCCACGGCCACCTGACCGGGCGCTCGGCATTGGATTCGCTGTCGTGGGCGTACCCGATCACCTGGCTGGGACAGGTGATGCCGCTGTTCTTCATCGTCGGCGGGTACGCCAACGCCGCGTCGCTGGCCTCGCATCGCCGCCGCGGTGATGATGCGATCACCTGGCTGCAGGATCGCAGCGGCCGTCTCGTCCGCCCGACCACCATGCTGCTGCTCGTGCTCGCCGCCGGTGCGCTGATCGCCCGTGCGGCGGGCGTTGATCCCGACCTCACGCGCCAGGCGGTGTGGGTCGCCTCGATCCCTCTGTGGTTTCTGTCCGCGTACCTCGTCGTGGTGCTGCTGACCCCGCTCATGTATCGCCTGCATCAACGCTTCGGCTGGCGGGTGCCGCTGGTGCTGGTCGCCCTGGTCGCACTCGGCGACCTGGCTCGGCTGTCGGGGCCGGCTGTCCTGGGCGCTGGCAACTTCCTGTTCGGCTGGTTGGTGATCCATCAGATCGGATTCGCCTGGCGAGACGGCCGCCTGCCATTCCAGCCGTTCGTGTGGGTACCGTTGCTCGTCGGCGGCCTGGCCACGCTGCTGCTGCTGACGGTGGCCGGACCGTATGCGGTCAGCATGATCGACGTGCCGGGGCAGCGGCTGCACAATGCATCGCCACCGTCGCTGGCGCTGCTTGCCGCCGCCGCTGTTCAGCTGGGCCTAGTGCTGATGCTGCACGATCCGGCCGAGCGCTGGCTGCGCCGTACGCGCCCCTGGCAGGCGGTGGTCGGGGTGAACGCGGTGGTGCTCACCATCTTCCTGTGGCACATGAGCGCCCTGCTCGTGCTCGTCGGTGCGCTCAACGTCCTGCACGCGCTGCCGGTGCCGGCGTTGGCCACCCGCGCCTGGTGGCTGTGGCGGACGCCATGGCTGATCATGTTGACGGGGACGCTGACCGCGCTGGTCGCGGTGTTCGGCCGGATCGAGATGCGCAGCCCGGACCGGCCGGCCGCTCCCGGCCGGCTGACGCTCTCCATCACCGGCGCGGCGATGCGCGCCGGGCTGACGGTGGCCGCGTTCTCGGCGGTCGTCGCCGGGCTGCTCAGCAACAACGTGGCCCCCAGGACCGGTCACTACCTCGCCGGTATGCCCGCCGCCGGCCTGCTCGCCTACCTGATCGGCGCGGCCGCGCTGCGACTCCTGCGCTCGGCGCCCCACGCCAGAGGCCGTTCCGCGGGGCCCGGAGGCGACACCGTGACCCGGCCGCCCGGTGAGGCCGCTGGCGGCGCCACCGCGTGAGGCGTGCGGTCGCACGCACGGCGGAGGTGAGGTACTGCAGAGCTGCTGCTGCCCGGGCGCAGTCCCTAACCCTGCCCGCCTCGTCCGGACGCTGCCGCGCGACGCCTGGACGAGGCGGGCTCGTCGTCTCTACGGAGCGAGGCGCGCAGTTCCAGGGTCAGCCGCGCGCTGAGCGCACGGAGTTCGGCGGTGACGTAACCGGTGCGGGCGCAGCGCCGGTGAGCCGTCGGGCGGATCCAGGGAATCGGGCCAGGTCGGCGTCGTGCCGGTCCCGCGCCACCTCGAGTTCGGCGGCCGAGTCGGAGCCGTCCGCGCCTCGTTTGCCGGGGCGGTTCCGTACGGACCATCGCCCGCGCTTGCCGCGAATTTCACCCGCCTCACCGTCTCGCTTGTCGGGGGCATTTTCGCCGTTTCGATTGCCGCTGTCGTACCTGGGCGGCAGGCTGCGACCATGGCAGTTTGCGAAGTCTGTGGCAACGACTACTACATGACCTTCCAGGTGCAGGCGGCCGACGGTGCCGTGCACACCTTCGACTCCTTTGAGTGCGCGGTCCACCAGCTCGCTCCGGTTTGCGGCAACTGCGGCTGCAGGGTCGTCGGCCATGGCGCCGAGGTCTCGGGCCGCTTCTATTGCGGCGCGCATTGCGCACGCACAGCAGACGAGCGAGACGGTTCCCAAATCCGCGACGCAGTGGGCGCCCACGCCAGCTGAGGCTGATCCATCCTGGTTGAGGTTGGCGCTGGTCGATCTGCCGATTGCGAGTCGCGGTGCTGACGATCTGAGGCCGGCGGCCGCGACTCGGCCGGAGCGTGCGGTTCCTCCGGCCCAGCGCCGGGCAAAGTCGTCGTGGCATTCGCGACCAAGCCTGCAAGCTGGCTGTAGTAGACCCGGCGGCACGCGTGCATCAGCCCACCGCCGCGGCGGATGCCGGGCTGATCGAATCGGTCAGGGCCGCCAGTGCGGTTGGGATGGCGTCGGCGAGGCGGTCGAGGTCCGGCACGGCGTGGTGGTCGGCGTGTAGTCCGATGTGGACCGATGCTCGGTAGGTCGACAGTGCGATGCCGAGTGTCTGGCCGTGGGCCAGGGGCGCGATGGGGTAGACGTGTTGGAGCGGGGCTCCTGCGAGTGTCAACGGTCGTGAGGGGATCGGGACGTTCGTGATCATCGTGTCGAACAGCAGCGGGCCTGCTCGGCGCAGCAGCGGGATGGTGAGATGCTGCGCCGGGGCCGGGATCCGCTCGGCGAGTACAGGGAATGCGCCTGGGCCGCGGGCGAATCCTGCGGCCTTGTTGCGATCCATCGCGGCGCGGACGTGGTGCAGCATGGCGATCGGGTCCTCGTGTTGGATGGGGAGATCGCACAGGTATCCGGACAGGACGTTGTGACGTTGGGACTGGGTGGTGCGGCTGCGTCGGCTGACGGGGATGAACGCACGGAGGGTGAGGTCCTTTGGGCGCTGGTCGTTGGCGAGACGCCAGCGCCGTAGAGCGCCGGTGATGACTGCGAGTAGGACGTCGTGGTCGGTGCCGCCGCATCGTTGGCGCACCTGTTTGACGTCTTGGGCGTCGAGCCGGACGAGGGCGAGACGCCGCGCCGTAGCTGGTGGTTGTTTGGCGGTGGCGGTGCGTGCGGAGTTGCCGGGGGCGGACGGTAGCAGCGCGGCGAGGCGCACGTGCGTTAGGACGGACGCGGCGATGCTCGCCGTGCTGGCGGCCACGCTGAGTGCGTGAGGAAGCTCCATCGCGCTGCGGGCGAGGGCCGCGATGCCGTGTGCCGGCCGAGGCGGCCGGGCGTCGGTCGAGTCGGGGCCGCGGTCGGTGAATCCGTCGAACAGGCGAAGGCCGAGCTCGACTGTGCGCAGTCCATCGGCCATGGCGTGGTGCAGCTTGATCAGCAGCGCGAATCGGCGGTCGGGCAGACCGGTCATCAGGTGGATCTGCCACAAGGGGCGGCTCAGGTCGAGGGGTCCGGCTATCAGTTTGCCGACGAGCATGGTCAGTGCGTCCTTGCCACGCTGCAGCCTGTGGAGGTGAACGTGTCGGGACAGGTCGAACGTTGTGTCGGGTGTCCATGCCGCGCCGCCGGGCGGCAACCAGGTGGTGCGTACGCGCTGGCGCAGCGCCGGTATTCGTGCGATGCGCTCGCCGAGTACCGCGAGGAGCCGGGCGGGTGGAATCCGTTGCCGTGGCTGGAAGGTGACCAGTGCGCCCAGGTGCATTGGCGCCTGCGGGGACTCCAGACGTAGAAAGGCAGTATCGAGGGGGCTCAACCGCTCGTGGTCCACCGACAGCACTCTCCATGCGATGTTCACCGGGTGCGGCGCCTCCACCAGGCAGGCATGACGCGCGCTGCTCATCAATGCTTGCGATTTCTTGCGCCCCATTCGACGCGGGTATACGAATGTCACCCTTGTTAACGCCTCGAACCACCCGGGGTGAGAACGGCCATAGCAAGGGCTGGTGTCGCGACATCCTCGAGACGGGCGCTGAACACTGCGGTGGCCCGACTACCCGACGTTCAGATCGTCGCGCCGCTTGACGCCTGGGCTGGGCGGGGGACGTGGCCGACGACGTGCCCGCCGATCGCGGTGGTCGATATGAACGCGCGGCGGGCCGGGCGGCGAACCGCTCGGCGCCGGTGACCGCGCATCGCCTGGCGAACCTTGGCGCCATCGTCGGTCCGCAGCGTCACGTCCGCTGCGAGCAGCTGCTGATCGGGGCGGGATCATCGGCGTCGGTCGCTCGATCGGGTGACTGTGGCCTGCGCTGATGGCGCTCATCCTGGATGCCGGAACGGCGGGCAGGGAGGGCAGAGTCATGACGGGTGCAGGTGTGATCTTCAAGCGGTGCAGGTGCCGCAACGCCAGCGGCATGCGGCTGGAGAAGACCTGTCCACGACTGACCGATCGCAACCACGGCAACCGGTACTTCCACTGCTCCGCCACCAACCTGCTCGGCTACTCCGAACGTGTCGCTCAGCTCGCGGGCGTGACGGCAGCGCCCGCGGCGCGGCCGGACGCGGCGGTGCCGGTGTGAACGAGCCTCGCCGGACGGTGGACGCTGCGCTGTGCGCCGCTGCGGGTGGCGCGCTGGTGGTGGCGGCGTACGCCGGGCCGGCGCTGACCGCGATCACCCCGCTGGGCCGACTGCTGTGGCCGGGGGTGTCCGGGGTCGGCGCCCCGCAGCATGTCGCCCTCACCTTCGACGACGGCCCGGACCGCCGCTCGACCCCCGTATTCCTGGATCTTCTCGACCGGTTCCGGGTACGGGCCACCTTCTTCCTGCTCGGCAGCATGCTCGCCCGCAACCCCGGCCTGGGCAAGGATCTCCTCGCCGCCGGGCACGAGATCGGTCTGCACGGCTTCGAGCATGAGGTGTTGCTGCGCCGGACGCCGGCAGCCACACACGACGACCTGACCCGCGGGTTCAACCTCATCGCCGAGGTGTGTGGCCAGCCACCACGGTGGTACCGGCCCCCGTACGGCGTCTTGACCACGCCAGCGCTGGTGACCGCACACAAGCTGGGCATGACCCCCGTGTTGTGGACCGCGTGGGGCCGGGACTGGACCCGGTACGCCACCCCCACCTCGGTGCTGAGAACCGTGACCGCAAGCCTTCGCGGCGGCGGCACGATCCTGCTGCACGATTCGGACAGCGCCGCGTTCCCCGGCTGCTGGAAAGCCACTCTCGGCGCGCTGCCCGTGCTGATCCACGCCACCCGCCGGCGAGGCTTGACGATCGGGCCCCTGCGGGAGCATCAGCTCGCGACCCGGGCCAGATGATCCCGGCGTGGGACCAGGACATCGGGGCCCCGTGGCGTTGCCAGGCTGACCCCTTGAGGTGCGCCACGGTACCGGCAACCGCGGCACTGCCCAGGGCCTGTCTCTGACGGCGATCGACCGGCGTGCCAGGACTGATCCGTCCGGATCCGCACCACGCGGCATGTCTGGTTGCTCACAGGTCGCGCAGGCGGGAAGCGTCGACGTGGCCCGTCCAGCGGGCGGAGGCCGCGGTTGCCAGGGCAGCGGTGCCGAGGACGGCGGCGAGGACCGTGATGACGAACGTCCAGGGGATGAAGGGGTACGGCGGCGGCGGGTCGAAGATGCCGTTGAGGACCTTGATGAGTTCGAAGGCGATCAGAGTACCCATGGCGAGTCCGCCGGCCACGCCCGCGATCACCAGGGCACCTGCTTCGGTCCAGAGGAACCCGGCGCGTTGCCGGGCATTGGCTCCCAGGACGGCCAGGGCGACCATGGAACGGCGGCGTTGCACGGCGCCGACGATGAGGATGAGTCCGGCGCTGGCGGTGGCCAGAGCAGCCCGAACGCGAGGGTCAGCGCAAATCCTCGCCGGGGTGGTAGCGGCCGGCGGCGCGGGCACCGTTCTGGCCGCCATGAGCCACGGCATCCCCATGTTGCTGCACCCAAAGGCGCCGACAAACCGATGAACGCCCAGCGGGTCGCCGCCGCCGGCGCCGGCATCGTCATCGACGACCCCGCCGAGGCCGGCGCAGCGGTCCGCACTCTGCTTACCTGCCCCACGTACCGAAACAGCGCGCAATGCGTCGGCGACCAGATCCGCCGCGCCCCGGACGCCGGGGGTCTGGTCCGCGCTCCGCAACCGGCTCTCGTCCACGCCACCGTTGCACAGGGCAGCTGCGGACATGTGGTGCCGGATGCGACCAGGAGGCGCTAGCCAAGATCTCCGAACCCCCAGCGCGTTCTCTTGACGTCGTTCGTCGAGTTCCGCGAAGGGTCTCGGGTGTGTGCAGCGGATCCCCGAGCGGCATCTTGCGCCACTACGCCACCGCCTGCCTAACCCTCGCCGCGACCTCGATTCCCGACACCACTCGGCTTGCCCCGCACGCCTACCCGGGCCTGCCGAGTCGACACCATCCTGACCCACCTCGGCGTGTCCGCCCTGGCCAGCCGGCGCCGGGCACTGCTCGACGCGCTCGTCACCGCAGCCGCGTTCCGCCGTCGGCTCATCATCGGCGGCGGGCAGCAGGCTGCTGTTCTGGTCCAGGCTGTCACAGCTGCACGACGTGGTTGGCACTGCTCCACCCGGACACCGCGCGGAGCAGTTAACGGTGTTCTGTCCAGCCGTCGGCACCCTGTCACCCCGGTCGACCCGCACCCGACAGGGCAGCGGGATGCGTATCCGTCCGCCTCTCGGCACGCTAACCTGTCGCTCAGCATTGACGTCAGCTCGGCACCAGAAGGCCGCAAGGCAGCACGGTCGGCGGATGCCTGGCAGCCGGCGGCGATATCCATCAAGATTCAACGGCCGGACATGCGTCAGCAGCGGGGCTGGACACTTGGCAGCTGGTACCGGCCGCTCCTTGACGCCCTTCATGGTGATCCTTTAGGTTCTTTTCGACAATTTCATACACGCCACTTGAACCGAAGCGGGAGAGCCCGCGCCTCACGATGGGCGCGGCGCCGAAGGAGCAACTCTCCCCAGAATCTCTCAGGTATCGATGACCGTTTCGGTGAGGCGGACTCTGGAAAGCAGGACGTTGTCCTGCACCCACGGTGCAAGCCGCCACATCGGGCGGCGAAGCTCTCAGGTCCAATGACAGAGCGGGGAGGTCACCCACCTGGTTCGCGATCGAAGCGGACCTCGACAAGGGAGCCTCCCGACATGCCCGATGCATTGAGCTCATCGGACCGCGCGACCCGGTCCATCATCCGCGCAGGCGACCTGCGCGCAACGTGCGACGTGCACTCCAATCGCCCGGCCGCGATCATGCCGCCGCCCGCACATTTGCCGCATCCGGATCCCGAGCGCCGCGCGGGCGTGGGCCCGGTGAGCGCCGCGCCGTCCGGCAGCGCGGGAATCCTTACGATCAGCCGCTTTCGAGACACCAAGCGGTGTACTTCGTCGGCGTGACCGGCGACAAGTACTGGCCCCCGTGGCCGGGATCGACCAGCCGTACTCCTGCCCGCAGCCTGACGCCTTCGCGTCCTGACTCAAGGACCCGCATACCGATGCTGACACCGTTGCACGAGATTCACCTCGCCCTGGGCGCAGTCATGACCGATTTCGCCGGGTGGGCCATGCCGCTGCGGTACGGCAGCGAAATCGCCGAGCACCGGGCGGTCCGTACCGCTGCCGGGCTCTTCGACCTCAGCCACATGGGCGAGATCGAGGTGGTCGGGCCGCAGGCCGGACGGGTGCTCGACCACGCGCTCGTCGGTGACGTCAGCGCCATCCCGGTCAGCAGGGCGAAGTACACGATGATCTGCCGCCAGGACGGGGGAATTCTCGACGACCTCATCGTGTACCGGCTCACCGACGACCGTTTTCTCGTGGTCGCCAACGCCGCCAACACCGGCGTCGTCCTCGACGCGCTGCGCGCCCGCGTGGGCGGCTTGCGGGCGCAGATCCGGGACCGCTGCGCGGACTGGGCGCTGCTGGCTGTGCAAGGCCCGCGCGCCGCCGCCATCCTCGCCGACCTGACCGACGCGGGCCTTGACGATGTGCGGTACTACGCCATCCGTGCGGCGACCGTGGCCGGGGCCGAGGTACTGCTGGCCCGGACCGGCTACACCGGCGAGGACGGGTTCGAGATCTTCGCCGCGCCCGCGGACGCGGCCCGGATCTGGCAGGCGTGTCTGGCTGCCGGATCCGAGCGCGGGCTGGTCCCGGCCGGGCTCTCCTGCCGGGACACGCTGCGGCTGGAAGCCGGGATGCCGCTGTACGGGCACGAGCTGAGCGTGGACGTCACCCCGTACGAGGCCGGGCTCGGCCGCGTCGTGAAGCTGGACAAGGCCGACGACTTCATCGGCCGCGCCGCACTCGCCGACCGCGCGGCGGCCGGGGTCCGCCGCCGGCTGGTCGGACTGGTGCCCGACGGGCGGCGGTCACCACGCGCCGGCTACGCGGTCCTCGACCCGCAGACGGGCGACCGAGTCGGCGAGGTCACCAGCGGCGCGCCGTCGCCGACCCTCGGGCATCCCGTCGCCATGGCCTACGTCGACGCCGCGCTCGCCGCTGCGGGCACCACCGTGTCGGTGGACGTCCGTGGCACGCGGGAACCGGCTCGCGTCACCGAACTGCCCTTCTACCGCCGCGGCCGCTGACCGCGCCCACCGCGCCGACCCAATACAGCCTGAGGAGAACCTCCATGAACATTCCGGCCCACCTGAGCTATACCGCTGACCACGAGTGGTGCAGCGTCGACGGTGAGATCGCCACCGTCGGCATCACGGCCTTCGCCGCCGAAGCTCTCGGCGACATCGTCTACCTCGAACTGCCCGAGGTCGGCGCCGAGCTGACCGCGGGGCAGGCGTGCGGCGAGATCGAATCGACAAAGTCCGTGAGCGAGCTGTACACCCCGGTGACCGGCGAGGTGCTCCAGGTCAACGATGCCTTGTCCGCAGAACCCGGCCTGGTCAACACGGACCCGTACGGCGAAGGGTGGCTGTTCCGGGCGCGGTTCCGGCAGACCGTGGAACTGCTCGACGCGGAAGCGTACGCCGCGCGGATCGAAGCGAGCTGACCGGTGCCTGACGTGATGAACCTGCTCAACCAGGACCTGGCGCAGGTCGACCCGGACATCGCGGCCGCACTGGAGGCGGAGCGGCGTCGCCAGGAGAGCACCCTGGAGATGATCGCGTCGGAGAACTTCGCCCCGCTGTCGGTGCTGCAGGCGCAGGGATCGGTCGCCACGAACAAGTACGCCGAGGGCTACCCCGGCCGCCGCTACTACGCCGGCTGCGAACACGTGGACGTGGTGGAATCGCTGGCGATCGAGCGGCTGACGGCACTGTTCGGGGCGCGCTTCGCCAACGTGCAGCCGCACTCCGGCGCGCAAGCCAACACCGCGGTGTTCTTCGCGCTGCTGCGGCACGGTGACACGATCCTCGGCCTCGACCTGGCGCACGGCGGTCACCTCACCCACGGCATGCGGTTGAACTACTCGGGCAGGACGTTCCGTGTCGTGCCGTACCACGTCGGGGACGACGGTCTCGTCGACATGGACGAGGTGGAGCGGCTGGCCCGCGAGCACCGGCCCAAGATGATCATTGCGGGCTGGTCAGCCTATCCGCGGGTCCTCGACTTCGTCCGGTTCCGTGCCATCGCCGACCAGGTCGGCGCGTTCCTCATGGTTGACATGGCGCACTTCGCCGGCCTCGTCGCTGCGGGACTGCACCCGAACCCGGTGCCCTACGCGCACGTCACCACCTCGACAACCCACAAGACCCTCGGCGGTCCGCGGGGCGGGATCATCCTCACCGACGACCCGGACATCGCCAAGAAGCTCAACCAGGCGGTCTTCCCCGGAACGCAGGGCGGGCCGCTCGAGCATGTCATCGCGGCCAAGGCCGTGGCGTTCAAGATCGCCGCCGGTGAGGAGTTCAACGAGCGGCAACGAAGGACCATCGAGGGAGCCCGAATCCTCGCCGAACGGCTCACCCGGCCCGACGCGGTGGCCGCCGGCGTGGACGTCCTCACCGGTGGCACCGACGTCCACCTGGTGCTGGTCGATCTGCGGCGCTCGGAGCTGGACGGGCAGCAGGCCGAGGACCGGCTGCACGACGTCGGCATCACCGTCAACCGCAACGCCGTGCCCAATGATCCACGCCCGCCGATGGTCACCTCCGGCCTCCGCATCGGCACCCCGGCCCTCGCGACGCGCGGGTTCACCGCCGACGATTTCCGCGAGGTCGCCGACATCGTCGCCGCCGCGCTCCAGCCCGGGTTCACCGCGGACGCTGCCGCGAAGCTGCGGGCCCGCGTCGCGGCGCTGGCGGCGCGCCGACCGCTGTACCCGGGGCTCAGGCCGTGATCCCGCGGCGCCGGTCGACGACCTCGCCACCCGGCAGGCGCATCAGCCCATGAGCACGCAGCCCGCCTTCCGAGCCCGCGCCTGCAGCTGGCTCGCCATCGCCTCCGGCACCGCCACCGGCGGGGTGGTAAACCACCAGCAGGTCCACACCCGCGATCAGCGCCCCGGCGACCCGCGCCCAGCCGTAGCCAGGATCAACGCAGCTGGGTCTTCGGATCTTGCATGCGGTACGCCGCTCGCGGCGTTGCCAGGTCGGCTACACCGCAGATCGGACGCTCCCCGTGGCCACGGCTGCGGCGTCATAGCGGCGGTGGAGCTTCGCTCTCGCCTGGCCGCAGTCTCCGTCTGTGTCGACCCGTCAGCTGGAAATGATGTGCCGCCCGGCACCGCGACGGCCGGAGCGCGGCCTCTTTAGAGTTCCTAACAAAGTCGGACGATGTGTCGGTACGTGATGATGCAGGTGGCGAGGCTGAGGAAGGCTTACCGAGTCCTTGTGGTCGGTGAGGGTGGCAAGGCGAGTGGGTGCGGCCGGGATGGCCACGTTCCAGATCATCACCGCTCTGTGGCCGGCGGTGGCCATGGTCTTGCCGTCCGGGCTGACAGCCACCGAATCCACCATGTTTTTGTGGTCGGTGAGGACGGCGATCAGAGTGGGTGTGGTCGGGCTTCCGACGTATCCGCGGTTTACGTGCTAACACCGATGTCCGGTGCGGGTGCGATTTCTACCTTGGGCGCAAGTCCCCGACCGAGGAGCCCAGGATGTCGGACCCGTCTGCACCGCAGTCGATCAACCCACCCCCGCCCCCTTCGGAGCATCCTGCAGGTGAACCCGAGGATCCGCCGTCCTTGCCCAGCCCGCAGCCACCGCATATCCCGTCCTCCGCACCAGCGTCGTACAACCGGCCGCGTTCCGCCTCCTCCACCCCGCTGCCGTTTTCGACGATGTTCCGGCCCGGTACCGTCACCGCAGCCGGCGTCATCCTCTACATCCTCGCCGGACTGTCGCTGATCCTGAGCTGCTTCCTGCTGGCCAGCGGCACCGGCAGCAGCACCTACACTGAGTCGGACAACTCGTTCGTCAAATTGACCGCGGTCCTCCTCGGAGTCTTCGGCATCATCTATGCCGTCCTCGCATATTTCGTCATGAACGGCAAGCGCTGGGCCCAAGTGGTCACGATCGTGTTGAACGCGATCAGCGGGATCTCCAGCCTGGTGTCGTTCCTCTCGGGCTCCCCCAGCCTCAGCGGCTGCCTCCCCATCGTCCTGAACGCCGTCATCATCGGCTTGCTGGTGTCCTCGACCGCACAGAGCTATTACGCGCGCAACTGAGGCATGTCCTGTCGATCACGTCGAGCCGAAACCCACGCAGGGAACCTGTGATCGGTCGGCTCGACGTGCGCGCTGGCCCTCGACAGCCTGGCGTGGCCAGACGTCAAGGCCAACGCTGGGCGGCCTCAGGTCGCACGCTGCGGACCAGCCAGACAGTGGTGCCGATCAGCAGCAGCGATAGCGCGAGCAGCCAACTTCCTTCGATCCACTGGAACGGCCAGTACCGGCTGGCCGGCTGGTAGGTCGTCAAATGGGTGAAGCCGTGCTGGACGAGGTACTGGATCGGGTCGAAGTTGTCCGGGGTTCCGGGACCGGGCTGGAACTGTTCGGGTCGCCGGGTTTGCCGGCGACCTGCACAGCCGCGGCCTGCCCGGACAGCTGTCCCTCACGCCGTACCACCATCAGCCCGGCCGCTACGGCGAAGGGCACGCCCTCGCCGCCGCCGAGCAGGTCTTCGCCGCCGACAGCGCCTGCGCGATCACGCAGCTCGCCGTCGCTGACCGCACCGGCATCCCGGCGCAGGCGCTCGCCGCGGCCTCCATGGTCCGCATCGCCGCAGCCCTCGAACCCGACAACGCGACCACCGGCTACCGGACGCTGCTGACCAGTTTGCCGCAGCAGACCGGGCCGATCGATCAGGCCGGCCGCCCGCGGGAGCCACCGGGACGGGTACGAAGCTAATCCGCGTGCTCGAAACAACAAGGAAGGACCCAAAGACGTGGCTCCCAGCGCCCGACCAGACGACGGCCTCAACGACCATGGAGCATCGACGTCAGCGAGCGACCGGACCCCCATTTTCAGCCCGGAACGTGCCGCCCACCAGGGGCGAAAGGGACTAGACGAACGAATCCGTGTCGACCGGTGGTCGTAGTCCAGGAAGAGGTCGTCGCTGCCGATGGTGTGCTTGGCGAAGAGTTGGTCTGCGGAACCGCGCAACCTCACTGACGGTTGTCCGTGTTGCCACGCCCTGCCCAAAGGCAGGCGCGGCAAGGGTTCGCAGGCCATGGCTCATCGAGCAGCCGTCACCTTACCGGCTTGAACGAATGAGCTGTCCTAAGAGTTCCTAACAAAGGTTGTCGATAGGGCCTGGCGTCCCTTGTGGACGGTCATCTAGCATGCTGAGCTGTGCGGCGTGGTGAGCAGCCGCCGTGGATCGTGCCGGACGGGTTGTGGCAGCGCATGGAACCGTTGCTGCCCAAGCCTGTGCCGCGCGATCCGCGGCGTCCCGGACGGAACCGGATCCCGGATCGGCAGGTGTTGTGCGGGATCCTGTTCGTGCTGCATACCGGTATCCAGTGGGAGTTCTTGCCGCAGGAACTCGGGTTCGGGTCCGGCATGACCTGCTGGCGGCGCCTCGAGGCCTGGAACCGTGCGGGGGTCTGGCAGCAGCTGCACGAACTGCTCCTCGCCGAACTGCAGGGCGCGGGGAAGCTGGACTGGTCCCGGGCCGTCATCGACTCCTCCCATGTCCGCGCCGCCAGACGCGGCCCAAAAGCGGCCCGAGCCCGGTCGACCGCGCCCGGCCGGGCTCGAAGCACCACGTCCTGACCGAGGGCGCCGGCATCCCCCTTGCCGTGTCCCTGACCGGCGGCAACCGCAACGACGTCACCCAACTCCTGCCACTGATCGACAAGATCCCACCCGTGCGGGGCCGCCGCGGCCGGCCCCGACAGCGACCCGACCAGATGTTCGCCGACCGCGCCTACGACCACGACAAGTACCGCCGCGCCGTGCGTGCCAAAGGCATCCGCCCACGCATCGCCCGCCGCGGCACACCCCACGGCTCCGGCCTCGGCGTCTACCGCTGGGTCGTGGAACGCACCATCGCCTGGTACCACGGCATGAAACGACTCCGCATCCGCTGGGAACGCCGCGACGACATCCACGAAGCCTTCCTCAGCCTCGCCACCTGCATCATCACGTACCGACACATCGTCCGACTTTGTTAGGAACTCTAAGTCACGCAGCCCCTACAAAGTGATGAGACCATTGGTGGAGACCCATAACGACGTGGTCTCCTGGCCGTAGAACGGCACAAGGAACGGCAGGTTCACCGGCCGGGCGCCGTCGTCGCCAGTCAGCGTTGACCCTTTACGCACCGCGACGCAGGTGCGACAAGATCGGCCTGCAGTTTGGGTCAGTTTCGGCGGTGTAGGTTCCATTGGTGGCTGCCAGGCAGCAGGTTAAGCGGCTGGGGTGCATCGAGGTGCCCGGCGGCGCCCACCGCACGGATGCGCTGTACGGTCCGCACGCTCATCTCGAGATCTTCGGCCAACTGCTTGTTGGCGACGTCGGGCCGTTCACGGATCACGACCCAAAGCGTCCGCCATCGCGCATAGGTGGTGGCGTTGGCCGGAACAAGCTTCGCCAGCTCGGCATGCGGGCCGGTCGGCTGTTCGCCGTCGCTGGCGCTCTCGTCCTCCTCCCTTGCGTCGGTCTTGGCTTCGTCCTCGTCAGCGTCGAAATCGAGGTCGTGGCTCTGATCCGGCTGCGCCTCGTTTGGCCGGACCGGTGCGGGTGCCGGTTCGGGTGGCTGGATATCGGCGGCGATCGACCTGGCCCAGCCTTCGATGTCTGTCATGTCCATCAGTGCCTGGGCCACATCGTCGACGGATGTGGTGGTTGCGGCGATGGAGGCGAGGATTGGGTCGTCTGCGTGCCGGGCGCGGATCTTGGCCTCGATGTGGGTGGCCAGGGCGGCTCGCCGGGTTTCGGCGGCGAGCTGGGTGCGGGCCGCGGTCAGTGACTCGTGCAGTCCGAGGCTGTGCTCGATGGCCAGGGTGCGGGCCCGGCGGGTGATCGCTGGCTCGCGCCACCATTGCGGCAGTCCGTAGGCCGGTGCGGTGTTGCGCAGTTTGTCGGCGGTGCGCAGGGCGTCGCGGCGTCGGGCTGAGGAGTGCAGCAGCCAGACGGTGTAGGCGAAGGTGCCGAGTCCGCCGAAGACGGTGGCCAGGTAGGGCGAGGTGGCGTGTCCGATGATGTTGATGCCGACGGCCAGGGTGACCGAGGCGGCCGACAGCATGCGCCAGCCGTAGGCGTTTTCGCCCAGGCGCTGGCGGGTGTCGGCGAACGCGCTGGTCACCGCACCGCCGAGGTCCAGGACGATGGCGAAGGGCAGCACGAGCACGACGCGAAGCCAGATCGGTACCGTGGCTGGCCACGGCGGGACGTCGACGCCGACCCAGATCTGGCCGATCGATGAGCCCAGCGCGGCGACGCAGTAGAACGCGTACGCGGAGCGTTCCACTCCGACGGAACGTGGGGTGGGCGAAGTGGCGGCCGGTAGGCGCGGCATGTTGGCTGGCCCTTCTGCGACGGTGGGGCTGGTCATGTGGCGTGCGGGGCCAGGGCGGCCCGGGGCGTCGGCGGACAGGAACGGCGTGACTGCGACTGTCTGGCGGCGGTGGTCAGTGCGACGATGGGTGTGTCCAGGTCCAGGTCCCGTTTCTGCTGTCCTAGTTGGACTGTTGTGGTGGGCGCAGTTGGTGCAGCAGTTCTTTGGCGAGCGCTTCGGTGTCGTCGGCGGGTTCCAGGTCGTTGCTGTCGAGGGCTTCGCGCAGGGTGTTGAGTCGGTGGCGGATGGCGTCGGCGTCGCCGAGGGCGGCGGCGGCGCGCATGGCGGCGCGGGCGAGGTCGTCGGAGAGCGGGTCGATGTGGCAGGCCTGTTCCAGCAGTAGCCAGGATTGGTGTGGGTCGGTGTTGGCGAGCAGGGTCGCGGCGTGGGCGTGGAGTTTGATGCGGTGGCGTCGGACGACTTCGCGGTCGGTGTCGATCCAGTCGTAGTCGAGTCCGTCGGCGAGTGGTCCGTCGGCGGCGGTGATGGCTGTGGTGAGGTGGGTCAGGCGCTGTTGGTCGGTGCTGGCGGTCGTGACGGCTTCGTACTGGTCGAGGACGGTCCACCAGTCGACGGCGACGAGGGCCGGGTCGAGGTGGTAGCGGCTGCCGGTGTTGGGGATGGGCTCGAGGGTCTTCTTGAGGGTTTGGTCGGTGTCGGTGGGTGTGGCGGCGGCTCGGCGGATGTGTTTGCGTAGGTCGGCGACGACGGTGGATAGGCGTTCGGCGGCTCGTCGCATGGTGGCGTCGGGGTAGAGGGCGGCCATGATGTCGATCAGGTCGGCGCCGCTGCGGTTGACGGCGAGGTAGACGAGTAGCTCGACGGCTTTGGTGCGGATGCCGCAGGAGGGTTGCCCGTGCGGGTTGAGGATGGCGGGGCGGCCCAGGACCCGGATCGCGACCGGCAGTCGGTTGGCGCCGGCTGGTGCGGGAGGTGCCGGTGTCGGGGTGTCGCCGGCGGGTTCGGTGTCCGGCGGGGTGGTGGCGTCTGGGTTCTGGGTGTTGTCGGTGTCGGCGTGCGTGGGTGCGGGCGTGGGCGTCGCCGGGGTGGGCGGCGTGGCGGGGGTGGGGGTGTCGCTGTCGCCGTGGGCTTCGCGTAGGAGGCCGAGCATGTGGATGGCGGTGGCGGTGTCGAGGACGGCCAGGCGTGGGGTGTCGTCGTTGTCGGTGGTGCCGTCGGCGGCGATGGTCAGCGTGGTGCCGCTTTCCCAGTCGCCGATCATGGCTGCGCCGATGTCGAGGCTGTGGCCGAGTCGGACCGCGGTGGCGAGGCGGTTGGCCGAGGCTGGTTCGGGCAGTTCGGTGATCAGCAGGAGTTGCGGCAGGGGCGCTATGTGGACGTTGTTGTCGCGCCATGCGTGCACGTCGGCTGCCTGAGCGTCAGCGATGATCCGGGAGCGGCGGACGATGTTTGCTTCGAGGGTGGTGATGGCGTCGGTGACCGAGGCGGTGACGGTGAGCCGTTCGATGTGGCCGAGGTCGGATGCAGCGTCGCCGAGCAGGGTCGCGAGTGTGGCGTGCGGGATGATGGCGCGGCTTTGGGCGTCTGGGTCGTCGCTGCTGCCGGCGGCGAGGGTGGCGATGAGCAGGCCGCGGGCTGCGTCGCGGGCGCCGGCGCCGGTCAGGCCGAGGCCGGTCGACATCGGTAGGGCGGCGGCGCCGGCCAGGTCTGCGCCGCTGGGTCCGACCGGCGGTAGTTTCGGTTTGACAGCGGCGTCCTGGTACTGGCGTACGGTCGGGGCAGGGGCGGGTTCGTCGTCGAGGGGGTTGGGGGCGGCTCGACGCAGGCTGGTGCGGAGGCGGGTGGCCGCGGCCAGTGGGGGCAGCAGGTCCGGGTCGTCGAGCCGGGGGGCTTTGATCGGGGTGGGCTTGTAGCCGTGCCGGCGTCGCCGCCACACCGTCGCTGCCGCCGCGACGAGCGCTGCGGCCAGGCTCGCAGTGATCCATCCGCCTGGCAGGCCGATGCCGTTACCAGGATCGGCCCGCCGGGGTGAGTTGGCGTCGGGCGCGGAAGTCGGCCGGTCTGATGCCGGCGCGCCGGCGGTGTCCCCTGGGGAGGCAGGCGCTGACGGCGCGGCAGTGCGGCTGGCTGGCCCGGCTGGCGGCCGCGATGGCGGTGTATCAGAGGCGGCTTCGGTGTCGTGCTCAACGGCGGGACTGGCTGGCGGTGAGGCGCTGCTCGTGGTTGCTGGTGTGGTGGCGTCCGGTGCCACGTCACTGGTTGTGCCGGCATCGCTGTCGTCCGTGTCGGTGTTGATGCCGGTTGAGGTGCTGGTGCCGGTGCCGGTGGCGTGTCGGCGTGGCCCGCGGTCTGTGGCGTCGCTCGGCAGCAGCAGTCGCCAGCCGGGTTGGATGTGGTCCGGGCCGTGCCGGCCTGCGGTGTCCGGGATGAGGCTCGGGTTGAGGCGTTGCACGTCCGGGTAGCGGTCGAAGGTGCCGAGGAATCGGTCGCTGATCGCGCCCAGCCAGTCCCCGCGCCGGACCTCGTACAGCACCACCTTGCTCTGGCCGCTCTGGGTGCTGGTTGCGGTGCCCAGCGGCGTCGGGACCGCCGCCAGCGACGGCATCGCATCGGCCGCGGCAGCGAGGTGGATGCCGGGTGGTGGCGTCGTCTCGGTCGGACTAGGGCCGGTCGCGGTGGTGGCCGGCTGGGTAGCCGCGGCCGCGATGGACGGCTGGCCGAGCATCGCGAGCACGCCGGCGAGGCTGCCGGTCAGGCCGGACAGCGCGGCCGGCAGCCGCGGCCGCCACGGCCGGTGCCGCAGCACCGCGGCAACGTCGTGCAGGGTCGCCACGATCAGCCACAGCCATCCGGCCCAGCCGGCGCCGACCGCCAGGAACAGTACCGACACGAGTGAGAGCGGTTCGGCGAGCATGGCCCGCCAGTCCGTGTGCCGCAGCAGCGATAGCAGCCAGCACAGCATGATCGGCAACCCGGCCAGGCCGATGCACCACAGGACCAGGGCAGTGAGTAGGCGCCGGGCAGCTGCCGCTCGGTGTCGCAGCAGGAGCCAACCCCACCGGTACCGGCCCTGGCCCGCCGCGATCAGTGCGACTGCGCCGCCGCCGGGTGAAGGTCCGCGGGATCTCACCATGACCTACTCCCCCTCGTTACGACTGGTGTGCCGCGGGTCGACCACATGCCGGGCGATCGGCGGCCGACATCGTGGGCCACTGTCGTGCGGCAGCTGCCGGGTCCGGCGTTGCCCGGCCCCCCGGAAGTGCGGTCTGGCTGCATGGTCGCTGGTATTCGTCGGCGGTGTTCGATGGTCACCATCCCGACGGTAGGGCCGCAGGCGGGAGCTTCAAGACGTTCGCCGGTGCACAGCGATCACGGCGATCACAGCGGTAACACTGCAGGTCACGGCCCCGCACGACTGGATGATGGGCGCACGGTCGTGCGGCGATCCGCGTCCGGCCGCCCGGCGTTGACCGCAGCACTCCCCGCAAACGTCCATCGCCTGTCCCCAGGCGCCGGTGATCCGGGGATGTTCGTGGCGAGCTCCTGCGCCTGTCCGGCGGTTGGTGCCGCGCTCGGCGCCGCACCGGCCGATGCTGCCGACGGGTCCGGTGCGCTCGACAGGTTCGGTGTTGGCATCTGCAACCGCCGGGTCGCGCGCCAGCGGCGAGCGACCCGGCGTACGCCGACTAGCAGGGTGTATTGGCGGGGCTACATGTCGTTGATCCGACAGTGCAGAATGTACATGTGTCTATTGCTTCTGGTGCGTGGCTCGGTGTCGAGGTGGGACAGGATGGTGTCTCGGCCATGGTGGCGTGGCCGGACGGCACGGCCACGGTGCTGCCCACGGCCGCCCCCGCCAGCATCCCGGGTGGACAGCCGAACGCTGACGCGGACGCCGCTAGCGGCCCGACGGTGGCGGTGCTGGCGCAGCTGTTCGGGCAGGTCGCGCAGGGGGCAGCGGCGTTGGGCGGCCGGGTGCCGGACGCGGTGACGGTGGTCGTACCGGCGGCGTGGGGGACGCGGCAGCTGCCGGCGGTGCGGCGCGCTGCGGCGGCGGCTGGGCTGGGCATGGTGGAGGTCCTGCCGAAGGCGGTGGCGGTGGGCTGGCATCTGCTTGCCGGTGGGTTGCAGCTGGAGCCTGGTGCGGTCGTGCTGCTGTGCGTGGTGGATGGAGGGTGCGCGGCGACGGTGCTGCGGCGCACCCGGGAGGGGTTCGAGGTGGTCTCGAGTGTGGACGAGGAGACGGTCGCTGCGGACATGACCGCCGCCGGCGGGCCGGTGGTGTGGTCGCGGGACGGGCTGTTGCGTGAGGTGGTGCGGCGGGCGATGACGGGGGCGCAGCTGGCCCCGGGGATGGCTGATCTGGTGTGTGCGGCCGGTCCGGGCGCGAACGCGGCGGTCGGCCGGGATTTGGCGGCGGTGTGCGGGGTGGAGCCGCTGCTGGTGGCCGAGCCGGTGCTCGCCGGGTTGCTGGGCGCGGTGCAGCGCGGTCCCGCTGGCGGCGGGCCGCGGGTGGCGCAGCCGCAGGCCGGGCGGCGTGAACTGGTGTCGGTGGCGCTGCCAGCATTGTGGTCGCTGGGGTTGTTCGGGCAGTTCCTGGCCGGTGCACAGCGCTACGGCCCGCGGGAGAAGCTGGCGGCGCCCGGCATGGTGCTGGCCTCATGGGGCGGGTTGGCGGTCGCCGCGGTGTTCGGGCTGGTCGCGGTGGCCGGTGGGTTAATGCTGGCGACGTCGGTCCGGCATGAACCGGCGCCCGGCAACAGCGGCGGTGGTGAGGTGCTGGCGTGGGTGCGGCATCGTCTCGAGGCCCTGGCCCTCGCCGGCGGCGCGGCCGGCGGTGTGGCGATCGCGGCGATGTTCAGTCTGGTGGCGGCAAGCTACTTCGATCTGGACGTGGGGCCGCTGCTGCGCTGGTCGGTGCTGCCGGTACTGCCAGCCGCGGTCGTGGTGCTCGGGCTGGCGGTAGTGGTGTGGCGGCGGCCGGACCCGCCTGGCGGGTCGTGGCCGGCGCATCTGCGGTTCCCGGCGTTGCCGGTGCTGTTGGCGGGGTTCGGCATGCTGCTGATCGCCTTCGACGAGACCGGCAGTCCCGGGTTGCTGCGGCCACTGGCGTGGCAGCTGGAGCAATGGCTGCCCCCTGGCCGGTTGACGATCATCGGCCCGGTCGGGCGGTTCGGTGGGCTGTGTATCGGCGTCGCAGTGGCGTTGCTGCTGGCGCGGCGCCTGGTCGCGCGGCTCGCGGTGGGTATCCCGCTGGCGCTGCTGCTCGCCGGTACCCTTGCCTGGCGCGTCACGGGCACGGTCGCTGTCGGTTTCGCGCTGGTCGTGGCCTGGTGGTGGGCGCACCGGGTGCTGCGATTGGTGTTGCGGCCGCTGCTGCTGCGCGCACCCGGCCCGGGATCGCCCTCGCAGGGGCCCGAGCAGTCCGAGCCGACGTATGGCGACCACCCGGACTGGGCACGGGCCGGGCAAATCGGCGATCTGGACGAGGTGCCAGGTTGGCCGGGCGCCGGCAGCTTCGACGCCGGTCCCGGTTGGCCGGCTGGTGGTGGAGCCGCACGATGAACGGCAAGGGCCGGCGGGCAATCCGGGCAGGTGCCGCGGCGGTCGTCCTGCTGGTCGTCCTCGCGGCGCTGCCGGCCGTGCTGGTGTACGTGCAGTCAGCGGTGGCCTGGGATTGGCGTGCGCTGCTGGCGCAGCCCATGTCAGCGCTCGGCGTGGCGGCAGCCGCGATCGGTGTCGGTTGGCTGGTGTGGGCCGCCCTGGTCTGGCAGATCATGGCTGATGGTGTCGCCGCGCTACGCGGCCGACGGCGGACGGTACCTCTGCCCGTGCCGGTGCATACCGCCGTCACCGCGGTCGTCGGTGCCATCCTGCTCGCACTGCAGGCCGCTCGCGGCAGCGTTCCGGCATCAGCATCGGTCGGGCTATCGGGCACCGCCGCCGCTGACGTGGACGGCGGCCAGCCACCCTCCGGCACTGGCGCACCGGCGGCGGCCTCGCGGATCGAGGCCGGGCTGGACCTCCCGGGCGGCTGGCTGTCGCTGCCGATCGCGGCCGCAGTCGGCGCTGCGGTGGCACTCGTCTGGGCGCAGACCCGCCGCCGGTACGCGCCCCGACCTCCCAGCGGCTGGCACCGCCACGACAGCGACCTCCCCGCCCCGAGCCGGCCGATCCGGCAGCTGCTCCAGACGATCCGGACGGCAACCGACGACGCCGTGCTCGGGGACGACCTCGTTAGCACCGGGGGACCCGCGGCGGGAACCGCAGCGCCCGGCGCGGCCGCCGACGTCGATGTGCCTCGAGCGTTGCTGGACCTGCTTCCAGCCGGCGAGCTGCGCCTGACCGGCCCGGGCGGGCACCAAGCCGCCCGTGGCATCCTCGTTGCCCTCACTGCCCTCGGCAGTCCACCGCGGATCACCCTGACCACCGACTTTCAAACCGCAGTCCTGGGCCTGCCCCACTCCCCTGCTCAGCCAGGACCGGCACTGGCACCCCCTGCCGGCGAAGACGCTCGGTTCGACGACACGACCGTCGTGTTCACCACCGGCGCCGGGCTCGACGACGCTGCCACACCCAGTGTCGTCAGCACGGAAGGGCGGGACGCCGCGCCGCCGGGTCCGGCCCGGCTCGTGATCCGGGTCGCCGCACTGCCGGGCGGCTCGGTGTGCTGGCATGTCAACGCGGACGGGACGGTCCGTGCCCTGACCGGGCCGCGACCCCCAGTCGGCCGGCTGGCCGTGCTGGATCGGCCAACCACGGCCGGTTTGCTCACCTTCCTCGGGTTCCTGCCGGCTCCAGGCCTACCGGGCCCGACCCACTCCAGCAATGGTGGCGCGGTAGCCGCCCCCGCTCAGACTGGTCTTGGTGGCTGGCCGGATGCCCCGCCGGACACAGTCGGCGCTTCCCGCCGACTCCTGGTCCGCGTGTTCGGAGAGGTGGTCGTGCTGCGGCCGCACCCGGACGGCTCGGCCAGCCCGGTCCCGGTTCGGCGCAGCGCCGGACGGCAGATCCTGGTCCTGCTCGCGGTGCATCGAGACGGGCTCACCGACGACGAGCTCAAAGAAGCCCTGTGGCCGGACGTGCCCGGCAGCGCCGCGCATCGGCGGTTCCTCACCACCATGTCCGAACTGCGCCGCGCCCTGCACCAAGCTGCCGGTCGCCCAGTCCTGCACCACGACCCGGCGACCGAAGCGCTCACCGGTGTTGCGTCGCGTCGGCACCGGCTGGACCCGGCCGCCGTCCAGGTCGACCTGTGGCGGCTGCAAGGTCTGCTCGATACCGCCGCCACCACCACCGACCAGGCGTACCGGCAGCTACTCCTTGCCGCCGCGACCGACGTCGCGCACGGGGAACTCGCCGCCGGCTGGACCTACGAATGGCTGCTCGCCGACCGGGAACGCATCGTGCGGCACCTGCTCGACGTCCACACCTACCTCGCCGACCTCGAACCCGACGACCACACCGCCGTGCGGCTGCTGCAGCAGGCCCTCCAGCTGGCACCCACCAACGAGCACCTGCACCGGCGAGTCCTGCAACGCCATGCCGCCGCCGGCGACCACGACGGGCTCCGCCGCGCCGCCGCCACCCTCACCGAGCACCTCACCGCACACAACCTGCAGCCCGAACCGGACACCGTAGCGGTCCTGACCACCCTCCTCGCCGGCACCACAGCGCCTGCCGATCCAACACCGGGAACGCAACGCGACCCGGCCATGCCGGAAGGAACCCCTGGATGAACAACCCCAGCGGTGACCAGCAGCAATCGCCGCACATCGCCGTTCCCGCCGCAGTGCCTGGCCCCTACCGCACACCGGCCGACCCGCCCCTCGGCCAGGCCACGCACGGTCGGCAACGAGCCCTACCGGCTGGGCCGGCAGCAGTACTCGTCCCGTTCCACGTCGGGCACAAACCCCGCATCCCAGTCGGGCAGCGCACCCCGATCCCGCTCGTGCCGGCGAACCTCCTGCCGCCCACCACAGCCCACCGGCCACCGCCGGGCAACCGGCGCCGGACCCTCCTCATCACGGCCCTGGCCGTCGCCGTCGGCCTGGCCATGGTCGCCGTCGTCGTCGTGCGGGC
This sequence comes from Dactylosporangium salmoneum, assembly GCF_039532525.1. Classification (NCBI taxonomy): domain Bacteria; kingdom Bacillati; phylum Actinomycetota; class Actinomycetes; order Micromonosporales; family Micromonosporaceae; genus Dactylosporangium; species Dactylosporangium salmoneum. The sequence continues at coordinate 123,540 of NZ_BAAARV010000021.1, forward strand.
AACTTCAGGACCGGGCCCACGCGATGTCGTCGCTGACTTCTTCGCCGCCCTCGCTGCCCACGACCCGACCCGCATGCCGGCCGGGCCATGCCGCAACAATCCCCTATGCGTGACCGGCGCACTCAACACCGGCTACCAGCCCCCGAACGACGTAACCGTCGATGAGAACACTGGCACCGGCGACATCCGGCACGTCACAGTCGCCTACACCCTCGACGGCCACCGAACCACCACCACCGTCGAGGTGCAAGGCACCCCGCATGGCCTATTCGGCAGCCGCTTCTGGAGCATCACCACACCACCAGGCGCACACCTCACGATCCCCGACCAGACACCCGCCCCGATCACCATCGCGGCCACCCGTCTCCCCACAGCGCAGCCCGACCAGACCACCGTCCTGTGGGTCCCGCCCGGCCGATACACGCTCACCCGCCCAGCGACTCCCCTGCTCACCGCCGCGCAAACCACCATCACCAGCACCAGCGGGCCGATCACCATCACCATGCCGAACACCATCGAACCCACCGTCACCGCAACCGTCCAGCAGCTCATCCGCGACCGGATCACCGCCTGCGCCACCCAGAAACGCTTCAACCCGGCCGTCGGCCCACCTTCCACGACCTGGCACAGCTGCCCCATCACCTACGAAGACCGCTACACCATCAGCACCGACCCCACCTGGACCATCACCAGCTACCCGCAACTCAACCTCGAACCAGCCGACAACGGCGCCATCAACGTCACCACCGCCCAGCCCGGCCAAGCCACCATCCAATTCCAATGGACCCTGGACCTCGCCGAACCACGCACCTGGACCGACGTCACCGACACCATGGCCATCAACATCACCGGCCAGATCACCACCGCCAACGGCCAACTTGACTGGACACCCGCCTAACCCAGCGGAGACTGGCCGCATCGATGATCGCTGCATGAGGTTCGCGACGCCTATGCAGCAATCCCGTTCGGCGGAGTGACAGACCCCGGCAGGCCGCCCGGTGCAGCACCACCGGGCCCATCCCGTCGATTGGCGCCGCCACCACCGTTGCCCAGTCATCACTCGGGTCTGGATCGAGCGCTTCGAGCCGACTAACCGCGTACTCAGGGCCGCGGTCACGCCGACATTGGCATGGCCCACGATCGCGGCGGACGCTCCTGCGCACTGTGCGCTGCGCCGAGCCAGCCGCAGCGACCACGCTGCCGCGGCGCAACCCGCTGGCTAGCACCGGCTCCAACTCGAGCGGCACCAGCAGCGCGTTATCTATCGCCAGCGCAACACGGCATGCCCCCTCGGCCCGAGGTACACGCGACAAGGGCGACGGTGACCCCGTCGGGGACGGGTTGCTTCGACCGGCACGCGGTGCGTCGTGCCGTGATGCGAACCCTCGCTGGCTTCTGAGGTGCCGTGCTGTCAGTGGCCGTCATCCGCGCCGCGTGGCAGGGCATGATCATCGGGTTCGGCATCGACCTGTACGTCAGCCGCTGCTCGTCGACGTGTGGCGGTACCTGATCGACCCGCCCACGACACCGAGCGCTCGCTACTACTGGAGGCGACCAGGATCACCGCCCGGGACGCGTTCATCGGCATGGCCGCCGGCACCCGCGCCGAGATCGGCGTCGCTGTCGCGTTCAGACTGTGGCGTGGCGTCGAGCAACCCTCATGCCGCCTGGCGCTGACGCTGCGCGGGTGGCCGGCGGCTCCGCATGGGCGGACCGCCGGCCAGGCAGCCCGTGGCGGAATGACAGACGCCCGAGCTTGAGGTGCTGGCGCCCATGTCGGCGCGGGGATGTCTCGGCGCCCAGGGGGTTGTCACGACCAATCGCTGCCGGCTAGGCAGGAGGCGTCGCCGGACGTACAGCGGCCGCGCGAGCGGCCGGTGCGACCGGGACGTGATCAGCCTAATAAAATCGACCACTGTCTGTAGCTTCCGGTATCACTACGGACGGAATCCGGCGCGGGACGACACCATCTGGGAGGAGCGGACACGGCATGGGGCTCTACGGAACGTTCATCGTCGCTCGGGACAAGGCGCTGCTGCCGCACCTGCCCGAGGTTCAGCAGGCATTCGGCACCCGCGCGCTGCATCTGTGCCGCGGTAGGGACGACTGGCAACTGCTGTTGCTGCGGCCGCCCTACGGCCATCACTGGCCGACTGTCGGGGCCGGACCCGCACCGCTGGCCGAGGTGACCGGCGCACCTGCGCTTGCCGTCTGGGTCTCGGAGAGCTCATGCTTGCAGTACGCGGCTGCCACCCCCGGCGGCGGGTCGTGGACGGCGCATTTCGCCGATGAGGCCAACCACATCCCGAACCCGGACAGGGCTCCGCACGCGAGCCGATGCGCCTACGACCACCACCGCTGGTGCACGCTGCGGCTGCCCGAAGGCGTCGACGTGCCGCCCGACGACCAGGCCGCGTTGAGCGACAACCTGGCCGCATGGGCTGCGGCCGGTGGGCTGGCCACCACACCCCGGCGGATCCTCGAGGCGCTGGGCGCCAAGACCAACGAAGAGGCGATCTACGCACTCGTGGACGCACTCGACCTCGAGCCGCTTGAGTTCGTCGAGCCGTCGGTCGACCCCGACGATCCCAAATGGTTTGATGCGCGGCGGATCGGCGAGCACGAAAGCGCCCGGCTCGCCGGGGAGTGGGTGCTCCGGCTCAAGGGACGGGCCAATTCGGCCGATTGGGCCCAGCCATTGCCGGGCGCGGCGGAGTTCGTCCGGTTCCTGGATCTGGTCGAGGCGGCACAGTACGGTGGCGGCCTCACCCGGAAGCAACTGGCGGCCGAAGCGCAACGTCTGCTCGGAACCCATCCCGAGCCGTAGACCGCCACCCCCAGTCCACACGTTTCGCTGGACTTTGGCCGCGCCGCTGCGCCGATACCTCGCAGGCGGAAACGCCGCCCGGATTGACCTTCGAATGCCGGAATCAACCACCAGCCCCACGAGGCCGCTCGGCTTGGCGCGGGTCCGACCCGGCCGACGCCGAAGCCGCCGCCCGAGCCGCCCTTGCCAAACGAGCCAACGGCATCCCGAAACAGCGCGACGGGCGCGTCGAGGCGCTGCGCAACCTGCGAGTGCGCCGCCGCTGCGCCATTGCGCACCGCGCCGATGCGCAACGGGCGCATCCGGGCGCTGATCATCACCGCTCCGACCAGCTACATCGGCAACTACGCCCACTCATTGCGACCGAGCTCGTGGCCGCCTGCGCGGCGCGGCGTCCCGAGATGATCGACGCGCTCATGCCGGCGCCACTTCCCCGGGTTCGCCCGCGGCGGTCACCGCTGCCCGTCTGTCCGATCCCGCCTCGCCGGTCGACCTATAGCGCGGACAACGCTCACATTGACGAGAGCAACCATTGCTGCGGTGGCGGTTTCTGGGCGATGGCGATGCCCTCCGCAACCCCAACGGCTTGCCGACCGGGGTGATGACGAGCCGGCCCTGGAAGGGCACAGCTGGTTCGTCGCCCGCCTTTTCGCACACGCCATCTTCCACAGCGGATTCTGAGCGGCCCGCCCGGCGCCGCCGGTTCGAAACGATTTGGGGCCTGCGGCCCGGTCCGGTAGCATTCCTCCCAGCCGACGCGGGGTGGAGCAGCTCGGTAGCTCGCTGGGCTCATAACCCAGAGGTCGCAGGTTCAAATCCTGTCCCCGCTACAAAGAACGTGCAGGTCAGGACGCGGTTCCCGGATTCGGAGCCGCGTTTTTGATCTCCTTCCGGGCACTGTCCGGGCCAACGAGATAACACGGCCCGTCATGACCCGGCACGGTGGTCGTTCTCAGCCGATCGGGACGGCCAATTTGGCCCTGCGGGAGACGCGCACGACCAGCCGGTTTGCCGCCGGTGGTCGGCATCGCCTGCATCGACAACGACCTTGTAGTCAGCACGCGTCAGAGCGCACTCTGGTCGGTCAAGGACGGCAAGTTTGCAGTGCTCACCTCGGTGCCCTTGCAACCACCCAGCTTCGGCAGCACCGACACCATCGCGGCAGCGCCGAACGGCGACCTGGCCGTGCGAGTGACTGATCGCCGAGGCATGATCGTGCTAGACGCCGACCACGGCTACCGGCACAGCCGATTGGTGGAACTTCCCGATGCCGCCGGTGTAGGCGGCGACGATGGCGGCGGCCCGCGCCTCGTGTTTGGCGTACGCGTCGGGGTAGGCGCTGTGTTGCACCGCTTGCGCCGCCTCGGTGAGCGGCAGCGTCTGCCACCGGGGCACCGCGTTGAGTGCCTGGTAGAACTTCGTCGACGCGTCGTCGGGGTTCATGATCTGCTCCGGGGTCCCCACCCTTTCGACGGGCGCTGTTGGAACAGCCTCAACGAGTCGGTGTCGTTGCGGTCCCTGAGTATCGCGCGCAACAGCCACCACCGCCGTGCGCAACGTCCGCGACCCGCTCCCGGGGCCATGAGTCGATGCTTCGGCCCGTCCACACCACCGAGCCGAACCACGCTGGCACCCGACCGCCGCCCGGGGTCGCCATTGCCACAATCGCTGCCACCGTCGCACAGGTCCAATCGCCGCAGCCGTGGCGCTCGGCGCTCAGGGTCAGTCGCCAGCACGCTTCGCGACCACCATCGTCGCGATAGCATCTCTCGTTCTCGCCATCAGAGCGCCAGGTCGCCGACGTCAGTAACGATGGCGAGGGTCGCCACTATGGGTGCCTTCACGAATCCCGCGGCGATCACCGTCACGGCGATGAACAAGATCGATCGGATACGGGCGCAGTAGCCGACGCCTACGGCGGTAATCTGCCGGGCGGCAGCGAGGCCGAGGCATGGCCGTCCCTGCCGACCGCCGTCGGCACAATCGTGCACGCCCCGGACGTCTCCCCGTACTTCGTCAACTTCCGCGGCCTCGAGCCCCTGTCGTAACCAAGGCTGGGCGACGCTGGACGAGTTCAGTCCAGCGTCGTCGCGAAGCCGCCCGTCTCGTCCCAACCGATGCCGGCGAGGTCGTCCTGCAGCGTGAGCCAGCATGCCCGCAGGACTCGTTCATCGGCCCCGGACATGATCAGCGTCGCGACCATGTCGACGCCGTCGAGGCTCGGCGCTCCGGTCTCGTCGGCCACCGCCGTGACCTCCGCGGCAACCGACTCGCCATCCACCACGATGTCCACGTCCAGGTAACCGCCGGCGTCGCGCTGAAGCCGAAAGTAGCGATAGCCGTCCTGCTCAGGGCCATCGCCGTCCGCGATCGGGGCGCCGTCGTGCCGCCGCCGTACACCCTGGACGAACGCGCTCACCACGCCGTCCAGGTCACGGCCGGTCCGGCAGAAGAACCGCGCTTCAAACGCCATCTATGGACCACCCATCACCACGGTGATATTCAACCCTCGGTTAGCTCGCAGCCAGTCGTCATTAGCCCGCTGTTTCGAGTTTGCGGCTTCGTACTTCGATTTGGCCGACGGACCCCACTTCGTCTCAACGTACCCGGCGAACGTACCGTCTTCGTTCCAGACCGCCATGTCGAGTACGCGCTTTTCCGCCCGCCTTCGGAATCCAGAACGTCATCAGCGACGCGTCCTCGGCGTCCGTCACCACCCGCTTGCCTTGCGACCGCAGGTAGGCTGCGATGTCGTCGCGGAAGCTGTCGCCGGACTACAGCTGAACTTCCAGGTCCGCTGGGCGCACGATTGACCCAGGCTAACCCCCAACTGGCGTGATTCGGATCGGCTCCGCGAAGTCGAAATACATCACGAATCCGACATTCTCATTGTCCTGGCGCTCCACCTCGACCATCTCTACGGCATAATTGGCGCGCGGAAGATAGCCCATAGCCATCGGCGGATCGAATTGATGGACGTCTCGCACTATGACCCTGGTTGGTGGAATGAACAGCGAGCAGGTGTCGCCGACGCTTAGTCCCACATGCGGGTCAAGACGCCACGGCGTGTGAAACCATTCGATCCAGGTTGGATCACATGGAATTGCCTCCGTGCCATCCCATTGAGTCCGCGATTCTGGGTCGGTGTCCCGCCACGGCCACCTGACCATCACCCAGGACCGGACGATGCCGGAAACCTGTACCGACGTAGGTTCACATTCTATGAGAAGCATGTCGCCAGGCTTCAGAGTCATCCGGCACTCCAACTATCCGACGGTAGGACCTACATGTCGAAGGGATTTTAGCGCCACGGCAACAGACATGCGGGGGCCCTCGAAGCTAGTGGGGTTCGTTGCAGGTTCGATGCCCAGAGGACGCCCACCTCCAGGGATCGACGGAACGGAGCGTGATAGCCTCCCGTCACTCCGCTATTACCACATTGGCCATCACCAGAATTAATCTTCTCTCCAGCAGACTTGGGACGCTAGTCGCCGCACTCACAGTTCCAGTCATCGACTCTCTCCAGAACATGCGTTTCGGAGAGTTACGCGCATTTACTGACGGAAAGTTCGGGCGACCGATCACCATGTCAGGGCTCCCTCCGATGCGCGGATGGCAGCGCGCCCAGCACAATCCTCGGGACGACGCACCGAACTCCACCAGTTCATTCGGACCGAGGTTGTTTAGGATTCCTTCTTCAGCGTGGGAACCGTCGATGGTTTTCACGAAGGCATCCTTCGCCCACTGGGCCAACTGGTGGGTGCGGCGCCATTCCCATTGATACCCGTGCGAATGTGTAGATCACCGGTCACTGTATTGCGCACGCCGATGACGGACGTCGTGCCAGCCTCGATTCGCCGGAATGTCGGAAGTATGGTGAATGCGGCAGTGACTCCGACCCAGGCGATAAGGCGGTGCCGTGCGATGTCAACCCTGATCCATGCTTGAACCCGGAGTATGTTGCGCCTGTCAGCGTGCCTTTGCCGCCGGGTACCTATGGCCTCTGGCTCGGTGAGCAGTGCAACGTCGCCGGCTGTATTGGCGCTCAGGTGTTGTGTGAAAACTCGACGCAATGGTGTTCGGTGCAGTGGTATGCTCGTCCAACCGCCCCTTCCGGTTCGTTGATGCCAGATCCGCAAATTGAAGTATTGGTTAACGGTAGACGCGTAATTTGCCCGAAGCGATATAATCATTCAGTTGCGCTTCCGTACACGCTTCACGGATCGTTCGGTGTCCCTGGCGCCCACGGTCGGGGATACTATAGAGGCGTCCTGGGTACGACCCAGCATCTTACGAGGAGCGGCCTGACGCCGACTGGTGCCGACGCTACGGAGGAAGCTGGATATTCGGTAATTGAGGTTCGCGTTGGGGGAAAGCACATTTCCCCAGACGGTAGTCAAGGACACCTTGGAGGATATGGCCGATGGGGAATCTAGTCGTCATGTCCGGCTGGGGGTGACTTTCGATGCTTCAGCAGGAATTGGACATTCTTGTCAGGGCGGTCGTGATCGTTCAGCGAGATGTCGATGCGAGCGAGGTTCCCGCTCAAATTCATCTTGAGCTTGTCGGCAAAGATGGATGTCGTGACGCCTATCATGTTGCCCTGGCCAGCGGGGAATTTTGGGCAGGGACGACGGGGCTTTCGGGAGAAGATGAATCGGTCTCTATTTATGAAGTTGCCGACGGTGTGCAGGATCTCCTCGCGGAGGTGCTACGAGTTCCGTGGCCGCTTTGCCCGTGGCACCAAAATGTGTTGCGACTCGGGATGTTGAGGGCTGATGTGGAAGGTCAACGTCCTGGACGCGAATTTCCGTATTGGTTATGCCCGGCTAGCGGCGGCCATGTTGTTTCAGCAGTCGGGAGTCTGCATCCTTAACCGGTACAAGTCAGCCACCGGAGCGACGGCGCGCGGCGAGGCGCGCCGTCGACGCCACGCCGGAGCGAACCGGGCCTCCTGGCCGCCCAGCGACCAGCCCTGATTGACGTCGAGCTGCGCGCCGCGGATGGCTCACCGTCTTCTGGGTGCCGTCGGGCGACGCCGACATTGCCGAGCGGGTCCGCGCCCTGTACGACCCGGGCACGCTCGGCCTGCACACCGTCGCCGTCGACGCGATCCCCCGCCTGCGCTCCGGCAAGGTGGACCGCCGCGCCTTGTCGTCCTTGTCCGGGCCGGGAACGGCCACCGTGGAGCCAGGACCGGCGTAGGTGCGCTCCCGGTTCGTCGGCCCGCGCCGCTTCCGCGGCCGTCCAGGGTTGCCGCCCGACCCGAGCGGGCGATGATTCGCCCAGGCGGCCGCGTCGACACCGGCGACGAAGCCCTCGCCGAACTGAAGGTGCTCGTCGGCTACGACGACGACCTCGCCGGCGAGGTCACCCGCGTCAGCAACCGCATCCGTGGTCTGCGAACCCAGATCCACCCGCCGCTGGAGGGAGTACTCAGACCGAAGGTGCAGCATCCAGCGGTGCTGGCGCTGCTGTCGCGCTCCGGCGGCCGG
>NZ_BAAARV010000021.1:131897-204128 GCF_039532525.1 Dactylosporangium salmoneum
GGCCGCGCCAAACTCGTCGAGATCACCAGAGCGGGACATCGACCGGCGACTGCCCGAACGAGTCGAGGTCACCGCGTGCGCACGTCGCGTGCCTTCGCGACTGCGGCCTGGTCGAGGGTCGGGCGGTGGGTCGGCAGATGCTGTATCGGTTGACGCATCCGCAGCTGTTGACGTTGCTGGGTTCGGCCGAGGAGTTGCTCGCGGCGACCGGCAACGCGGTGGATCTGTGCCCGGTCTATGGGCATGGCGAGCAGGAGCTCAGCGCGTGAGTGCCGGCCACGGTGGCGGCGGGCGCGGCCGGGAGCGCGGGCTGCCAGCGGCCGGCAGGAACACCACACGGTTCGCCTGAGGGAGGCACGCTGATGTCCACTGCGGGCTTGACCGCCGAACGGCGGCGCCTGCTGAGCCGGCGCAGCCTGCACCTGGCGTACGCGACGGCTGGCTACAACCTTGTCGAAGGGGTCGTCGCGGTCGCTGCGGGCGCTGCGGCGTCGTCGACGGCGTTGCTCGGTTTCGGTCTGGACTCTTTCGTCGAGGTTTCCAGCGCGCTGGTGGTGATTTGGCAGTTCCGGTCGCGTGTTCCCGAGGCCCGGGAGCGGCTGGCGCTGCGCGGTATCGCGGTGTCGTTCTTCGCTCTCGCGGTGTGGATCAGCTTCGACGCGGTCACCGCATTGGTCGGTGCGGAGCGGAGCGGCCGGACGCTTCGCCGGTCGGCATCGGTATCGCCACGGTGTCTGTGGGGGTCATGCCGTTGCTGGTGTGGGCGAAACGGCGGACCGGCCGGGAGCTCGGCTCGGCAACGGTCGTGGCCGACAGCATGCAGACGATGCTGTGTACCTACCTGTCCGTGATCGTGCTGGTGGGTCTGCTGCTCAACGCCACCGTCGGTTGGTGGTGGGCGGATCCGGTTGCCGCCCTGGCCATCGCCGCGGTCGCGGTCCGTGAAGGTGTTGAGGCGTGGCGCGGGGAGCATTGCGAGGACTGCGCCCTGCCGGCCGGCGGCGCCGAACCGGACGGCTGCGGTCCGGGCTGCACCGACGGTTGCTGTTCTGGTGGGGCGCGCCGATGACCGCCGCTGCCGTGACCGCGTTGGTGATGTTGCTGCTCGCGCTGGCCACCGCATTCGGCTGGCGATCGATCGCGCAATGGCGGGCGACAGGTGCAGATTCAGGTCCGCGCGGTCGAGGAGCCTTACCTGCTGGGCACCCCACAGGCCGGCGTATCGGGAGTACGCGGCACACGCCGTGTCGGCGTACGGGTTCCGGGTGCAGAGTCAAGTACGCCGAATGTGCATAGGCCGAGGACGCGGAGTACTCCCGGTCCTGCGACGATCGCCGGCTCGGCGATTCGCTTCCGCTACTCACCCTGAGTTACCGGTGGGGCGGGCCGGCGCCCGGGTCGCGGCATTCCGGATGTTGTGCTTGGCGCTTTCCTTGCCGAGCCGACCTGCCGAGCGGTAGTGAGCGCGGGCTTGCTGGGTCAGCTGACGGTGCGGAGAGCAGGCCAGATCGTCGTCCATGGGGCGCTGATGCCGGTGCACACCGTGACCGGGACGCCCTGTTCACTGTTGTCGATTCCAAGCCGGTTGTCGATATGGGCGACATCCCGGCAGCCGGTGAAGTACCGGGCCCAGTTGGTCGGTCGCCAATCCCCGACGTGGACCACGACAGTGCGCTCGGCGGGTGGGGGTCCCCAGGTCCAGTAGGAATTGTGACCGGAGTAGACCGGCGGCAGTCCCTTGCCGAGGAGGATGAGCGGGCTGGCCTCGCTGTAGTCATTGCTCAGGATCACCGCATGGTCGCGCTGCGCCGGGGGTAGCCCGGCCACGATCTGTTCGACGGTCGCGACGAACTGTGGCCAGCCGATCTGGTTGGCCACGTCGGGCACCGTGGCCGGCAGGGTGGTCTTGGCGTAATCGGCGACCGGCAGGACCGGCAGGGTCAGGATCGCGATCAGCCCGCCGGAGGCGACGGCCGCTGCGGCGAACCCCCCGGTCTTGAGCCGTCGATGGCCCCGGGCGATCCACCCGTCCAGGACGATCCCGCCAGCCGCTATGAACAGCGAGACGCTGCCGATCACGTAGTACGCCTTGCCGCCACTGACGAGGTCCAGGGCCATGGCCACGAGGGCGGCGAGCCCGAGCGGTCGCCACGGCGCGGCCGCCCGCGACCCCAGCACCCAGACCAGGCCCGCGATGCAGACCGGGAACAGCAAGGGACCGCAGAACAGCCATAGGAACGGTAGGACCTGGGCCCGGTTCGTCGCCGCGTACCCGGCGATCTGCGAGGCCATCGTCAGCTGCGGCCAGCCGTGCACGGCCTGCCACGCCAGGTTCGGCGCCCACATCACGGCCGCGATCACGACCGCGGCCCACACCCACGACGAGCGGACGACTTCCCAGCGCCGGCACAGCAGTACCCCGACGGTGAGCCCCGCGGCGAGGAACAGCAGCGTGTCCTTGTTCTCCAGCCCGATGCCCGCGCTCACCCCCACCGCCACCCACAGCCGCCGGTCCCCACCGGCGAGCACCCGCACCAGCAACCACATCACCGCCGCCCAGATCAGCAGGTCCGGCTCGGTGGTGGTGTCGAGATGCCCGGCGGCGAGATACCCCGAGACGCCGGCCGTCACCGCGGCCAGCACCTGCGCCCGGCGTGAGCCACCCAGATCACGGGCGATGAACCCCACGATGATCACGACCAGGGCCATCTCCAGCGCCGGCAGGATCCGCACCGCCGTGGGCGAGACCCCCAAGACCGCGACCGACGCCGCCGACAGCAACGGCGTCAGCGGCGGCTGATCCACATACCCGAACGCGGGATGCTGCCCGGCCACCACGAAGTACATCTCGTCGCCATGGAAGCCATAGGCCCGCGACAGGCTGACCAACCCGGCGACCATCAGCCCGGCCACCAGCCACACCGGCCATGGCACCGGCCACCATCGGGAACCCCTTGGATGCTGGAACGAGGACATGTGTGCGTCCGGCGGCAGTGCCATCTCAGGAGCGCTGCAGTTGGCTCGAAGCACACGACGCCAGGGCAGCGGACGTCGCTATCGCGGCCGCGCCGGCCGCCCAGAAGAGTGGCAGCCAGTCCTGGATCGACTCGAGGTCCAGGTGGACCCGAATGACGGCCAGCATGACCAGCGCCAGCGGCACGGTGGTGGCCAGGACGCTGATGCGGGTGTATCCGAATCGGATCAGCAATGGGAGCTGGATCGAGATGTTGACGGCGAACAGCGCCCAGGACAGCGTCAGCAGCGTTGCCAGGCTACGACCGCCGAACGCCATGTGCTGGGCCTGCGCGAGGAGAGCGGCCAGGGCTGTACCCGTGATGACGATGGCGAAAAAGCTCATCAGGGCCCAGGCGTAATGCCCGAGCAGCACCGTGCGGCGAGACAGGGGCAGGACGGCGTACAGCGTCTGCAGGTCCGCCTTGTCGGCGACCAGGAACGGCTGTGCGGCGACCAACGGGGCGAGCAGCAGCGCGAGCGCCGGTAGGAGACCTACCAAGCTGCGGGAATCAATCAGGACGATCACGCCGAACACGAGTAGGCCCTGCGTCCGGTACGGCGCAACGGTGCGCAGGTGGAGCACGGTCATGCGGGCGACGGCGGTCATGCGCACTCCTCGTGCCGGCCGTTGGGCACTCCTCCCGCTGGCTTCCTTGACGACAATCCGATGTGGACGGCGATCTCCTCCAGTGTGGGAACCTCAACGAGGACGCCCCCGCCGAGAAAGTCGGCCTCTTCGGTGCGGACCAGAGCCTGCGCCCCGCTCGATGACTCCTTGACGCCGATCAGCTCGACGCCGACAAGGTCCCTCAGATCGTGGGGCCCGCCCCGCACAACCCGGTAAGCATCCAGGATCTCGTCCTTGCTGCCGGTTCGGACGATGCGACCGCCATGAATGAGCGTCACGTAATCGCCGATGCGATCCAGGTCGGCGGTGATGTGCGTCGAGAACAGGACGCTGTGCCCCTCGTCGAGCAGGAAGTCCCCGATGATACCGACGAGCTCATCGCGGGCCACGGGGTCAAGGCCACTGGTCGGCTCATCGAAGACGAGCAGCCGCGCCCGATGCGACAGCGCCACGGCGATCATCAGCTTCATCGCCATACCGCGGGACAGGTCCTTGACCTTCGCCCGCAGATCCAGGCCGAACTCCTCGAGCAACTGTCGATAGCGGACGGCGTCCCACCGGTCGTAGAAGGGCCGCAGCGTCCGCTCGACCTCGGAAAGCCGCCAGTCGCCCACGAGATAGGTGTGGTCGAGCACCACCCCGACGTCCTGGCGGAGCGCGACCGGTCCGGGCACCCGGTGGCCCAGCAGCTCGATATCGCCGGTCTCGATCCCGCGCATGCCCAGCAGGCAACGGATCGTCGTCGTCTTGCCGGCCCCATTCGCACCGATCAGACCCATGACATAGCCGGTCGGCAGCTCGAAGCTCACATCACGCAACGCGAAGCCGTTGCCCACCACGCAGCCCACGCCACGTAGGGCGAACGCGAGATCGCCGGTCACCGACTCATCCCCTCCTGAGCTGACGCGTACTCATGCTCGGCCTGTATTAATCCGTCCAGGATCTGGATGAGATCCTCACGGTCGAGGCCGGCCCGAAGGGCGGCGTCCAGAGCGGTCTGCAGGCCGTCCTCCACCCGGCGCAGCAGCTGCTCGCGTACGAGCGCCGAGTCCAGCGGCAGGACGTAGGCGCCCTTGCCGGGGACCGTTGCGATGAACCCCTCGCCGGCCAGCTCCGCGTAGGCGCGGGTGGTGGTGATGATGCTGATCCGCAGATCACGAGCAAGTGCCCGCACGGAGGGCAGAGCGCTGCCCTCAGCGAGTTCCCCTGACAGGATGGCCGTACCGACCTGCTCCTTGATCTGCTGATAGAGCGGCACGCCAGCGCTGTTGGACAACACCACCCGCACGAGAGCCCTCCGTCCCTCCTTCGCCTGTACATATACACTATATACAGTCAGCACGGTAGTTACACAAGCGGAATTGCAGGCCCAGCGCGGGCAGAGTGCCATGTCGGGTATCGGCCAAGCCGGGGCACTGCTGCGGTGGCCTGACAAGACGGCGCGTCGGAAGGTCATGACACAGTCATCCCTGCGACAGCGCCTCACCAAGCCCTGGCAGCCTCGTATGCCCTCCGGGATGACACTGTCCACATCGGACCCATGGACCGCGCGCTACGCATCGTCACGTGTTCTCGATCATCACCCCGCGACCTCCGGGCGTGGTGTCGGCTGCGGTTCACCTCGTGGGGATGCGCCAGATAGTGGCGTGTTCATACCCGTCGCGCCGCCCGTCTGATGGCGATGTCTGGTCGTTGTACCGCGGCGATGAGCGGGCTCGCCGACCTCGTCTTCAATTGGCAGCGACTTCCCTCGGCTCGAAGCTCAAGTCCGCGCACAAACGGCGTTCGAGGACGTTGGGCTTTTGTTCGCCGAGGAACTGCGACTGCTCGATCGAGTCGACGACGATGTGGACGCCTGGGAGGCCGCTTACGCCGCCATACGAGCGGCCCTCACCCTCCGCTACCCCCATGCCGGCGAAGTCCCCGAGTTCCTCTTGCATGTCGACGGGGATACTGCGTGGCGGCGCTGGAGCGACGAACCATTTGATGAGGAGCAGCCCACCGAGGCCCTGTCGGTCGCCTTCCCAATCGCGGCAAGAAGCGTGCGTTTGGCGGGGCCACGCCGATACGGGTCACCGCCGCTCACCACTGTGCTGGCGAAACCTGCGAACCAAGCTCATCCGGTAGGGACCTGGGGCCGTCGGCTCCGACGGGCACGTGGCTGCAACATCGAGAGCCCAGCCTGCGTGGTTCGTCTACGGCATTGGGGCGCCGATCGTTTCGAAGACGCCATCTGGGTTGGGCGCGCGGAACGAACTGAGGATGGGGTCGTTGCCTTCAACCCCGAACCGGATGTCGATGGCGGCTGTGCATGCGGTGGCGTACGGGTCTCTGCACTGCAACGTGTACGCCGACACGCCGGCTGGTTCCTTCCCGGTGTCGGCTGCTTGACCCACGGCTGAGATGCGTTGAGGCCGCCGCCTGCCGTAGCCCGGTCATCACGACGGCGGCGTGGTCGCTTGCTCGAGTAGTTGCCGGGCGCTGTCGGCGTAGAACGCGGCGGTGGTCCCGCTGATGCCGAACATGATGGCCAGGTGCAGGGGGTCGGGCCCATGGCTGAGGGCTTCTTCGAGTTGCCGGTCCCGGCGAACCCGGTCCACAGCCGGAAGCGGGGGCCCGAACAGGTGCGTGAGGGTGTAGCTGCTGATCGGTCCGGACGTGCGGGCGGTGTAGTTGCTGATGAGCAGGTGCCGGTTCATCGCGTAGGGCCATCGTTCGCGGCGGTGCCGCAGCCATGCGTCGAGCGCGCGCATGGTGTAGCCGTCGAGGTGGCGTTCCACCGTGCCGATCAGCAACCGGCGGTTGCCGACGTCGATGTCCTCGAGCAGCAGGTGCCGGATCTGGTGGGGACTGGCCGCGTGCACCCCGGCGAGGGCGAGCACCAGGTCGTGCATCGGGCTGGTGCAGGCTGCGCTCAGATCCCGGTAGTCCTGCTCGGTCAGGGTAGCAGCACGGTGCGGGGAGCGTGTCCGGGCCGCAGGCGGCTGGTCGGGTTGGTGAACCTGGCGACCAACCTGCCCCGCCCCGGCGGCCCCCATGACACACCCGAAAGCCGGCACGATGCCGCGGGTCTGGCCGAGGTGGTGCGGCTATACGGGATGCGGAACTGGATCGAGCAGAGCTACAAGCAGGTCAAGGACGAGCTCGGCTGGGCCGACTTCCAGGTCCGCTCCGCCGTCGCGATCGGGCGACACCAGACCCTGGTCCACTGCGCATTCTCGTTCTGCTGGAAGGCCTGGTTCGACCACGACACCGATCAACCGTCCACAATCGACACTCCCAGAGAACCGAGCGCGGACCCGTCACCCGACGCGTCCGCAGAGAGGGGGCCCTCCACCGCCGCAGCCAGCACCACACCCGTGCTGGCCCAAGACGCTCCGCGCAGTGCGTGCCTGGCTGACCCCCCTGGCTGCGCCTGCAACGCTGGTGGAACGCCTGGTCCGACAAGCCCCCGCCCACTGAACTCCAACAACTCCTCGACGCCCTCGCCCGCGGCCACGGCATCGACCTCTACCTACCACCCTGAAGTCAACGAACTACCGCTAGCATGCGTCGTCGACCACACACCTCCCCGCAAGCAAGCTTGGTCGGCTGGCCGAGGCGATGGAGTCCGTCCCGACGCTGAAGCGCGGATCGACGTGATCCGGCGTCGGTCGCGCCGTAATCTCGTCGATCGGCGTATCGGGCGGCCTCAGCGGTCGCAAAATGGTCGGGCGAGCGCGAGGTCGGCGTCCACTCGGCGCAGCAGGTCGAAACCCCACGTGTTGACGCCGTCCAGGTCGACCTCGTTGTAGATGCGAGCTGCAAGGTCGTGCAGCGAGCGGGCGAGCCGGGCGTACTCGAGGTGGGTGAGGTCGAGTCGTTGCGCGCCGTAGGCGTGCAGGAAGCGCACAGGGTCGGGTCCGCACAGGGCGGCGAACAGGTCGTGCTCGCGCGGTGCCAGCATCGTCTGACCCCAGTCGAGCAGCGTCGCGACGCGACCGTCGCGGTCGACGAGGACGTTGTGAGGGAACAGGTCGTGGTGGCACACGATGTGGGGCACGTCGATCGCGCGGGCCCGTTCGATCACCGCTTCGAGGCGGTCGACGTTGGCCATGACCTCGTCGCGGCGGTCGACGATCCACGGGTGGTCGTGCCGGTCGCGCAGCACCTCGATGCACCACTCGTCCATATCGGTGCGGGGTAGGACGAGGTCGGCGATCTCGTGCACGGCGCGCATCGCCCGCGCGATCGCGTCGGCGTCGTTCCACGTTGCCTGGCGGCCGTCGACGAACGGGAACAGCGCGTAGCGCCGGCCATGGTGCTCGGAGGTGTACGAGCCGTCGAGCGCTCGCTGCGCCGCAGGAACGGGGATGCCCCGAGCCGCCAGCTCAGCGGTCAGCGCAAGTGCGGCGTCGCTGTCGGGCTGCTGACGCCAGAGTTTCACGAACCAGCGCCCGTCCGTGAACGCATCCGCTTCGAACCCGCCCGGGTGGGGCCGCAGCTCGCCCACCTCGACACCGAAGGCGTCGCGGACCTGAGTCGTCGTCGGCGGGGTTGCTCCGCTCCACATCGAACCAGGATGCTACCGCTGCCGAGTCCTGCCAGTCGACATCTTTTGCGAGTATCGGCTCGAGTGGCCGTGGATCTGCACGACCAGCCCGTGCCCACAGCGATTGCGGCCACGCACCGGCGGGCTGCAGCACCTCAGACGACGGCGAAAAGTGAATGACTGCCGGGAGATGCGAGGATCGGCGCCTGGGCGGCCGGGGTCCTTCATCGCCACCTCGGCCGCCATGGTCGTCTCGATCGCGGCGACCTCGCCCATCCAGCCTTGCTGTTTGGCCTCCTGGAGCCGGTCGGCGAGATTGGCATGGATTTCCTCCAGCCGCGGCAGCTGAGCTGGGTCAACCCGAAGGAGTGGGCATCTGACACACGCATTTTCGTGCTGGCAAGGCGTTCCGTGGTCGCGACCGCAGGTTCCGAGAGCGACCTTCCGCAACTCGAAGTGCGCGAGGAACTGGTCCCATTCCGCGGCGGTGAGCTCACGGTATTCCTCGCTGGGTCGCTCGGCGCGGCGGCGGGCGATGAAGGCCCGGTGATGCGCGATCACGTCCTCGGGGTAGATCGCCTCTCTCTGGCGACGTCGGATATCGCAACTGTCCGAATGCCTTCCCGCCTTCCCGCGCTGTGGATCAGCCGTGTTGGGTGATCAGTTCGCGGAGTTCGGCCAGGTGGGCGTCGAGGGCGGGGTCGGGTGCGCCGGTCCAGGGTCCGCGGAAGTGGGGTCGTCGGGAGACGAGGTCGGTGAAGGCGGCGATCTGGTCGCGGGCGTTCTCGGCCCAGCTGACGTCCTCACCGACCGTGATGCGGGCGGCGTAGGACAGGTCGATACGTTCCTGCAGCCATGCTGGGGCGAGTTCGGCGCGTTGCTCCGCGGCCGCCGGGTCAGCGGCGGCCAAGGCGGCGATCCGGGCGGCGAGAGCCGGTTGGCCGTGGCGTTCTGCCATGCGTTCGAACCGGGTCCATTCCCGGCCCAGGGAGCCGAGTCGTTCACCCCACCGTTCGATGAGGACCAGGCGCAGCGCGCGAGCGGAGACACGCAGCAGGTGCGTGGCATTGGCGGGGTCTTCGGTTTGGGCTTGGATCGCTTCGGCGAGGGCATCGGTGGCGTGCTGACGCCAGATGTTGATGCGCGCGGCGACGACCGTGGGGTGGAACCGGACGGTTCGTATCCACGTGGCGAACGTGTTGCCGAGCTCGTCCTCAGGGTCGGCGGCGTGCCCGCCGTATGCCTTGTCGATGCCGTGGAACCAGCGCGGTTCGGCAATGCGGGCGACTGCGTGGTCGGGCCCGGCGGCGACCGCGTCGCGGATCTCGGTGGTGGTGAAGGCCAGCCAGCCGACGTCGAGCGCTTGGGCGCGGCCGGATCCGGTCCACCAATCGACGAGTGCGGCGCGGCGCTGGTCGAGCTGGGCTGCGGATGCTGCCGGATCGGTGGAGTCGTCGTAGATGGGGAGCAGGTCGATGTCGGACATGGGCCAGGGCTCCCCGCGCCCGACGCTGCCGGCGACGATGAGTCCGTGGACGCCCGGGGTTTGCCCGAGCACGGTGATGGCTTCGTGGAGTCGTTCGTCGAGCAGCTGTTTCCACCGGTCAGTGGGCTTCACCGGGTTGGGCTCCTTGTCTGTTGGGACGGCGGCTGACGTGGGCGGCGTAGGTGGTCCAGTCGCCGGCGCTGGCGCGTTGCCAGGCGACCGCGACGGTGATGTGAATGCCGAGCATGCAGGCGAGGAGAGCCGCCGGGAGTTCGGTGCTGAGGTGGAACAGCGCGGCGGATCGGTCTTGTCCGGGCCGCAGCCCGAGTTGGCGGAGTCGTGCAGTGAGGCGGGAAGAGCTGACGTGTCGCTCGGGTTGGCCTCCGGGGAACAGCCATTGAGAGGTGCCTTGGTCACCGAGCCGGGCATGGTCGCGGCGGGTGGCGACGAGTTGCAGGGCGAGACCGGCGAGCGGTTCAGGTAGTTCGACAGGCTCGTCGCCGAGGAGCAGCCGGACCGTTTGGCCGTCGGTGGTGACGTGGTCGGTGGTGAGTCGGCAGATGGCCGCGGGCCATTGAGCGTAGAGCAGGACGAACAGCCCGGCGACCCGGTCCTCAGGTTTGAGCGTGTCGTCGTGCAGGAGCCGGCGGGCGTGCTCCCAGCGTGTTTCGGTGTCGATGGCCTGCTGGGGACCGGCCCACTTGACGGCGGGGAGCTCGAGGTCGGTGAGCTTCTGGGACCTGGCCCAGCGAATGAAGTGCCCCACCTCTCGATGCAGGTTGGCTCCGTCGCTGGTCAGCCATCTGTCGAGATCGCCCTGACGAGCCGTTCGCAGGGTGAGTCCGCGCTCGGTAAGCCAGTCGAGCAGTTGCAGCGCGCCTCGCAGATGCCGCATCAGGTTCGCGGCCTGGATCGAGGTCGTCTCGGCACCACGGTTGCGGCTGCGAAGGCGGCGCAGCATGTACCAGATCGCGTAGCGACGCAGGAGGCGCTGCTCGTCGGGGTTGTCGCGCCGACCGATAGTGCGGGCGACCGTCTGTTCCAGCGTGGCCATGTGTTCGTCGCGGGCGAGCAGGGCGCCGGTGGCGACGAGGATCGCACGCAGATGTTTGAGCGGCTTGGTGTCCGGCAGTCCGTCGAGCGCTTCGTGGGTGAGCGCGCGGTCGGCGGCGGCGAGCTGGCGCAGAATGGCGGCGCCGGAGTTCTTGGCCAGCCAGGACAACACGGTGTCGGGCTGTTCGGCGTGCAGCAGGTAGTGGTGCAGCGACGTCAGCTCGGGCCGGATGCTCCCGGTGCCGTCGTCGAGGAGCTCGCGCAGCCGGGCGTCGATGTTGCAACGGGTGCATGGCCCGGCGCCGAACTGGCCTTCCAGACCACAGCCTGGGCAACTGCGCCAGAAACCGGGCCCCGGTCGAGTGCAGGTGGCGCAGAGAGGCTGGCCGCGGGTGCCGCCGCGGACCTGGTCGCAGCGGCTGCAACGCGCCCACCACTGCCGGCATGCCTTGCACCATGGTGCACCGGTTGCCTGGTTGATCGCGCAGGGTGCGGTGTGTGCGCAGATGGCGCAGTTCAACACGGGTTCGGTTCGGCAGGATGGGCAGATCGGCCCGTCCGGGGTGCGGATGCTCACGGCCGGTGGCGGCCGCAGTCGAGGCAGATTTCCTGGTTGGCGGGGTCGGTGATCAGGCAGCGCGGACACAGCGGTTCGCCGTGTTCGCCGCGGGTGGCGGCTTCCCGGATGACCCCGCGGCCGGCGCAGGTCTCGGCTCGGGATTTGGCGACGCAGTTGCGGCAAAGGCGCAGCCCGTCGCAGGGTTTGACCAGGGACAGCACGCGTCCGCAGTGCGGGCAGGGCGGCCGGACGACCTTCGTGGAACCCGCGCCGCAGAGCAGGTCGATGAGGCGCAGCACCGACGGAACGGGTGCTTCGGCGCCTGCGCCGGTCAACAGGTCGGGCCGGTCCTGCAGCGCCCAGCCGAGCTGCTGGCGTTGCCCGGGCTGGCTCACCGCGGCGATGACCGCGGCGGCGACCACTTCGGCCTGCAGAGCGGGGTCGATGCGGGCGACAATGCCGACCACCGTGGCGGTCGCGTCCTGGCTGTCGGGTCGGCAGGCGACGCATCGGGGCCGGCCGTTCCGGTCGCGGGAGTGCAACCGTCGGACCTTGCCGCAGCCGGTGCAGGGTTCCCGGATCGGGCCGCAGACACCGCAGTACCAGTCCTCGCCGCGGCGTTGCAGGGCGCGCAGCTGTTCTCCGCACTCGGTGCAGACGGGTGCCGACACGGCGATGGAACCGGCCCGGCGCAGGGCTATGAGCAGGTCGCCGACCGCTCGTGGCGCCGGCGAGCGGCCGTCGACCAGCAGCGACGGCCTTTCGAGCAGGGCCTGTGCGAGCTTGCGTCGCTTGGCCCGGCCCGAGGCGGTGGCCTCGGTGATCTTCTGGACGGTCACGGCGTCCAGCGAGGGGTCGATACCGGTGACGAGGCCGACGATGACGTCGAGCGGATCGGCGAGCACCGCCGGGGCGAAGACGGGCACGGGTCAGTCGTTGACCGGGGCGATGCGAGCTCGCTTCGGCCGCAGATCGCCGAGACCGGCCTCCTCGCCGCCGGCGGCCTTCTTCCGGCGAGCCGGTGCAGCAACGGCGATCGGCTCGATGAGGTCCTCCATCGTGCAGTCGAGGATGTCCAGCAACGCCATCAAGATCTTGAGACTGAGCCGTTCGGGGCGCTCGACGACGAGCCGATAGACCTGGCTGGACGACAGGTCGATGCCGCGTTGTGCCAGCAGCGGGATCAAGTCAGTGGTGGAGAACATGCCCTTGGCCGCCATCACCTGCCGCAGATGCCACCGGTAGTCGAGTTTGCGTGTCATCGCCGCATCCTTCCCCGCTCAGCCAGTCCTGGTTCAAGCCGGGGTCAGCGCCTTGCGCAGCGCGGTGTTCATGAAGTCCCCGCTGACATGGGTGTAGACCGCCGTCGAGGTGTCGCAGCGATGGCCGACCTGCTCCTGGATGAACCGGCGATCGACGCCGTCCTCGGTCAGGTGGGTCACATAGGAGTGGCGCAGCGAGTGCGGCGACAGCTCTTTGGGCAGGCCAAGCGCATCACGGTAGGAAACGAATCCCTCAAATGAGGGGTCCTTCGTGGTGCGTGTCCACTCGTACGGGGGGCTGACGTGGATCATCGCTGGATCGGAAGCTTCCAAGGACACACCGATGTGGTCCGGTTCGGCGACCGAACCGGCGCCAGTCGGGCACGGCACAGCGTGAGCATGAGCGCTCGTTCGACGTGCCAGCCATCGAGGAATGGAGATTGCTATGCGCGACGACACGTCCACCTCAGGCGTTGCGCTTGAACCGGCGGCGCAGGAGTTCGCCCGGGCGACAGCCAACCCGCCCTACCTGTTCGACCTTGGGCCGATCGAAGGCCGGAAGGTCGTGGATGAGGTCCAGTCCGGCGACATCGAGCGGCCCGAGGTGGCCGTCGAAGACACGACCGTTCCGGGTGGACCGTCGGGTGAGGTGTCGGTGCGGGTCCTGCGCCCTGTCGGTGCCGACGGCAACCTGCCGGTCATCCTCTACACACATGGCGCCGGATGGGTCTTCGGCAACGCGCACACCCACGACCGTCTCATCCGTGAGCTCGCCGCAGGCACCGGCGCGGCGGTGGTGTTCGCCAACTACAGCCTGTCCCCGGAAGCTCGCTATCCCACGGCGATCAACGAGATCTACGCGGTCCTCGAGTGGATCGCACAGCATGGCACCGACAAGCGGCTGGACGGTTCGAGGATCGCGGTCGCCGGCGACTCCGTCGGCGGCAATATGAGCGCGGCGATCACGCTCATGGCCAAGCAGCTCCTAGGGCCGAAGCTGGCAGCCCAAGTGCTCTTCTACCCAGTCACCGACGCGGCATTCGACACCGACTCCTATCATCGGTTCGGCGAGGGCTACTTCCTGCGCCGTGACGCCATGCAATGGTTCTGGGATCAGTACACGACCGACGAGAGTCAGCGCAACGAGGTCACGGCGTCGCCGCTGCGGGCGTCCACCGACGATCTCGCCGGACTCCCCAAGGCGCTCGTGATCACCGCCGAGGCAGATGTGCTGCGCGACGAGGGCGAAGCCTATGGCCGCAAGCTTCGCGAAGCCGGCGTCGATGTCACGGCCGTCCGCTACGAGGGCATCATCCATGACTTCGTGATGCTCAACGCACTGCGGTCCACCAACGCCGCATCGGCGGCCATCGTGCAGGCCACCGAGTATCTCCGCGCTGCCCTTGCGTAGCCGGAGGCCCGGCCCACCGATCGCGCGGAACAGCCAATATCCG
Source organism: Dactylosporangium salmoneum (assembly GCF_039532525.1). Classification (NCBI taxonomy): domain Bacteria; kingdom Bacillati; phylum Actinomycetota; class Actinomycetes; order Micromonosporales; family Micromonosporaceae; genus Dactylosporangium; species Dactylosporangium salmoneum. The sequence continues at coordinate 145,886 of NZ_BAAARV010000021.1, forward strand.
ACCACAACGACGTTCAAGTCTCCGAGCCGGCCGGCGAGCTCCGGCACGGCTTGGGGCCGTCCGAGCGGGTCTGACGCGCTCCAGGCAGTCCTGGTCGACTTCCTCGGGCTTGCTATTCAGGCCAAACAGACCATGTGCGTCTTGGCTCGGCCGAGCGCGGGAGCAGAATGGAGACACGAAACATGAGCAGGAGCGACGTCACCTTCGACAGCGCCGGCATCAGACTCGCAGGACACCTGTATCTGCCCGGCACGCCCAGCGACAGCCCCCGCCCGGCCCTCGTGGTCAGCCACCCGGGCAGCGGTGTCAAGGAGCAGGCCGCCGGGCTCTACGCCCGCCTGCTCAGCGAACGCGGCTACGTGACGCTGGCCTTCGACGCGGCATTCCAGGGCGAGAGCGGAGGTGAACCGCACGGGCAGGAGGACCCGGCCCACCGCGTCGAGGACATCAAGGCTGCCGTCTCCTACCTCACCACCCGCGAGGAGGTCGACCCCGACCGCATCGGCGTCCTCGGGATCTGCGCGTCGGGAGGTTACGTCCTCACCGCCAGCGCCTCTGATCACCGGATCAAGGCCATCGCCACCGTCAGCGGGGTCGACATCGCGCGCCAGTTCCGCTTCGGGGCCGACGGTACGCAGGACCCCTCGGTCTTCCAGGCCATGCTCGACGCCGCCGCAACGGCCCGCAGCGCCCTTGCCCGCGGCGAGGACAGCCAGCAAACCTTCCCGATCTTCCCCCGAACCGAGGACGAGGCCCGAACCATGGGAGGCGCCCACGGCGCCGACGGCTTCAGCTACTACTGCAGCCCTCGGGCGTTCCACCCGCGCTCGGCCAAGTTCTTCACCTGGACCAGCGTCGACCGGATGGCCACCTTCGACGCCTTCTACGACATCCCCCTCATCGGCCAGCGGCCCACGCTGTTCATCGTCGGCCGCGAGGCCGTGACCGCATGGATGGCCGTCGAAGCTTTCCAGAGGATCACCGGGCCCAAGGAGATCATCTGGGTCGAGGGCGCCAGCCACGTCGACCTCTACGACAAGCCCGAATACGTCGACCCCGCCATCGAGAAGCTAACCGAGTTCTACGGCGCCCACCTCGGCGCCGAGAAGGCCGCCGCGGTCTGACCCGTCGCCCGGCGCTGCGATCAACCGCCGGGTTGATCGCGGCACTGGCGTGTTGGCGGACGCGAGGGCGCATGACCGCCACGTTCCCTACCCGCGCGTGTCTCATTGAGGTGTGTCGCCTTTACGCTCGTCGAGCGTCCGCTGTGGTCAGCGCGGGTCTCGATGTACGGCTGGTCTTGCGAGAATCTGGGTGACCGCGACGGTGGGCCAATCGTCGACGAAGCCGGATTCGTCCAGCGGCAGTACTCAGGAAACGATAGGGCGGGTGGATAATTGCCGGCTGGCAGTTATCCCCGCCTGCCGTCGGTACTCGGTGGGCGAATCCGCGACGCGAACTCGGTCCAGCGCGCCGAGGACGGCGGTCTCGACGAGTGGGAAGTGTTGTTCGAAGTACAGCTTGGATGTGAGGCCGCCGCGAGATGTCACGTCGACCTTGTCCAAGATCGCCTTCACGTGGTCACGGATGGTGTGCGGTGAAAGGCACAGATTCTTCGCGATCTCGTCTGTGCTCCTGCCTCGGGAGATCAACTGCGCGATTTGGATCTCCCGGCTGGTGAGGCCGTACGCGTTGGCGAGCAGGAGTGCCATTTCGGACGCCTTGGCGGGCTGAACCATGACGGCGACGTTGCCGGAGCCGGTCAGTGGCGACACCTGCGCTGTCAACCACAGACCGGATCTGGTCCGCAATCTGGCCCGGCGTGGCAGCCCGGCTCGTTGCTCGCCCGCGGCCAGGGCGAGGTTCAGCAGTTCGGGGTGGAGCAGAAGGCCGTCGTTATAGATGCGCCAGCCCGCGGCGACGTCCTCAAGCCAGGCCCGGGCCTCGGTGGTTGCATCGAGAACCTTTCCGTCTGCTCCCAGTACCAATATCCCCGGCATCCGATCGGGCATCGGCGTTGTCGGCTCGGTGAGCGCGGCCGCCCGGAGCACCTTGCCGGCCAGCGGCGCGACGCTTGATACAAACGTCCGTTCAGCGGCGCTGAACGGGCGACCTCCCGACTTGCGATTCAGCTGGAGGATCCCCCAGGTCCTTCCGCCGGCATGGAAAACGGCTCGAAGTTCGTCCTCGAGATCACAAATCCGGTTGAGCACCCGGAAGCGGGGGCTGCGTGACAGCCTCCCTCCAGTGGCCTCACGCAAATCGGCCACCGCACGGCCAGGTCCGAGGTCGACGAACTTGTTGTAATCCGGCACCTGCAGCTCATGCTCCCAGTAGGGATGGCACAGATCGCGAGAGAGGTTGTAGGCCATCCCGGCACCGAGGCACAGACCGCTGAGGGGGTCGGTCGCGGCCACGAAGAACGCCTCGACATGGACCACCTCCACCACCCGATGGACGATCTCCTCAACGACCGTCTGAGTTGGCAGCCCCTTGGCCGCGAGCATGCCGATGGCACGCAACGCGCGGTCCGTCAGCGGTGAGTGAGCCACAGACATCCACCCTGCCTCGCTAGGTACGCGGTTTGTATCTGAGCTACCGGGGGTTGGCGGGTCGAGCCGCGCCGCGGCGGGCAGTCGGCGCCGTCGCGGTCACCGGGCCGTCCCCTGGCGCCTACGACGCCCGCAGCCGCACGAGTCGCGGTGGTGGAACTCCGTCGGTACCGTCACAGCCTGCGGTGGGCGGTCCGGGGCCTCGATCCGGGCCAGCAGGAGATCCACCGCAGTCGCAGCGAGCGCGTCCACGTCCTGGGCCATCGCCGTGATCTGCGGGTCGCACAGGTCGGCCCACTCGAAGTCGTCGTAGCAGACCAACGCGATGTCGCGAGGCACCTTCAGCTGGCGGTGCCGGATGGCTCGCATGGTGCCCAGCGTCATCTGGTTGTTGGACACGACCAGCGCGGTGGTCGGTTCGTCCGCAGTCGCCAGGTGCGCCACGACCCGCTGCTCGGCAATGCGCTCGTCGGACTCGCCGGCAATGACCAGCCGCGGGTCGTCGTCCAGGCCCAGTTCGGCGACGGCCTTGCGATAGCCTTCGAGCCGGTCATGCGCGGACATGGTGGTCAGGTTGCCCTGCACGAAGCCGATGCGCCGGTGCCCCTGCGTGGCCAGGTGCGCCGTCAGTTGGTAGGTCGAGTCCACACACTCGGAGTAGACCTGGTCGCCGGGTAGCGTTGACCGCCGGTCCAGCAGCAACAGCGGAAACCCGTCATCCAGCAGCCCGCGCAGGCAGCCAACGAGTTCGGCATTGCCCTCGAGCGGGTTCACGATCAGCCCGCTGGCCCGGCGCGCCAGCAGGTGGTTGATGACGTCCACCTCGACCACGGGGTCGTCGTTGGTGTCGGCCAGGACTATCGTGTACCCGGCGCGCCTCAGTAGCCGGTCGATGCATCGGAACAGTTCGGCGAAGTACGGGTTGGTGGCCACAGACATGGCCACACCAATCGTGTCGGTCGATTGAGTGGCCAGAGCTCGCGCTGCGAGGTTATGCCGGTACCCGGTCCGGGCAACCGTCTGCCGGACCAGTTCCTCGGTCTCGGGCGCGACCCTCCGCGTCTTGTTCAGTACGTGCGACACGGTCGTCGTCGACACCCCCGCGAGCCTGGCCACCTCCGCCATCGTCGTCACTGGCAACCCTTACCCCTTTGTCCGGCCCGGTGGAAGCCGCCGCGGCATCACGGCCACGCGCGAGGGCCTCAGCTCGGAAGCTATCCCCCGGGCAAGCGCTTGCGCGAGAGCCCTGCGCCGCCAGAGATCTGCTCGTCCTGCGCATCGGCCAGGAACTGGCCACCGCACGCGCTCAGCCGGCCCGTGTTCTTGGGCACACCACGGTCATCGTGCCGTCAGCGACGGCGTGGGCCTGCCAGATCGTGTTCACTCCGTCGACCTCGCCATGCACGGTGAGCCCGTTGGCCGACCCGCGACATCAGCCCTCACCTGAAGCGCGGTCTTCGTGCGGATAGATGCAGAGCGTGGCTTGGCGGACGCGCTCACTGAGCACGAGGGCACTGCTTTCCGCGTAGCGGCGGCGATAGCCGTCATCGACCGCTTCTGCCATGTCGTCATCGGCCTGGGCAAGACGAACGGCGAAGGTCTCCTGCCTCACTGTAATCCTTCCCGCGCGATGGCGGACCGCCGCTCGAAACCATTGCGAGCCCCTGCCGCCGAAGGCTCGGACGTACACCCTGCCGTTGACGACGACCATCCCTACGTCCACCGTCAGGTCGGAACCGTCGTCCACGGCGAGCGTGAGATGGTCGGCCGCTTCGAAGAATTCCTGCTGCGCCCGTGTCCACTCGCTGCTTTCGTTCACCGGCTCACCGTGCACTGTGCTGCTCGGGTCGGTACGCCTCGCCCGGCTCCTGCCAGGCGGTGAGGATGCGCAGCGCGTCGGCGGATGGTGTTCCGGGCTCCGCGGTGAGGACCATCAGGCGTTGACCAGACCCGTCCGGGCTGTTCCAGGTGTCGCAGTCGAGGGCGAGCTCGCCGACGAGCGGGTGCCGATAGTGCTTGACACCCTGATATCTGCCCGAAAGCTGCTGCTGGGCCCACCAGGCGCGGAAGTCATCGTCTCGCAGCGAGAGCTCCCCCACCAGTTCTGCGAGTGCGGAATCATGGAGGTCGCCGGCTGCTTCCAGCCGCACCGCGCCGACCGCCGTACGCGCGTCATGCTCCCACTCCCGGTGCAGGGCGCGGAAGCCGGGATGGAGGAACATCAACCGCAGATAGTTCCGCTCCTTGACTGGGAGCGCGCCGAAGTCGAGGTACAGCGCGGCCGCCGCATCGTTCCAGCCGACGATGTTCAGTCGCCTGGCGAGCACGATCGCCGGCGTCCCTTCGAGCCGGTCCAGCAGCCGCCGGATCGCCGGCCGAGGCGCCTCGCGCACGCTGCGCCGCCGTGTTTGCCCGTCCGCCCGGCCCGCCAGTTCGTAGACATACCGCTGGGCGTCGTCATCGAGCCGAAGCGCCCGCACGAGGCTCGCGAGCACCGTGGCGGACGCCCGCACACGTCCTTGCTCAAGACGGGTGTAGTACTCGATGCTGATGTTCGCCAGTTGCGCCGCCTCAGTGCGCCGAAGCCCAGTCACGCGCCGGTGACCAGGGCCGGACGGCAGCCCCACCTCCTCAGGAGTCAGCCCCTGCCGTCGCGCGCGTAGGAAGGCCCCCAGCGCCCCAGGATCCACCGAACTGCTCATGCCCCCATTGTCCTCGCGCGGGCTCGGCGGAGGGTGGCCCAGATCTTTACCCCTCAAAGAGTCGACGATTTTCCCGGCTGCGTATCGCTACGAGAGTGGTGCTCGAGCCCAGACGGCTCTGGCCGCGGACAGAGCGACGGCATTGCGAACAGGAGAACACTCATGGACCCGACACCCGTCAGCTACGACAGCGCCGGCATCACGCTTGCCGGCCATCTCTACACTCCAGCATCCGACGGCAGTGCCTTACTCCCGGCGCTGGTCGTCGGACACCCTGGCAGTGGTGTCAAGGAGCAGGCCGCGGGCCTCTACGCGCGGTTGCTGGCCGAGGAAGGCTTCGTGACGCTCGCGTACGACTCCGCCTTCCAGGGCGAGTCCAGCGGCCAGCCGAGAGACCTCGAAGACCCGGCACACCGCATCGAGGACATGAAGGCGGGCGTCTCGTTCCTGTCGACACACAAACGCGTCGACCCGGACCGCATCGGCATCCTCGGCATCTGCGCATCGGGCGGGTACTCGCTCGTAACCGCGGCCACCGATCACCGCATCCGAGCCGTCGCCACGGTCAGCGGTGTCGACATCGCCCGCCACTTCCGCCTCGGCCCTGACGGCACGGCCGACCCGGCCGCGTACCAGTCGCTGCTGGACCGGGCGGCCGCCGCACGCACCGAGCGGGCATACGGCGGGAAGCCGGAGAGCATGCGGCTGTTCCCCGACACGATTGAGCAGGCCCGCGCGCACGGCGGCGAATACGGAGCCGAGGGCTTCGAGTACTACTGCACGCCGCGCGGGCAGCATCCGCGCTCCGCAAAGGTGCTCGACTGGACGAGCATCGACAAGCTGGCCACGTTCGACGCCTACTCGCCCATCCCGATGATCGGACAACGTCCAGCAATGATCATCGCCGGACGGCGGGCCGTCACCTCGTGGATGAGCGTCGCAGCGTTCCAGCATCTTGTCGGTCCGAAGGCGTTCCACTGGATCGACGGCGCCAGCCACAACGACCTCTACGACAAGCCCGAGTACGTCGGGCCAGCCGTCGAACTGCTCACCGGCTTCTACCGGGAGAACCTCGCAAGCCGCTGAGGCCCGTTATCGTCCCTATGACCGGGGACTGGTCGGTCGCCCGGTCTAGTGTGAGTTACTGCCCCTGTAGGCATGGTCCGAACAGCCCACACGCAGATCGAGCCGATCATCGCTGAACACCCATCACATAATTCGTGCCAGAACCAGCATGACGTGTCCGCCGGCGGCCGGGAACCCGTCATCGCCGATGAGGCCGGTCAGCTCGCAGATCTCGGCGCCGTCGCGGGGTTCGACTCACGACGACCTTCGGACGTGTTCCGGTAGCCTTCACCCTGCCGGCGCCTCTCGTCGGGATGGACGAGGCCCTCAGCAAGTCCTATCGTCCCAGTTTGGAAGGCACCCGTCTCTCACCTACCCATCATGTGGGCAGCCCTCAATGAAGGGCCAAGGCTAGCCTGACGGCGGCCCAGGCGAGGCAGGCGAGCAGTCCCCACCCGCCGAGTGCCGAGCCGGTCAGCAATGCCCAGAACCAGACGGGCAACCGGTCTTCGCCCCCCGCGAACCAGGACAAGCGCACAGCACGCGCCCACGATGTTGCCGTGGGAGCTGCGGCCTCGACGGACGTCGGTAGTCGGGTCGACGCGACACGGTCGGCGACCAGGTCATGGCCCGGCAGGTCGACCATCATGACTCCTTCCGGCGGACCAATGAAATCGACGTCAAACCTCCACGTCCGGCTGCCTTCGCGGAGTCGGAAGCGCCGCAGATCGGCGGGACGGTTCCCCTGCCCCAGGCCGACCATTGCCAGGGCTGGCGGTAGGCAGTGACGGTATGTTGATCGTGGACTGTGCATGCGTTCACCACGCGGGAGGCGAACTTCATCACCAAGCGGGCGTGGCCGACTGCGCACCACCCTGCGGCCCTGCCCGCGAGGTTGGGGAGTAAACGTTCGGCCAGGGTGGCTCCTCTCGACGCGCCAGCGACACCGAGATGACGCGTTACCCCATCGCCTGGTCGATTCGCACAAGGCCTCGAGGTCGCGCGTACAGGCAAAGGCCACGGCGTGGTTGCGGTCGCGGAAGACGGCCGGAGTATGCACAGCGGTGCCGCGCAGGCCCAGAGCTGGTAGAGCAGGGCGCGGCGTGCGAGGCACCGCGGCAGGCCCGCCGCGTCGGGTAGCCGGCCCCGCCAGCGGTGGGCCGAACCTGGCCGCCACGGCGTTGCAGCGCACCGCCCATAGTGGCGATGGTGACCGCTGACCGGTTGAGGACGTCGGCCCGGGCAGTCTGCCGGTACGGGGTGTGACCACGTCCTGTCGGATGAGTGATTCGGGGGGTCGATGTCCGTAACGTCGGCGGGATGACATCGGGTGATGTGCTGCAGGTCGCGGTGGCCGCGCATCCGACGCGGCGGGGTGTGGTCCAGGTCCGTGTCGCCGGCGAGCTCGACGCGGCAGCGTGCCCGCAACTGCGGGCGGCGCTGGCCGCTGCGGCTGCCGCGGACCCAAGCCTGCTGGAACTGGATCTAGGCGGGGTGACGTTCTGCTCAGGCACTGCGGTTGCCGAGCTGTGCGCCGCCGAGCGCCGCCTCGCGATCGTAGGCGGCGGTGTCGTCGTGGCGGCCGCCAGCCGGCCGGTCCGGCGGCTGCTCGACCTCCTCGGACTGGGCCGGCTGCTCCACCCGGGCAGCGCGCGACCCGCGGTCTAAGGGGCCGAGAAGCCGACGAACGCCCAGCGGGTCGCCGCGGCCGGCGCCGGCATCGTCGTCGACGACCCCGCCCAGGCCGGTGTGGCGGTCCGCGGCGTGCTCGCCGACCCGTCGTATCGGATCGGCGCGGAACACGTCGGCGAGCAGATCCGCCGCGCCCCGGACGCCGACCGGGTCTGGTCCGCGGTGTGTGACCGGCTCTGAGCCCAGGCGTTCAATGTCCTGACCTACCTTGCGAGGCGCTGGTCAGTGCCTTGGTCATCCGCAACCTTCAACCTGACGGACATCAGATGTCCTGTCCGCGCGAACTTGTCGGTGTCCGCGGGCGAACTCTGAGCCGGTACTGGCGTTGCCGGCACGCGGGCGAGCAGAACCGCCGTGGACGACCGGGTCCGGGCAGTACCGTCCAGGTGACCGTGCAGTCCGCTGCGGCGCACTGGCGGACCTCGGCGGGTCGTATGTCCAGTTCCGCGCAGAGCGCCCGTACGTATGCAGATTCGTGGTACGCGGCAGGCCCAATACGGAAACTGGCACGGATCTCTTCGGTGGCAAACTCCACCTCTACGACTTTCAGGTGGAGTCGCTTGTGAGCCGCGGAGATACGCCGCGGGATACGGTGGGCTTGCGGGCTCAGGCGTGCCCCGCGGTAATGGTGCGCTGGGGTACGCCATGCTGCGCGGGGGACGAGACGGGCGACGGCGCGATCCGAGCACCCGATGACGGATGCGGCCACGATGATCAACTGGTCGTTCTGCGGCAGACTGGCCAGGACGTGCCCGACTGGGTCATGACGTAGGTCCGGGATGTTCATACTCTCCCTCCATCACGTATCTGGACGGATGTGATCGTGCCGGGTCGGCGGGAACCGTGCTTGAGCTAATTGGGCAGTTTCGTCACGGGTGAGCCGCCCTGCCAGGGACACGAATCCGTCTGCCCCGGCACATTGGTGTCGGCTCGGTGCCGGGAATCCGCAAGGTAGGTCCGGATACCCGGTTCCGCCAGCGTTCGGACCTACCTTGCGAGTAGCCGGTCAGCGCCTTGACCATCCGAAACCTTGAGCTGGGCGCGACACAGATGGTTGATCCGCCGCCGGTCTCCGCCAGACAGCGCGCCGGAACTGCCCAGTTCTCGTCTGTCCGGCCCTGCCGTGATCGACCGCGTCCGACGGCACCCCGCCTCACTTCAGCACACGCGACTCCACCACAGATCGCCGCGCCAGCTCAGCATCACGCTTTCCATCGGCGCTGATCTCTCAACCGCCCCTCGTCCCTCCAGAAACCCGCCGCCCAGGCGCCGCAGCGGCTCTATGCCATCTCGCCAACCGCACCGCTCACCGGGAGCGCCAATTGCCCAGTACCGCACCATCGCCAGCCACCGACACCCCCGTTGCCACGGCACGTCCGAACTTATGCCGGGCTCGCCGCACCCCCCGGCCGGCGCCAAGCCAACCGGCCATCGTCCAGGCCTTTTGCCACGACCACGCGCGCGAACGCGCACTCCGGCAACCGAACGGGTGTGACGGCATGAACGTCACCGACCCGGCCGCGATGCGAGAGCGGTTCGACGCGGCGCTGCGCACCGGCCCGGCCCGGATCGACCGGGTCTTGACCACCAGTGACCGTGACCCGGGCCAGGTCGCTGTGATCGGCGAGGACCGGACCGTGTTCTGGTTCCTGTACCGGCCCGAGACCGCGCGGGCGTACCTGTTCGCGGTCCAGGAACCCGGACAGGACGCGGAGATGCCGACCGGTGCCGGCTGCGGCGACGACGGGTTCCGGCTCGCCGGTGACCATCCGCACCTCGTCTTCGAGTTGATCGCCCTGTCTCACCGCGATCTGACCATCGTCCGCGGCCACCCGTCCGCGTGGATCGGCGTCGGCATGCCCTAACCGGATCCCAACCCCCCGAGCCCACAGCGGCTGTGCCCGGACCCTGCTCGACCGGGCACAGCCGCCCATGGCCCGCACCACCATCCCTCCAGCACCGTCGAGGAGCCCCAGCATGTCCCCACTCCCGCCAATCTCCCGGCCACCCCACCACGCCGCGCACCCGGCCCACATTCCGCAGGCGCCCGCCGGACAGGTCACCCACCTGCCGACCAGGGTCCTCACTGCGGCCGACGAAGCGCGCATCCGGGTGCGCGGCCACTGACCGCAAGCAAGCAGCGTCGCGGCGGCAGGGAGAAACCGCCATACACGACGGGACGGCGCGATGTCAGCGGCGACCTGCGCGCTCGCCACCGCAACCGCGAGCGGAATGGGGCACCCCTAAGGGTCCCGCGGTCACCAGCACAGCCGACCGCCCGCCGGCCGCACGACCGGGTCCACCGCCCCGCCATCCACGGCATCGGCTAACGCCGCAGCCCGCGCGCGGCTGACCAAATCCGCCTGAGCCTCATCCCCGCGGCCGGCCGCCCGTCAGGGCGGCCCGCGCAAACCCTTTGCAACCATTCCTAAAGTTCCTGCCATACGCCCGGCCTGTCTCTGCGCTCCTGGCGGCCAAGTCCGCCGCATGGGTCAAGCGTCTGCAACTTGCGGCCGAGCGCGGCGCTCGCGGTGATCGCCCAGATGGTGCGGGCTGTGGACAACCGTCCGCCGGGGTCGATTGCGGGCGCGCAGAGGCCAACCGTTGTCCGCTCGCGTCGCGCCGCCACGGCCGTGCCGCGGGAGCGCCTGCAGGCAGGTCACGGACGGTGTCGGCAAACATTTTCTGGAGCTGATCGTTCGGTCTCGGACCCGAACGACAAGAAACCCGCTGACCAGCCGACATGAATTCCAGAAAATTCATGAGTGACGCTATGTGAACCCACCTTCCATCACTGAGCGTGGATGCCTACGCTTGCGCCATCCCGTTACTCCATGTGGTGCTAGAACTGCGAGGCGTACATGCAACGTCGACATCCCCCCATCAGGAGCCGGCGGCGGTGGCTGCTGTCCGGCGCGGCCGTGCTCCTCGTCGCCGGCCTGCTGACGGCAATCTCGTCCAGTCCGGCCATGGCCGGCCCGGTCAACGCCGTCACTGGCACTGCAACCGCCGCGAGGGTGCCGATCGGCGTCGCCGCGGCCGTGGTGCCGGCGAACGCGGGCCGTGCGGACGTGGCGAACGCCGCCCCGACCGGCTGCCCGCGCAACTACTTCTGCTTCTGGAACCAGGCCGGCTACACCGGCCGGATGGGCAAGCTGCAGGACTGCGGTCTGCAGGACCTGGCCACCTGGAGCTGGCAGTACCAGGTGGTGTCCGCGTACTACAACCTCGACAGCGGCTCCGTCGAGTTCCGCTACGGCCCCTCCTACGGGCTGTTCCGGGTCGGCACGGCGAGCCGGGGCCTCCCCGACGCGGGCGCCTACGCCGGTTGGGCCACCCACGTGTACCGCTACTGCTACCAGTAATCGACACAGGTCCAGGACCGACGACGGCGCCGAGCCGACCCCGACGCCGTCGCGCCGTCCGCAGCGCTCCCGCGGTGCCGGTGGGCCGGGCGGCTGGCTTGCCTCACCCGTGGCTGACTGTGTGTTCCTGGCCCAGGTACAGCGTGCGGGTCTGCAACCGTTCCCGCGCCGGCCCGCCGCGGGTTTCGACGACCTCGTAGCTGAGCAGGGACCCCACGCCGGTCGGGCCGGTGTCCCCCGTGCGGGGCAGCGCGCCGAGGGCGAACACGAGCGTCTCCCGGAAGCCGGTGTTGGGATCGACGGCGCTCACGGCGATCCCGGGCCGGTTCCGCGCGTCGGAGGCGTCGACGTCGTAGCGAAGGCCGGGCCGGCTGGCCAGGACGCACAGACCGGCGGCGCGCTGCGCCGGCGTCAGCCAGAAGCCGTCGTTGACCGCGGCCCAGGAGCGCAGCCACCGCACCGCCGTCCCGGCCGGCTCGCGGCGCAGGTGGTCGAGCTGCCCGCGCAGGACGGCGCAGTCGGTCGACGGCGGGTCCGGCAGTGGGCCGTGACAGGCCGGGTCGGCCGGGTACGTGGACGTGGGTTTGCCCGGCTCGGATCTGGTGACCAGGCGGAAGCCGATATTCTCGGCATCGCACCAGGTCTGCTCCTCGGTGGCGGTCCGCGTCGCGTCCGACGGCGTCGCGCCCGCTGGCCACGACTCGACCAGCCGCCAGCGATAGCGGTACTGACCCGCCGGGGTCGGGTCGAGATCGGTCGAGGCCCTGGCCGCGTCGGCCAGCTCGAGGAGGCGCTGCGGGCCCTTCCCGTCGGGCTCACGGGTGTCGTCCAGCGATGCAGGGCCCGAGGCGGCGACCGTGGCCGCCGGGTCGTGATGCTGGCCCCAGGCGACCGGCCAGAGGCCAGCCCATGCCCCGGCGACGAGGGCGAGCACCAGCAGCACGGCCGCGCCGACCGCCAGCTGGGCGGGTGGTGACCACCACCGTCGGCGGGCCCGCGCCGGCGGCACAGGAGCCAGGCGCGGAGACGGTTGCGGTTGCGGTTGCGGCGATTCCGGCTCGGGTTCGGCTGCCGCGGCAGGCCCCTCACCGGTCGGGTCCGGCGTGTTCGCGAGCGGGGCGATGTCCGGCTGTCCGGCCGGCGTCGTCGCGGCCGGCTCGGGCGGCGGGGCATCGCTGGGCGACGCTGCGGCCCGTCGGCCGAGAACTACGTCCAGCTCGTTCCGCCAGGCGACGACCTCGTCGTGGCCACCGCCGTAGCCGGCCACGACGCGGGCCAGCATCGTCGGCGTCAGCGTCCGCGTCCGGTCGACAAGCTCGGCGGTCACGTCGTCGGCCGACGGTGGCGGTCCGACCCGCAGATGGTCGACGACACTCGATCTGTACTCCACCGTGGCACGCTTGGCGACGTCGGCGAAGGCGATGCCGAGGGCGTCGCCCATCACAATCGCCCCGTCCAGCAGCTCCGATGGGCTCCGGAACTGGCTGTCCTTCGGCGGTAGGCGCCGGGCCAGCTCCGCGTCCGCCTTGTCGCGAAGGGCGCGCAGCCGCGGCAGCTCCTCCGGATGATCGGCGAACAGCGCCACCAGGTCGTCATCGGAAATGAACCGTGCTCCGGCCATGATCTGGGTGCTGTATTTGCCGAGCAGTGATCCGGGAATGCGGAGCCGTTTCATCGTCTTGCGGAGATCGTCGAGGAACGGCACGGTCGGGCTGCACTCGTGCGGCTCGCCGAACGGACGGCCTGGCCCGCGGCTGGCCGCTACCATCGACTGCTCCCGCTCCATCGGCAGCGTGCAGCGTGCCCTGGGCGGCGGCGCCGCGGCTGCGCGACGCACGCCCGGACCGGGCCGTTGGCGTGGTCGAGCCCACGCCGTCTGGGATTGGCGCTGTATTCGTAGGTCGGCACCGTTGCCTTCCGGATTCACGGCCGTTGGTACGAGGGGTTGGTGACGCTCCGCTGGAGGCCAGGCGGAGCGTCCCCGTTGGGATTCAGCGTTGTGCGCTGGTCAACAAGGCCCTGATATGGCACATCGCGGTTCGCAGCCATCGACGTGCCGGGCCTGAGACCGTCGCACATGTTTCCATCTGTGTTGGTCCGGCGCTAGCCCAAACGACACATAGCCGAAAGATCGCAAGCATGAACAGCGCGCATGAAAGCCATTCATGCGCCTGCCAGGGCGCGGATCGGCGCCATCGATCAGCGTCGTGAGCTGCATTGATGGCACCCATTCGGGTATGGGTGGACCAGCCGGTGTCTGCTACGGGTGGGCATCCACCGCCTGGCCGGTTCAGTGCCCCCGGTACGGGGCTATGACAGTGCCTGAACGTGGGGTAGGGTCCACGGCACTGGTGACGCTGCCGTCACTTGAGACTCCCGGTCCGACCTCACGGCCAACGTAGGGATTCAGCGGGCGCGGGAACGGGGGTCTTCTGTCGCAGCGGAAGACCCCCACCTCCGCCCACGCCGACCGGCCGGCCGCGCCCGGGCCGGTGCGACCCGAACGGCGAGCGTCGCCAACGCCGCACACGCCACAACAGCGCTCTGCAGCGACAACAACCCCCAGCCCAGCACCGCGAGGGTGAACCCGAGCAGCAGCGCGAGCGCCACCACCGCCGGCCAGCGACCGCCCGTACGAGTGCCGGGCCGTCGTGCACTACTCACCAATATCCTCCCAACCTCGGCCACCTGTGGCCGGACGGCGGCAGGCCACAGGAACCATCGAACGGGTACAGATGCAAATTGCATCCGCCCGGCCGCCGTCCCGCGTGATATTGGACGCTTTCGAACACGTTGGCAAGGGACGGGAAAGGCTGCTCAGCGAAGACAACTAGAAGCTTTTTCTGCGGTCAGACAAACCCTCCGACGGCGTGTGGACTGGCCAGAAAACTCTGCCAAGAAATTCTTCCCGCTGGTCGGGGCCAGGACTGGCCGGTCGAGTGCCACCGCCCGCCACCACGGTCACGCTGCGTATTCTCTACCGCTGATGCGCCTTGCGGAAAACCGCAGTGTTCGACGGTCACGAGTTGTCGCTGCACGTCATTGCATGAGTTCCGCACATGCTGTCCGCCGACATCGAACAAGCCGCTTTCGTGATTCGGAAAAAGCGGCAATCCACAACAACAGCGCCGAACGGCCAGCATCCGTTGCCGAACCGAGATCACCCCCACCATCGCGGGCCTCAGGCGCGTACCGCAGACGCGACCTCCAGCCGGTAACCGCACCGCGGTCTCGGGACGCTCACGGTCCAGGCCTGTCAACGGCCTCTCGTCCTCGGCATCGACAAGACCGGGTACGCGATCGCGGCGTCCTCGGACCTGCTGCTCCAACGTCAGCATGCCGACCACCCCACTGAGCTGGCGCAGCTGGCCGGTGCACGGCTCGTCGTGTGCTCCGAGCTCGACGAGGGGCGGCGCTTCGCCGAAGCCCGAGTCAAACTGCTTACCAGCCCCGACATCATCCCCGCGCGGTTCATGCACGGGAACTGGTTCTCGTTCCGGCCCTCTCACTCCCTGTTCCTGCTCGGCAATCACCGCCCTGCGGCCAGCGCCGGCGGGCCTGCGTTCTGGCGGCGCCTGCGGCTGGTGCCGTTCTCCCAGTCGGTGCCAGAGGACCGGCAAGACCCGCACCTGCCCGAGCGGTTGCAGGAGGAAGCACCGGCCGTCCTGGCGTGGGTCGTGCAGGGCGCGGTCGCGTACCTGCGTGAAGGGATCGGCGAGCCGGACGCGGTCCGGGCCGCGACCGCCGCCTACGCCAGAGAGCAGGACAACGTTGCAGGGTTCGTCGCCGACCGCTGCGCACTGGCCGTGGACCAACCCGCCGTGCACGTGGCCACCGGCACGCTGCGCAACGCGTATGAGCTGTGGTGCGCCGAGAACGACGAGACGCCGGTGACGGCGAAAGTGCTCACGCAGCGTTTACAACGGCTCGGGGTGACAGCAGGCCGCGGTACCAGAGGCGTACGGCGGTACCAAGGAATCAAGCTCCACGTCACCGACCTGCGCCACGATTCCGGCCACAGCAACGCGCAACGGATGTTCTGAAGCGGATCTCGGCCGCACTGCTCGGATGCCCTGCTGGCTCACCCTATGCAACGTTCGGCCGAACGAGATCAGCATGGTGTGCACCTCGGCTACAGCGCGATGATGTCGGTTCCAGGCTCGCTACTGCCGCCGGTGCAGCGGCGCCGTTCGCCAACGGTTCATGAGGGCGATCGCGGATCCTCGGTGCTCCGGTCACGGTCCACCGTCGCGGAGCCGGGCAGGGTCGATGGTGATGCCGACTGGGCGGTGGTCAGTCAGGACGCCAACCTGCGCGGCGGGGACGACCCAGTGCCGGCGGACCGCCGCGGCCGGGACGTGGTGGGTGGCGTACCAGCGGTCCAGCCGCCGGGGTGGATGCTCGTCGCTGGGGTGGTGCCCGGTCGTCCGGTGTCCACGGCTGGCCGGTGAGGACGGCGCAGTCATGCATCCGGCCGAGGTGCTCGGCCTCCAGGCGGTGGGCGGCACGCCGGTCGGCCACGCCGTCGGCGTCGAGCTGGTAGACGTGCTGGGGATGCCACGCCAGCCCGGCGTACGGGTCGGGGTCGAAGTACGCCTCGGCCCCGGGTGCCGCTGGGTCGGCGACTTTGACGGCGGAGAGGTTGTTGAAGTCGCCGCCGAGGAACCCGGGAAGGGTATCGGCGTGTATGGCGCGCAGGATCTGGCTGGTGTCCCGGATCGCCCAGGTCTGGTCGAACGGCGGCAGGTGGACGCTGCCGACCCGGGCCAGGACACCGTTGCCGAGGTCGAACACGGCAGTGACCATCGAGTGCCACATGCCCGCGTCCCGGCCGAACCGCTGTACCCGGCCCGGCAGCGCGGCGACGGTGTCGTCGTTCCACAGCAGCCCGACGTGGTGCACGCCGCCACCGACACCGAGCAGCAGGTTGTCGGTGCGGTCCCCGGTGTCGCAGCGGCGGCCGACCGCCTCGGCGAGGCGCCGTAACCGGACCTGCGCACCGACCTGCTGCGCCGCCTCGGCGTGGCGCAGCAACCGGGCCGCCGCAGCTGCCCGCTGCACCCGGCGGGGCGTGGGTGCCGGTCGGGGCACCCGCAGCTCCTGCACCGCGATGATGTCCGCGTCGAGCTCCCGCAGCAGCGCCTCCACTCCCTCGTACCGGCGCTGCTGCTCGTCGGTGTCGTCGCCGTACAAGTCCAACGCGTTGATCGTGACCAGGGTCGGCATCGGTAGTCCTCCTGTTGCTCTGCCGGTTGGGTTACCTCGGGTCGATCCGCGGCCGCGGGGCGGGTATCGGATGCACACGCTGGCGGGAACGGCGTCGGTCACGGCAGTCGCAGCGTCTGCGCCGCTGGGTGGCGGGCTCATGCCGGCGGCGATGACGTGGCCCAGGCGGGGAGGGTGGTGCGGCGATTGGCGTAGAACAGCAGGTACAGCGTGGTCCGGGACGGCCCGGCGGAGCCCGGGGCGGGCATGGTCTGCTGTTCGTAGCTGAGGATGGTGCCGGTGTCCGGGTCGAGGATGAGCGTGTCGCGGGCGCGGGAGTCGCCGACGTCGGCCGTGCCGGCAGTGTTGCCGATGCCGGCGGTGATGGCGATGCCTGGCCGGCCTGCGCGGTCGGTGCTGCCGCCCTGGTATGTGACGCCGGTCGCGGCGAGGCCGGCGAGGACGACGACCCGCTGCTGGCAGGGCATCGCGGCGACTTCGGTGAGCGCGACGGCGTCGCGGATGCCGTCGCGGTCGGTGTGATGGGGGTCGAGGGACGGGACCGGCGCGGCGGTGCGGTCGCCGATGAACGGGGTCGGGAACCGTGGGTAGATGCGGTTGGGCGGGTAGGTGTGGTGCTCGGTGCTCGCGCCTGGCGTGCCGGGCTGCGGGTCCGCGGCGCCGGCCGGGTAGTGGGTGATGGCGGCGGCGCCGCCGTGGCGGTCGCTGATCCAGTACTCGTAGTCGACGACGACGAACCCGGCCACGGTGCCCAGGTCAGCGGCCCGGTCGTCGGTGCCAGCGGGTTGAGCGGTGGCGAGCCGGTAGCGCACGTAGGTGTGGTCGCCGCTGCCGCCGTCGTCGGTGGACGGGTGCAGCCGGGTGGCGAATTCCAGGATGGACGCCTCGTCGCTGCTGGTCGGTGTTGGCGGGGTGAAGCCGTACGGGGCGGTGCACACCGCGTCGGTACGGGCCGGTCGCGGCGACGGACCGACGCTGGGTGTCGCCTCGCCTGGAGATGGCACGCTCGAGCACGCCGCAAGGATGGAGACGCCCGCGAGTGTCGTCAACGTGGCCGCGGCTGCGCCGAGGATCGCGAGGATCTTCGTCCGGGACGGGAACGTGCTGCCGGGGTCGATGGTCATGGGTCCCCTTTGATGATCGTGTTGGTGGTCAGGGATGCCGGGCCTGGTTCGCGCCAGCTACCGGCTGCGTGGCAGTTGTCCGTAGCAACCAGGTGATGCGCGGCCGTGCCCCGACGATGTCCCGCCGGGAGCCTTGATCACGGCGACGACGCCGGCGCCGTGGTGCGGGTGATAGTGATGGCACGGGCCGGGATCGGTGTGCCGGCCGCAGCGCAGGCTGTGGCTACCGCGGCGGCGTTCAGGCCGGGCCGGCCGCTTGTGACCCTGAGGTGGGCCCGGACGATTCCTTGGGGATCGGGCAGGGCCAGGACGTGGACGGCGGCGACGCCGGGGAGGCGTTGCGTGGCGGCGGTCAGGGCGGCGACGGTGATGCGCTGGCCGTCCGCGGCGGTGTAGGTGTCCGGTGGTGGGAGTCGGCACAGCACGATGCCGCCGTCGGCGGTTGTGGTGGCGAGGTCTCCGGCGGTGCGCCAGGTCCCGGCGGGGGTGCACGGCTGCCCGGCGTGGTGGGCGGTTTCCCCGATGTGGCTGCTGGCTTCGAGCAGCCCGACGCGTTTGGCGGGCACGTGGCGGCCGTTTGGGCCCGCGACGCGTAGTACGGTGCCCGCCACGGCGGTGAACACGGCCGCGGCGGGCGCGCCGGCTGTCAGGGTGCTGGTGGCGGTGCCAACGCCGGGGCGGTGGTAGACGGCGGTGACGGTGATGTCGGGGGCCGCGGCGGTGAGCCAGTCGGCGTCGGTGTCGGTGATCTCAGCCGGGACGAGGATGCGGCGCAGTGTGCCGGCGGTGCGGACGCTGGCCGGTAGGCCGTGGGGGTAGTGGCGCAGCCGGCGGATGAGCTCGCTGCTGGCGAGGGTGACGGTGGGCCGGTACAGGTCCAGCGTGCTGCGCCACACGTCGGGGTCGCCGCCGGCGAGGACGACCGTGCCGCCGAGGACCAGCTGCCGGATCGCGAGTTCAGCAGCGAGGGGGTGTGCGGGGTCGGCGCCGAGCAGCAGTGAGCTGGCTGGGTGCAGCCCGAACGCGGCGGCGGTGCGGTGGCTGGTGGGTGGGGCGCCGCCGAGCAGGACCGCGCCGTGGCTGGTGAGGTGGGCCAGCCACGGCCCGCAGTCGTGTCGGCCGGTGCTTGCCGCCGCCCGCACCGCGGCGGCGACCGTGGCGGGTGGGGTGCCCAGGCGGATGGGCATCGGCACGGTGTCGGTGAGCCACGCCGCGACCAGGCGGGCGATCATGTCGGCGGTCGGCCGGCCGAGCAGCGGCTGGACCGCGCCCGGCCGGACTGGTGGTGTCCGCGTGATCACGGTGTAGGCGCGCCGCCACAGCTCGGCGAAGGTGATCGGCCCGAACGCGTCGATGACCGCGAATCGGGCGTGCCTGTCGACGGACAGCGCCCGGAAGCGGGCGATGAGCACGCCGGTGCCGGGCGACTGCCGCCCGGCCGTGGCCCGCACTGATCTGCCGCCCGGGCGGTGGGTGCTGGCAGGCGTCCCCATGCTCACCGATCTCTGCCAGTAGCGACCACGGGGCCCGTCACCGCGGACCCACCGCCCAGACTGGCCGTGTCCTGCCGAGCTGGGCGGCGTGGCTCAGCATGGAGGCCCCGGACGGGAGCCGGCCGTGTCGCTGGGTGCGGCGGGGCCGATCCGGGCGAGGGCGGCGAGCAGGTGTGGTGCGGGGAAGCCGGGTTCGTCGTCGGGATCGGGTTGCCAGTGGTGCGCGGGGACGACGCCGGGGTCGACGAGGTGCAGGTCGGGCAGCTGCGGGTGTTGCAGCAGGTCGGTGATGTTTCGGGCGGGGCGCAGGTGCAGAGGTGTCGGGGTGCGGGTGTACAGGGCGGCGGCGTGGCGCTGGGCGGCGGCCCCCGCAGGGTCGGGATCGATGGTGAGAAGGGAGACGGCCAGGTAGCTGCCCGGCGTGAGCGCGTCGGCGGTGGTGCGGAGGATCTGGACCAGGTCGGCGTCGGGTGGCAGGTGGTGCAGGACGCCGAGCAGGAGCACCCCGACCGGCCGGTCAAGGTTGAGGGTCGTGTTCACCACGGGGTCGTCCAGGATGCTGTGCGGGCGGCGCAGGTCACCCACGACGGCCGTCGCCCAGGCGAGATCCTCCAGGTGGCGGCGGTTCACATCGGTGGCGATGGGGTCGAGGTCGGCGCAGACGACCCGGGCCCGCTGCGCCGGACCACCAGCCGGTGTGAGACCGGGAAGAGGTCGGGCGCTGGGGTCGGTGATGGTGTCGGCGATGATCTCGTGGGTGGCGCCGTGTTGGGCGATGCCGCCGCCGATGTCGAGGAACTGCTCGACGCCAGCGGCGATCAGGTGCTGCACCATCCGCCGCACCAGGGCCCTTCCGGCGTAGGTGTGGTGGCGCAGCGGCGGCCACGCAGCCGCGAGTTCGCCGGCGAGGCGCCGGGATTCGGTGCTGTTGTGGAACCCGCCGTACAACACATTGCACACCTCGGCCGCGGTCGGCACGCTGTCGCGCGGATCGTCGGCGACCCACACCTCCGGCCTGGCGGCCGCAGCTCGCGACGGGCCGTGGATGCCGCGTCCATCCCGGGCCGGCGGCCCGCCGAACGGCGTCACGACGCATCCCCGTACATGTCCGCCAGGGAGGGCACCGGCACCAGGACGAGGTCGCCGCTGACCTGCCGGCCGGTGCGGTGGGCGGTGAGCAGACCGGCCAGGCCGTCACCGGAGCGCGCCTGGCCGCTGGGCATAGCGGCGTCAGCAAGGATCTGCCGGGCGATGGCGCGGGCACGGGGGTCGGGGTCGAGCGGCTCGACCCGGTCGGCGTCGGTGTCGCGCGGGCACAGGTACGGGTCCAGCGCCGAGGTCGGCCACCCGTCCGGCTGGGGCGTGGCGGCAACCGCGGCCAGGGTGCTGGGCCAGCCGAGGAGGCGCACGGCACTGTCGAGGGCGGCGCAGGTGGCGGGATCGTACGGCAGCCAGATCGTCGCCGGCGGATCCGGCAGGACACTCAGCGCCTCGACCAGATGCACCGCGAGCGCGTACTGGCCGTGGTTGCCGGCCGGGCCCGGAACGTTGCCGTCCACAGCGCCGGCAAGCTGCCGGGCGCGTTCCCGGCTCGCCCGCACCGCACCGGCATAGCTGCCCGCGAACGGCTCCAGGTCCGCCAGCAGAAACCACTGCGGCCACCCGACGCCGGCACCCCACCCGCCCCCGGACCCGGCACCCCCCGGCCCGCCCGGTCCGGTGCGGCCGCCGCCGTGCCTGGGATACAGCATCGTGAGACGGATGTCGTGTGGTGTGGCGGCGGCGGCGAGGGCGGTGCCGAACAACTCGCAGGACCGGCAGCCCTCGCAGACCGCGATAACCAGCCGCCCCCCGCCCGCGCGTCGGGCGAGGGCAACGGCCCGCACACCCAGCGCGGTAGCGACCACATCCGCGAACGGCACCCGGAGGACCTCGCTACCAGCGGGCATACCGGGCAGCGCGCGGGGGCGCAGCACCGTCGGGCGATCGAGAAACACGTCAGCTCCTGGCAAGACTCTATTGGGCAGGTAGTGGACGTTCATTGGGACGAGTCCCACCGCCGGGAGCGCCGGGCGGTTTGGTGCTCCGCCCGGTGTCCGTCGCCGGTTGCCGGACCGGGTGGGGTGTTACGCGCTGGATGGCTGTGGGCTCAGTGGGCAGCCGAGTGTCGGGGTGGTGGGGTCGGGGACGTGCTGGCGGTCGACGAAGACGACGCGGTCGAGGACGCTCGATCCGTGGGGGTGTGGTGCCGTGTGCGGTCCGGCGAGGAGCACGGTTGGCTGCTGGTAGAGGGTTTCGGTCAGCAGCAGCCCAGTGCCGGCGTCGAAGACCAGCACCCGGCGGACGGGCTGGACGGACATTTCTCGGAACGCCGGGTCGTGTTCGATCCCGGCCGCGCTGACGGTGATCGTGGGCCGGCCGGCGTCATCGCGGGTGCCGAGCTGTACGGCCAGGCCGGGATGGCGGGCGAGGGTCCGCAGGATTGTCTGGCGTTGCCGGAGGGTGCCGACGTGTTCCTGGGCGAGCCAGCTGATGCGGTACAGCAGGTACAGGTCCGCGGTGTCGCCACGAACGGGCGGGTACGGGTTGGTTAGGAGGAACCGGTCCAGGGCGGCCGGGTCGTCAGGCGGGACGTCGAACCACGCCGGCCTGTCGTCGTCGAAGTCGGTGAAGTCCTGCCACATCACGTCGCAGCGCGCGGTGTCTCCGGTTTCGCGTAGGACCCGGGTCCAGTGGATGCCGCCTGCCCGGGCCCATGCCTGCAGCCGCGCGTACTGGATCGGCCGGCCACCGTTGACCTCGTACAGGTCGTCGCCGAATCGGAACTCGACATAGTCGGTGTTGCCGGGCTGCTGGTCGACCGGAGCGGGCTGGAGCCGGTCGGCGAGGAACGCCAGCGCCGCGCTGGACACCTGGAACCCCTGAGCGTTCACGTGCGCAGCTGAGCGTGTGCGCGGTGCGGCGGTCGTGGTGACGGCCGCCGGGTGCAGCGCCGCGCTCGCCAGCAGCGCCACGGCGACCACGACCCTGGCCGAGCGCACCGGCCGCGGCCTGGTCTGCCGGGACGCGGTTTCGCGTTCCCGCCGGGCAGTCGGTGGGGTGGATGACGGCGGTGCGGTGCACATGGTCGGGTGGTCGTAAGCCGGCACGGACAACGGACAGCGTCCCTTTCAACGATGACAAGACGGGGATGTGCGAGGGCCTGCGCAGGCGGTGCTCAGAGCACGTCGTCCAGGACGACGCTGTACGACGCGGTCGGCCGGTGCCCGCTGTGGCTGGGCGGCGCATCACCACGGCGGGCGCACACGAGGTGATGCCGGTCGAGGTCTGGTGGCTGCACGGCCAGCAGGACCGCTGCCGCGCCAGGCCGTCCGGCCGGCGAGAGCGCCCGCACGGCGCGGTGGACCCAGGGCCTGGCCTGGGCCAGCAGCGGGGTGGCTTCGCGGGGCGGTTGCAGGCGCGCAGCAGCGCCGCGACGGAGATCAGTCTGGTCAGGCTGGTGACGTCCTCGCCGTGCAGCTGCAGGTAGTCCTGCCAGGCTCGCCGGGCCCTGTCGACGCCGGTATCGCAGTGGCCAGCGGCGTGCAGGGTGCAGCCCAGGTCGAACCGGGCCCGGATCACGTCCGCGGACCGCCCGGTCCGCGCGTAAGCGTCCGCGACGGCGCGGCGGATGACGAGCGCGGCCTCATAGTCCTGGCGCAGGAACAACGCCATCGCCAGACGCTGCCCCACGTTCGCCGTCCACGGATGCCCGGGCCCGCGCAGACCACGAACGGCGGTGTACGCGGACCGCAGCCACACCCGCCGCAGCCAGCCGCCGACATCCGCCACGGCCTCGAGCAGACGTGCCCAGTACGGCCACAACCGCGCGGAAATCCCACGGCCACGACGGCGGGAGGCTACGCCGCGCACATGTGCATCGGACCGGATATCGGCGGGTGCGGTGCTCGAGCCGTCGCACGCTCGACCGGAGCTCCCGAGCCGGCCAGAGCCGGCAGTGGCGGCGTGTTCGCGGCCGGTTGGGAGGTGGTTCATGATGCGGGGTCTTTCGGCGATGGTGGTCCGGGCGCGCCGCTGCGGTGGGTGGCTGGTCTGCTGGTGCAGACGTCGGGGGCCCGCGCGACTGTGGTGGGGCTGTAGGCGACCGCGACGCCGATGCAGTACCGGTGTGCGCGACGGTCCAGGCCGGTGAGCCGGTAGCTGGTGGTGGCGGCCTGCACCGTCGCGGCGGCGAACGCCGGGGTGTCGTCTTTGGCGAGGAACAGGATGGTGGGCCGGGTGCCGTTGGTGGGGTCAGTCCACGCGACGTCGATCGTTGTGCCGGTGGCCCGGACGATGCGCACGTCACCGGCGGGCCGGTATGAAGACGTCCACGAATCCCCGGTCGAGGCCTGCCCGGTGATCGGTCGTGGAGCCACACCGAGTGTCCGGGCGGGAGTCGACGTGGGGATCGCGAGCATGATGACCGCGGCCGCCGATACGGCTGCCAGGCACAGGACTACAGCCACGATCGCCCAGTGCGGCAGCCACCGCCGCCGCCCGGCCGGTCGCCGGCGACCCAGGGCCGGCTCGCGCGCGGCCGCCGAGCGCAGCGCGTCCCGCCGCCCTGGTTCCGCAGCCGGTGCCCCGCCGCGGTCGCGGGGAGGGGCGGTGAGGTCATCGACGAGTACAGTCAGCCGGTCGACGAGTGGATGGTGCTCACCGAGGCCAGTGACCGCCGCCGGCAGCAACTGCGCTGCCAGCCGCCGGGCGGCGGACGTCCCGCCGAGCTGCATCCGGACCCGGACCAGGTCGAGACCGACCCGGACAGTGTCGACGTGGCCGCCGCCATACTCGTCGGCGAGGCGGGTGTAGGCCAGGTGCAGCGCCGGCTCCGCGGTCGCCGGACGTCCCTGCGTGGCCGTGAGCGCGGCGGCGCCGGCCGTCGCCAGGAGCACCGGCCAGTGGATCGCTTCGTGCCCGCCTGTGCCACGCTCGATGATGTCGCGGTAGCAGGCCGCGGCGTCGTCGAGCCGATCCTGCGCGGTCAGCAGCCGCGCCTGGGCCAGGGTGAGCATCGCCGCTTGGTACGGGCCGAGGCCGGGCCACGTGGCGAACTCGGCGAGCAGGTCGCCGGCGGCGTCGGGCTGCCCGAGGGCCAGCAGCGTTTCGGCGAGCATGCGGGTGGCGTCGGCCGCGTCGACGGGCTCGACCGGCACGCCCTGTTCGATCCGCGAGCGGAGCTCGATAAGGAGCTGGTACGCGCCGCCGAAGTCGTAGGCGCTCAGCAGCACCCCGGCCCGATCGACCAACTGAAACGGGGTCTGCGGGGTCGCGTGCTGGCCGCTGCCCGGGCCGTCGACGTCCGGGTCGCCACGATGATGCCCGGTCCGGGTCGGGTGACCGGTCCTCACCACGCCTCCACCAGCCGCAGGCCGGCCGGCAGGCCAACAGCCTCCGCGCCAAGATCCACCAGCCAGGCCGGCCCGTCCAACAGCGGGTGGACGCCCGGCGCCAGGCCCACAGGACACGGCGGTGCTGCAGGCGACGCGGCATGGTGCAGGCGCATGGTGCGACCTTTCACACTCGGTGGATGTGTTGGCAGGGGCGTGATGACGCTGCTCATGTGGGGACGGCGGGGCGGGCGTTACGGGATGCGGGCGACGGCGCCGTAGACGCCGATTTCCTCCGCGCTGAACGGCCCGGGGTCGTCGGGGTTGCGCCAGTCTCGGACCGACACCAGTCCCGGCTTGACGAGGTCGAGCCCGTCCAGCAGGGCGAGGAGGTCGTCGCGGCTGCGCGGGTAGAACCCGGTAGCGTCCCGGGCGGTCAGACCGGGCAGGGCGGCCCGGTCCTGTTCGTTGAGGAAGTCGGCGGTGCCGTGGCTGAGCACGACGTAGCTGCCCGGGGCGAGTGCCTGCCGCAGCCGGGCGACGATGTCGTGCGGTTCGGGGTGGTCGATGAAGTGCAGGACCGCGACCAGCAGCACCGCGACCGGCCGGGCGAGATCGAGTGTGCTGCTCAGGGCCTCGTCGTGCAGGATGCCGTCCGGGTCGCGCAGGTCACGGTCCAGGTAGGCGACCGTGTACTGGGTCGCGCCGATGAGCAGCGCCCGGGCGTGGGCGAGCACGATCGGGTCGTTGTCGACGTAGACGACCCGGCTGAGCGGGTCGATACGCTGCGCGACTTCGTGGGTGTTGCCCGGGCCGGGCAGACCGGTGCCGATGTCCAGGAACTGGCGGATGCCCCGGCGGGCCAGGTACTGCACCGCCCGGCCGGCGAACGCCCGGTTGGCCCGGGCCGCGGCGGGAACTGCCGGGAACCGCCCGGCGATCAGGTCGCCGGAGGCACGATCGACCGCGAAGTTGTCCTTCCCGCCGAGCCAATAGTTGTAGCGGCGGGCCGGGTGCGCCACCGTCGTGTCGATCCGGGCCAGGACGTCGTCGGCCGTAGGCAGGCCCGACTCGTCGTCGGATGGTGTGGCTGCGCTCATCGGGCAACTCCTGAACAGGGTCCCGCCGTGGCGGCGGTGAGGACAGCGATCGCGGCGGTCAGCTGGGCCCGCCCGCTCAACACGTCGACACCCCGCCGTTGGCCGGGGCGGCGGCCGGCACCCGGCGTCCAGGTGGCGGCGGGGACGGCCGCGGGGGGCACCGTTTCCCCGCAGCCGTCCCGGCGAGCACGCCACAGCAGCCACCCACAGGCTGCAGCGCGCTGGAGTGACCGGCACGCGCAGCAGGGACTCGATGCGCCGGGGGTGCAGTCCATGGGCTACCGGCACCGGCCGCGGACGGCAGGCCGCTCATCGCGGCTCCTGCGGCTGCCAAGCGGCATCTGATGCCGGTGCGGGGGTGCGCCGCCAGTACCGCACGGTCTGTCCGGGCCGGGCGATGCGCTCGGCGACGCCGTCGATGGCGAGCTCGTTGAGGATCGGCCACAGGTGAGCGCTGTGCTCGTAGGCGGACAGGTGCAGCGCGGTGCGCAGGTCGCTGGTCGACACCGGCTCCTGACCCGGTTCCGGGAGCAGATCCAGCACCGCGGCCCGCAGCCGGCGCAGCTGCTCGTTGCTGTTGGTGCTCACCGCGGCCGTCCCGGCTGGACCGGCCGCCAGTCCGGCGGGTACGACGGCGGGTCGAAGAGATCCGTGCATCCCGAGCAGCCGTCGATGGCCGAGGCATCGGTCGGCGGCGCACTCATGCGCGGCCAATCAGGGCTGGCATGTGCGCGGCCGCCTCGGGGCCGTCGGCCGCGCGCGGAAACGTAAGTCGAAAGACCTCCTCGCCGGCAATCGATGCCTGCAGCAGCCATCCGGCCTTTAGCAGCGCCGTCACATGGCGCCCGAACCCGACCGGGTGCATGTGTGCGGCTAGGGCGTAGCGGCGGATGCTGCCGTGGTCGGCGAGTGCATAGCCGTGCAGGCCGTGACGAACCTCGAACCACGGTGCGGGGGTGCCGGTCTGCGGCATGCTCGGGTACGCGGCGATGGCAAGCTGACGGGCGGCTTGGCCGCGTCGGGCACCGTGCTGCTGCCAGATGCTGGAGCACCAGGCGACCCGGTATCCGGCCGGGTGACACTCCGGGTCGGGGTACCCGGCCACGGTCAGCCAGGCCGGCGGGACGGCTGTTGCCAGGTCGACATCGTCAAGGATGACCCGGCAGTCCGGCCCGTGTCCGCCGCCCAGTGGCCAGCCGGCCCAGCGGCCGTCACTGCCCGGCGCGGCGCCAATGTGGACGAGCTGCCCGGCGCGCAGCACATACAGGGTGGTGTCGGCCGCGGCCGCGGGTGTGCGCAAGGCCGGGATGTGCTGTAGCAGCCGCAGGGGGGTGTGCAGGGTCAGCATGCGATCGCGTCCTCGAGGTCGGCTGCCACGGCCGGTGGCCGGCCGGGCAGGGGGTGGCCGCCGTGGTCGCGGCGGTCGGCGAGGTACTCGGCGGCGAAGCGTTCGTATCTGGTGAAGGGTTTGCCGGGCATGCAGATGACGTGCCCCCAGCCGTCCTGCACCGGCAGCGGCCAGCGGGCGCGGAGCCGGTCGGATGGGGCGGGGAAGACGACGGTGAAGGCGTCCTGGTGCCGCCACGCCGGCACGTCCGCCGCCGTGAGCAGTTCCACCAGGGTCGCCGCGTGCGACCGGCAGGTCTCGGCCCGCGACCGCAGCCCGTCGGTGCCGAAGCCGCGCAGCGCGGCGAGCATCAGCACCGGTGTGTGGCCGGAGCGGGACCCGGCCGGGGTCAGGTCCGGCGCGCCGGTGTAGGTGGGCGTGAGGTCCGGCGGGGTGCAGCGGTCGGTGCGGAGCACGATCGCCCCGCACGGTGTTGGCACCCCGAGGTACTTGTGGCCGGAGATGTTGATGCTGTCGGCGCCGTCGCCGATGTCGAATCCGGGCCGGCCGGCCGGATCGGCCATGGCCAGGGGGATGCCGGCGAGGGCGGCGTCGGCGTGGACCCAGCGGGACTTGGCGGGGACGCCGGCGGCGTCGAGCGCCGTGTGGATCGCCGGGACGTCGTCGACGGCCTCGAGCATGGTGGTGCCGATCGTGGCCACCACCAGCACCGCCACGCCGCGGCGCCGCTGCTGCACCAGTTCGGCCAGGGCGGTGGTGTCCATCGTCCCGTCCGCGCGGGCCGGGACCTGCCGCAGCGGCAGGCACAGCTCCTCGGCGAGCTTCGCTACGCAGGTGTGCGCGGCGGTGGAGGCGTAGACGATCAGCCGTCGGCGGAACCGGCGGCGGGCCGCCAGCAGCGCGGCCCGTACCGCCTCCGTGCTCCCCGACGTGACGAATCCGGTCACCAGGTCCGGCGGGCAGCGGAACGTCGCGCCGAGTTCTCGGATCAGCTGTTGTTCCAGCGGCAGGCTGTGGCCGGAGAAGCCGCTGGTCGGCGTGAACGGGTGCCCGACGTTGTTGAGGGTGACATCGAACAGCCGTAGCAGCATCGACGGGTCGAAGTCGGCGGCGTTGGGGTAGCCGATGTCGAATGCTGCCCCGTCCAGCCAGCGGCGGTGCAGGTCCCGCACCCCGGCCAGGGTTAGCGGCCCGTCCGCGGTCACGGTGAGCGGCCCGTCGGTGGTCACCGCCATGCCTGCCACCCCCAGTAGACGGTGCGGGTCAGCTCGCCCAGGAAGTGCCAGGTGTAGGCGGTCGGGTCGGTGGACCAGATCCGGTTCAGGGCCGGGGTGGACTCCCACGGCAGCGCCGGTGGTTGCCGGTCCGGGTGCAGCGACATGCTGGCCTGCCGTTCGATGCGGTGGTACTGCCGGGCCGCGTGGCGCATGATCCGCAGCCGGCCGCCGTCGGTGAACTGGGCCAGGACCTCGGAGGGCACGTCATCACCGAACCTGGCACGTCCCTGTGCCCGGTTCCACGTCCCGTACTCGCTGGTGTCCAATGTCGACAACGCCACCCCGACAAACTCGGGCCGGCGTCGCCAGTCTTCGCCGGTCCACTGTTCGTCGGGCTGGTTGGTCAGCGCCGCCCGCACGTCGAACGACACGTCCCGCCAGCCGCGGTGCACGATTCCCGCCATTTCCTGCAGCACCGCCGCCGCGTCCGCGACCCGGTCGCTCTGATGCCACGTGCGGGCATCCGCCCGCAACGCGAACCGCAACAGGCCCTGATCCGTGTACGGCACCGCGAACAGCAGCACCACCAGCGTCGGCGCGACCGGCTTGCTGTAGCGCAGCTGCCACGCCGCCTCCGCGTGGTTCACGGTGATCTCGGTCAGCCGGTGCACCACCGCCCACCGCAACTGCGTCACCCCAGCCCGCTCCGCCGGGTCGATCTCCGTGTCCGGACGGCGGCGAACCTCCCCAGCCAGTTCCGGCGACGGCGGCAGCAGCTCATACGGGCGGCGCGGCCACGGCATCCCCAGCCGCGGCAACGGCTCCGGGATACGCACGTCCATCGGACCTGGCTGACCAGCCGGCGGCTGATCCGGCCACCCTGCGAACTGGCCGGGCTCGGGCTGGCCAGGCCAGGACAGGCCAGGCATCGCCGCCGAGCCAGCCCCATCCCGGGCCACCGCTGCCAGCGGCAGCTGCCGTGGCTGGTGCATCGTCGCCTCATCCCGATAGCCGTCCTGAGCTCGCGGCTGCGGCAACGACCCGCCTGCCGACGTCACACCGGACGCCGCGACCTGCGGTAGCCAGGTAGTCTGCGCGTCGGCGGCTACGCTGCCGGGTGCCTGCCCGGCTGCCCCGGTGCCAGGCGCGGCCGGCTCGTCGGTTTGGCCTTGGACCAGGTACAGCGGTGCGCGGGTGCGTCGGCGCTGCGGCAGCGCCTCGCCGTGGTCGTGGTCGTGGGGATTCGGGTGCGGGCGGCTAGACACGGAAACCCACCTGCAGGTCCGGAACCGTGACCTCGTCCGGGCGGCCCCGGCCGATCTCGGCGTAGCGGTCCGGCCATCGCCGCCGCACCCGCCGCGCATACCCGAACCCGGCCAGGATGACCACGACGACCAGGACCGGGATGACCGCCTGCAACCCGGCGCTCGTCGCGCCCAGCACAGCCGACTGGTTGGACACGATGACAGCGAGGAGACCGCTACCGGCGATCGCGCCCAGGACCGGCCCCGCCGTCCGCACGATCACCGGGTCGTGACGCCCGCCGCCGCCCTTACGGAAGTAGAAGATCGTGGCGATCGACACCCCGATCAGCATCACCAGGACCCCGACCGCCGCGGCCGAGGACAGCCAGATGAACATGCCGCCGATCGGGTCGACCTGCAGCAGCGTGCACACCCCGATCACGGCCAGGGCAATCACGGACTGCAGCAGTGATGCGGGCGCGGTCGCCCCCGCCATCCGCCCGCCGAGCCGGCCGACATCCGCCAGCCAGCCCGGGATCACCCCCTCCCGGGCGATCGCATGCACGTACCGGCCGATCGCCTGATGGAACGACAACGCCGAGATCAGGAAGCTGGACAGCATCAGCCCCTGCGCCACCCAGACCATGAAGCCGCCATAACCGTCGGCCACGATCGTGAACGGAAACCCCGTCTGCGCCGCATCCCGGGATGCGGCGACGATCTGGCCGGGACCGGTCCACACCGGCAGCGCCCACGCCATCGCGCAGTACACCACCGGCAGCACCACCAGCGTCGCCACCGTCGCCCGGACCACCGTCTTGTCGGTCTTGCCCTCCTCAGCGAACGACGCCCCGGACTCCGTCCCGATGAACGCCGCCATCGTCAACGCGAACACCAACCCGACCTGGCCACGCTGATCCCACAACGCCCCGACCGCCAACGGCGCCGTGGTGACGTGCCCGCCATGCGGGTGGGTGAACGCGGCCAGGATCACCGCCCCGATCATCGCCAGCTCAGCCACCCCGACCACGGCGATGAACACCTTGCCCAGCGAGAAGTTCGCCACCCCGAACACCGCCACCACCACCCACGCCGCCACCGCCCACCACGTCCAGCGACCGACACCGGTGAGGTCGACGGCGGTGGCGCCGATCAGCCCATACAACGAGATCTGGATCGCGTTCGTCGCCGCGAACATCAACGCCCCACCCGCGATCCCCCAACCCGGCCCAAGGCCCAAGGCCAGGAACGCGTACGCCGGCGCGGCGTTGCCCTCCCGGTTCGTCATCGCCAAATAGCCGATCATCACCAGCCCCAGCGCCCCGCCGACGATCAGGAAGGCAAGGGGCGTGCCGAGCACACCAGTGGCGGCGTAGGTATTGACCACACCACCGACCAGCACCGCCATCGGCGACGTCGCCCCCACCATGAACTGCCACGCATTGAAACCGTTGATATGCCGACGGATCAGCCCAGCCGCTGGACGCACGCCGCACCCCCAGCCATCCCGTACAACGGCGCCACCGTCGGACACGCCAACGAACCGCACCCCTGCCGGTGCGCGGCGAACACCGACCACGTCATCGGCGCCACCGTCACCGCAAGCGGCCGAAACGGGCCCCGCCGCCAAAACCTCTCTGCGCTCGCGGCGCGGCGCCGCGCCCGCGGCAAACTCGCCGTGAACTGCACGAAGTCGTGACTCACCAGTCCGCCGGCGGTCGGCCAGTCGATCCGCACCGCAAAGCCCTGCCGGTCAGGGTCCGGTCGCAGCACCCGGCGCAGGCTGCTGCGTAGCCGGCGCGGGGGCATGTTCCTCGACGAAGGTCTCGTCGGTCCCATCTGCAAGCTCCCCAGGTAGATGTCGATTGCCCGGCCCACGGGGTGGACCGCGCTGGCTATCCGTTACGGAAGGCTGCTGTTGTGCATCCAGCTGCACCTGGTTGGTTGATCAGCCGCCTCGATGCCCGTCGTGCGCGGTCAGTCCGCCCCGAGTCGTGCCGAGCACTTCTCCGGCTGGCGACGCACGTGACAACCGCCGCCCAGGCGGTCGCTGAGGGTGAGATTCGCCGATCGCCTCAGCAGTACAACGACGACCGGCCCGGCCCGGCCTTCGACCCGCAAGGCCGTACTGGTCGTGTGTGCGGGCAGAGGACGGGCGGCGTATCCGCAGGCACCCGCCCTCTGCCGTCTGTGGCAATGGATGACGGCACGCTGTCGAGCTCGTGCGATTGCCGAGCCGCCGCGAGGACCGGGTGCAGCGCGGTCAGCTGTCCCGTTCCGATGGCGTTCACGCGTGTCGGGCCGACGAAGCGGTCCGCCTGTCGCCGGCTGCGACACGGGAACCGGTGCAGGCGGCGGCGCGCGGCAGATGCCGGGCGCTGGTGCGGGCGCGGGGGTGACATTGGTCGAACAGCTCCATCAGCAGTCCATTGATCAGTGACTCGGTGCGAGTCAACGATCACGCACTGGCTGAGTGGTGGGAATACCGACTTACGGTCCGACTTACCGTACCGACTTGTTGTCCGACCGGCCGCTGAGCTGGGCTTATGTCACGGCACCCCGGCGGTTCGGCGGTCGGCTGCCGCTGGGTCCGGGGTTACATTGTGATCGTCCGGACGGTTGCAGCACGACCGTCCGGCTCCCAGTGACCCGTTGGAGGCTGCCGGTGACCCGCCCGAGTCCGCTTATTCGCCGGCGATGGTTGGGACGGGAGATCCGGCGGTTGCGGGAGGAGTACAACCTCGCCGCGGAACCGCTCGCCCGGGTGCTCGGATTCCCGCGCAAGCAGCTCAGTGCCCTCGAGAACGGACGCCTGGGCCCGGACATCGACCTGGTCAGCGGCATCTGTGACTATCTCGGCATCGGCGCGAACCGCCGCGCAGCGATCATGGATGCCGCGACAGACGGGTGGGCCCGCGGCTGGTGGGCGGCCGACGCCGAACGGATGGGCCCGCGACAGGCGCTATACGCCGACCTGGAGAGTGGCACGGACGTCATCTCCGAGTACGTCTTCGCGCTCGTTCCCGGTCTGCTGCAGACGGCAGCGTTCGCCGACGCGCGGTTGCGCTGCGAACCGGCCCGGTACGGCGATCGCTTCGATCCGTCGGCCGCAGTCGCCGCTCGCGCCACGCGCCAGCGGCTGCTGCTCGCGCCCGACGGCCCCCGCTACGACGTGGTGCTCGACGAGGCCGCGATCCGCCGGTGCGCCGCCGAGCCGCACATCGTCGCCGAGCAGCTGCGCCACATCGTCAGCGTGTGCTCGCAGCATCCGAACGTCACGGTTCGGGTGCTGCCGATCGGCGCCTCGCTCAAGGGTCACAGCGCGCCCCGGTCTGCCTATTCGATCTACCGCTACCGCGACCCGCAGCATTCGGTCGCTGTCGCGGTCGACACCCTCACCGAAGACCACATCCATACCGAGCCGGACCAAGTCGACCCGTACCAACACCTGCACGCCCGGCTCAAGGCTGCCGCGCTCGATCCCGCGCCGAGCCTGCACACCCTGGCCGCAGCAGCGCAGGACCTGACACCGATGCAAGGAGCAGCAGCGTGACCACTCCCGCATATACCGGTTGGCGTAAATCCCCCCGCAGTGACGACGGCAACTGCGTCGAAGTCGGCCACTCCGATCGCGGCTCGATCGGTGTCCGCGACTCCAAAGACCCAGGCGGGCCCGTGCTCGACTTCGACCAGGACAGCTGGATGGCGTTCACCCGACACGTCCGCGCCGGCCGTTTTGACCGCTGACCCGCCGCCGCTAGCTGGCTGCGGCTTCTCAGGCTGACCCTGTGGAGGCGCTCATATGCCACGTCATCGCGATACCGAGGTGGCACCGAACGACCAGTTCGCGCAGGCCCGCAACCGGCTGATCTCCGCACGGTGGCCGGGCCGGCCGATGTCCCGTTCGGAGGTCGCCGACGCGGTCAACGCGGCCCTCGACCTGCTGTTTCCTGGTCAGGACATGCGCGCCCTCTACGTCGACTTCCGCTGGATCGGCAAGCTCGAACGCGGCGAGCACCGCTGGCCGGCCCAGGAGCGCCGCGCCGCACTCCGCCACGTCCTGCACGCCCACACCGACGCCGAGCTCGGCCTGTTCCCGACCCGACGCGCACCAGACACGCCGGCACTCGTCCCGAACCCCGGACGACCACCAGCACCCCTGCACGAAGCGGAGCCCGGGATCGAGACACTGGATTCCGCCGAGGCGTGGCTGCGCCGGCTCGGCGACCTGGTCACCGAAGCCGGCAACGTGATCTCCGCCGAT
Source organism: Dactylosporangium salmoneum (assembly GCF_039532525.1). Classification (NCBI taxonomy): domain Bacteria; kingdom Bacillati; phylum Actinomycetota; class Actinomycetes; order Micromonosporales; family Micromonosporaceae; genus Dactylosporangium; species Dactylosporangium salmoneum. The sequence goes on from NZ_BAAARV010000021.1 coordinate 179,650, forward strand.
GCGTTGCTACGCGCCCGCCGACACCTGCAGATCCTTGAGCGGCTGCAACGCGACAGCGCCCGTCCCGACCTAGCGCAGGCCGACGCACGCTGGTCGGAGTTCCTGAGCTGGCTCGCCGATAACACCGGCGAGCCTGACGGCGCCGCCTGGCTGCACCGAGCACATCGGCACGCCACCGCCGCAGCAGACCCCGTGCTCAGCGCGTACACGCTGATGCGGCAAAGCCAGCACGCACTCGACGGCGGCGATGTCCGCACCGCGATCACGCTCGCCCGCCGATCCCTCACCTACGGTCCGATCCCCGCCCGAACCCACGTGCTCTGCCTGACCAGGACGGCCGAAGCGTTAGCCACCTGCGGCGACAACACGACCGCCACGATCATCGCCAAGGCCAGACGCGGCATCCGAAGCGCCAGCTCCGATCCGGCCGAGGAGTTCGCCAATCACTGCGACCTGCGGTACGTCACGGCCGTCGACGCCCGCTGCCGGCACCTGCTCGGCGACACCACCTCGGCCGCCGCGATCCTCGAAGAACTCCTCACCGAGCCAGCGCTTGGTCCCCTTGACGCCAGCATGTGGCATGCCCACCTCGGCGACTGCTACCAGGCCACCGACCCGCAACGCGCCGCCCACCACGGCAGCCTGGCCCTGCAGCTCGGCGCGCAAGCAGGCTCCTACCGGCCCGTCCGGGCCCTGCAACCGCTCGCCGTGGCCCTGCGCCGACACCGCAGCCTACCCACCATCCAGACGTTCCTCGACGCGCACCGCCAAGCCGTCACCGGACCGGTGCCAAGATAGCCCGGTGGATATGTTCCCGACCGCCACGACCACCGACATCGCCGCCAGCGCCTCACAGGTCGCGGTCCTACCCATCGGCAGCTTCGAACAGCACGGCCCGTTCCTACCGCTGGCCACCGACTCGATCATCGCCACCGCCATCGCCGGCGCGGCCGCCGCCCACTACAACGTGCTGCTCCTGCCGCCGGTCACCATCTCATGCTCCCACGAACACGCCGCCTGGCCCGGCACCGTCAGCATCAGCCACCACACCCTGTCCACCATCATCGACGACATCCGCACCTCGCTGACCGGCAGCGGCATCACTCGGCTGATCCTCGTCAACGGCCACGGCGGCAACTACGTGCTGAGCAACATCGTCCAAACCGCCAACGCCACCACACCACGATCCATGAGCCTGTTCCCCACCAGAACCGACTGGGACACCGCCCGCACCGCCGCGCACCTCGACACCGACGCCCACCACGACATGCACGCGGGCGAACTGGAGGTCTCCATCCTCCTGCACGTCCAACCACAGCTTGTCGGCCCTGGCTACCGCGACGGAGATCACGCCGCCGACGCCCGCTCGATGCTGCTCGTCGATGGCATGCGCGCCTACACCGAATCCGGCGTCATCGGCAAACCCTCCGCCGGAACACCTGAAAAGGGCCAAATGCTGCTCGCCAGCCTCGTCGCATCCTTCCAGCAGCACCTCGACCACCTGAACGGTCGATAACCATTCGGATGCGGACCGTGGCTGGCGGAGCATACAAGCCCGGGGCAACCGATAGGCTGGACGTCGCTGAGCCCCCTCCAGCCTGTGGGCACGAGGCGGGCGGGCAGTGGCGGTGCGCCGCGGAGAGAGGAAGCCGATGCCTCGTCGTCCCGATGCGGTGATCACACCGAACCCCACCCTGCGCGAAGCCCGCGAGCGGACACCATCGCCCTGGCGGCCAGGACAGAGCATGTCCCGCACCGAACTCGCCGACGCCGTCAACACCGCCCTCGACCAGCTCTACCCCGGCCGCGACCTCACCGCCCACTACGTCGACAGCCGCTGGATCGGCAAACTCGAACGCGGCGAACACCGCTGGCCCAGCGACGAACGCCGCACCGCCCTCCGCCACGCCCTCGGCACCGCCACCGACACCGAACTCGGCCTCTACATCCCCCGCCACACCGCAGACGCCGTCACACCCGCGGGGCTGAAGCCGAAACCTTCGTCTGGGGACTGGGAGGAACGAACCGTTCTGCTCCGGCAGCAGTGGAGGCTGCTGGTCCAGACCGACAGACTGTTCGGTCCCGCCGCTGCGCTGCTCGGCGTCTCCGCGCAGTTGACGCTCCTGCAGCAGGTCCTCGACGGAGGTCCTGTGACGTTCCGCCCGGACCTGATTCGGGTTGCTGCCCAGTACGCGGAATCGGCCGCATGGCTGCATCAGTCCCTTGACGAACGTGACGCCGCCTTCCACTGGACGAGCAGAGCGCTGGGATGGTCCGATCAGGCCCAGGATCCGGTCATGATGGCGTGGGCGCGCTATCGCAGCAGTCAGCACTGGCTGTTCGCGGGTGATCCGCACAAAGCGGCGAAGGACGCCGCAGCCGCGATGCGCCTGGACGCCAAGCTTCCCGGTCCGATGCGCGCCGCGCTTCGCGTGCAACACGCCCATACGTCGGCCGCGAACGGTCAGCACCGCGCCGCCGAGCGACTGCTCGACGGCGCCCACCGCTGGGCCGCCGACCGCCACACGAGTAAACCCGACGGAGAGCACGGCTCGTACTGCACCAGCGGATACATCGAAATGTACCGGGGAACGTGCCTGCGCCTGGCCGAACGCCCGGACGCAGCCATCGCCGTCCTCGACGCGGCCCTACCGTCGATGTCACCGCTGCACCGCCAGGACTACACCACGGCCCTGGTCAACAAGGCCGCCGCGCACATCGCCGCCGGCCAACCAGACCAGGCCGCAGCCACCGCCCACACCGCGCTGCCGATCGCCCGCAACGCCGGCACCCGCCGGACCCTGAACCAGCTCGCTCACATCGGCGCAGCCGTCCGCGACTACCGCAACCTCAACCACGTGGGCGCCTTCCTCGACGATCTCAAGGAGCGTGCCTGATGGCGTCACAGGCCGAACTCGCCGCGATGCGACAGGCCATCCTCTTGTCCGCGCTCGGTCTCGGCACGACCAGCCCGAACCCGCCCGTCGGCTGCGTCATCCTCGACACGCACGGGACACCGGTCGGGGCCGGGTTCCACCGGCGAAAAGGCGAACCGCACGCCGAGGTCAACGCCCTCGCCGCCGCCGGGACGGCAGCCCGCGGTGGCACGGCCGTGGTCACGCTCGAACCGTGCAACCATGTCGGTGTCACCCCGGCTTGCCGACAGGAACTGCTCGACGCCGGTATCGCCAGAGTCGTCCTCGGCGTCATCGACCCCACCTCGCGCGGCGACGGCGGCGCAGCCGTCCTGGCCGGCGCAGGCGTCGATGTCGAAACCGGGGTCCTGCACGAAGAGGTTTTCGCCGTTCTCGGCCCTTGGCTCACCGCGACACGCCGGCGGTGCCCCTACGTCACCTGGGCCCATAAAAGCCAGCAGGAACCGGACCGTCCTGCAGACGATCGGCACCTTGCAATCTTGCGGGGCACCGCCGACGTGGTGCTGGACGGCGCCGCCGTGTCCGAAGGGGTACCCGGCGGACACAGCGCGGTGCACTTCCGCCTGCCCGACCTCGACCAACTCGGTGAAGGTCTCGCGCCGTGGCTCGACGACGCCTACCGCAACGGTGCTCGGCGAGTGCTCCTCATCAGCTCGGAACCCGAACCAACCCCCGGCTACTTGCCGCTCATCGACGAGCTGTGGCTAGCGCTCTGCCGGACCAATCCCCCGCGGGCCTCGACTCCAATCAGCCATCAGTTGTCGGACGCCGGTTTCCAGATCGTTGACATCATTGCGGACCAAGTAACCATCACCGCCCACCTACGGCAAACCGGCTTTTCCTGAAGAGGATCTATGCTTCCGACCCGCCACTCCATAGTTATCGCCAACGTCTTGATCACCGCTGCACGCCTTCGGATCGCTTCACCCGTGAGAGCCGGTCGGTACATGTCGAGGGCAGAGCTCGCTGGCACTGTCAACGGTCTACCCAACCAGGCGGACCCGGCAGTGCGACCCACCGGCAACCATGTCGACGTCCGTTGGATCGGGAAACTCGAACGCGGCGAACACCGCTAGCCGAACGGCCAACGCCGCGCCGCCCTGCGCCAGGCGCTCCACGTCGCCACGGACACCGAGCTCGGCTTGCACATGCCGCCGCGCTCCGCCCGCTGAGGGCGACCGCGCGCACAGCGGAACGGCCGGGATCGCCTCACGCCACAGCTGAAGAAGTCGCACAGACATGGCACCCTTTGGATCGATGCGCCGCCATCAACACTCCTGGGCCGGACATGGAAGGGGGTATGGATGCCTCGTCGTCCCGATGCGGTGATCACACCGAACCCCACCCTGCGCGAAGCCCGCGAGCGGACACCATCGCCCTGGCGGCCGGGGCAAGCCATGTCCCGCACCGAACTCGCCGACGCCGTCAACACCGCCCTCGACCAGCTCTACCCCGGCCGCGACCTCACCGCCCACTACGTCGACAGCCGCTGGATCGGCAAACTCGAACGCGGCGAACACCGCTGGCCCAGCGACGAACGCCGCACCGCCCTCCGCCACGCCCTCGGCGCCGCCACCGACACCGAACTCGGCCTCTACATCCCCCGCCACACCGAAGGTCCCGTCAGCGGCGGCACGCCTACGCCGACGCCGGGGAGCTGGGTCTTGGGAAGCATGAATGTACGTCCAGTCGGCGAGGTAGGAAGCGGCGATCCGCGGATCTCCGGGGTGCTCACCGGTGAGATAGCTCGTCTTGAGAGCGGCGAGTACGACGATTGGAACAGCTTCTCTGTCATCACGAGCATGCTTGCCCAGCAGCGGCAAGCGGTTGCCCCAGCGGCCCTGCTGAGTCTCGTGGAGGCGCACCGTGATTGTTTACTGACCTTGTTCCGAAAAGCGGAAGGGGATCCGGCGGGCGCCGCCATCGGCGCGATGGTCGGTGAAGCATCCATCGTCGCTAGCCGGCTGTGGAGCGCGCAGGGAAACCGATCCATGGCGCTCGCCCATTGCGCCTACGCACGGACTCTCGCCGAGCGGCTTGGCAACATCCGGCTCGGTGCGACCGCCCGGATCTTCGAGAGCAACCTGCACTCCGGAGCCTCCACACTGATTCATGCCGACGGCAACATCATGACCGGGCTGCGGCTGCTGGACGAGGCCGCCGCCGCAGCCGAGCACCTCAGCTGCGCCGCACAAGCCAGGATCGCCGCGGAGCAGGCCCAGACCTATGCGGCACTGAACATGCGGATGGAAACTGAAGCCGCGCTGGACCGAGCGCGGCAGGCAGCTGCCGGGATCACGTCGTCCAACCGGACCGGCCTCTTCAGTGACTGGAACCCCTCGCGCCTGGATGTATACGAAGGCACGTGCCGCATCCTGCTCAGAGAACCGCAAGCCGCCATTCTGCACCTTGAGCGAGCATCGGCAGTCCTCGACCAGGACCCAGACAACACGAACGTGGCGCTTGCCGCTCACGTCGACCTCGCCAGCGCCTACGCACTGACCGGTCACCTGGACATGGCCTGCACTACGCTTGGTGACGCATACGAACAGCTTGAGCGGATCGGTAACCTTCGGGGCATCTCTCGTGCCCGGCGCGCCCGTGAGGGATTGAGCCAATGGAACGCCGAACGTGCCGTACAGGAACTGGACGAGAGGATGGCCGCGGTCTAGGGAAGGCAGCTGAAGGTCAAACCTGCTGGACGAGGGAAGCGATCGTCGCGACGACCAAGTCGGGCTCGAGTGAGTCCAGCACAGCATCCGGACCATAGCTCGATAGTTCTTCCCGGCTTGCCCGATGCGCGACCACCACAGCACGGAAACCCGCGCTTCTCGCGCACGCGATGTCGTTCGGAGCGTCTCCGACCACCACAGTCCGGTGCGGCAAGACCGCCAGTCCGTACTTGCCTTCGTAGCGGCGCGCGACGACGCCAGGAAGACGGAACCGGTCTCGTTCGTCGGAGCCGTATCCCCCGATTTCCAGATCCAGTTCGCCCCCAAGGTCCATTGATTGGATCTTGATCTCGGCCGCCACTCGCAAGTTCCCGGTGAGAACCGTCTGCACGAAGCCTCGCCGGTGTAGCTCGGCGATACTGCATGCGACGCCGGGATACGGTGGCTGAACGTGAGCAAGCTCGTCGCGGCCCGCCTCCATGACTTCCGCTAGGACCTGGTGGAAGTGTGGGACGCCGGCTTCGGCTTCGGCGGGTGCGATGCCGGAGGTGATCGCAGTATCGATCACGATGGACTCGTCGGTGTAGCCGTGGACCTTCTTCTCCGGGAAGGTCACGGCCGCCTCATCGATCCCGTACGTTCGGGCGATAGAACGGCGCAACCAGCGTAGATCTGCCGGAATCAGCGTGCCGTCCACGTCCCAAACCACAAGGCCAGCATCCCGATGCTCCACCGGCCCATCGTCGCACAATCGTCGAACCAGATGAACCTCGCGCCACCCGTGGCGGCCGCAGGTACGCCGGGCAGCGGCACCAGCGGCGGATATGGTCGGTGCAGCATCTGGACCGCGCCGAGTACTACGCGGGACGGTATCCCCTCGCCTTGGCGCTCGCCCCGGACGGACGCCGCCACGCCGGTCGTGGCCCACAAGCCGTCCGGCTGGCCGTCAACGGCGAAGCCCGGGCCCTGGGCAAACTCGGCCGGTGCCGGGCTGCCGAGCGAGCGATCGCCGAGGCATACGCAGTCCTCGATCGGCTGCCGCCGGAACCGGACATGACCCCGTGCAACTCGTTCGGCCTCTACAGCGCGGCCCGCGCGGCCTCGGCGTTGTTGCGTCCCTGCGCCACGACAATGCCCAGTAGGGCCGAGAACGTGTGCCGCGGCACATCGATCCAATCAGTCCACCGACTCGTGCCGGAACCAGTCGGCGGATTCATGCCTCCCCGCCGGCATCCGTTTTGGCTGCTCAATGCCAGGTCGGACACTAAGTCGGTACAGCAAGTCGGACCGTAAGTCGGTATTCCCAGCGCGGCCTAGCTCGGAGATCGTAGTCGATACGTCGCCACGACGACTGCCGGTAACGACCCCCGACGAGGAGGACGACCATGTCCGCTCCCGCTCAGATATCGGCACCAGCGACAAGCGCAGTCGGCATCCTCACGGGCGGGAGACGGCACACCGATTGTGTCCGGCGGGCGCTTCTTCTCGACCTCGACGGCGTCCTGGTCGATACGCGATCAGTGATGCAGTGGGCGTGGAAGAAGGTTCAGGAGAACCACGGCGTCGTCATTCCGTTCACTGACTACGAGTGCCATCTCGGGCGCGAGTTCGGCGACATCATGCAGCGGTTGGGCGTCGCCGACATCGACGGAGTCCGCCAGACGTACGAGGCGGAATCCGTCGCCGCCGCCCACCTCGCGCATGCGTACACCGGCGTTGTGGAGGTACTCCACGCCTTCGTGACCGCAGGTTGGAGGTTGGGCGTGGTGACGTCGAAGCACGTCGACCGCGCTGCCCCGCTGCTCGCCCGCCTTGAGTGCCCCTTCGGCACCGTCCGCACCCCCGCTGGAGCAGGCAGGGCCAAGCCAGCCCCCGACCCGATCCTCCTGGCGCTGGTCGACCTTGGCGTCGACCCCGGTGCGGCCGTGTACGTGGGAGATATGGCGGTGGACCAGGAGGCGGCGGCCCGCGCGGGTGTCGCGTACGTCCATGCCGGCTGGGGATATGGGCGGCCCGCCTCACCCGTCCCCCGGATCGTCTCCGCACCGAAGGAACTGTTGACGCTGCTGAGCGCTGACGTGTCGTGCATCGACGGGGGCTCGGTGTGAGCGCCCGTGCGGCCAGCGGCGCGGGCCTGATCCGCTCTGACGTCACTTGCCACCAGCGAGGGGCTCTGGTCGGCGACGATGCCCTGGATCACGTTACGTCCGACCACAGCAGAACCGCGGAACCGGAGGCCGTCGCCATCGACCGGCAGGAACTACGCGATCTCGTCGATAGCGTCATGGACGCCTTGGAGCATCACAGCTCATCGTTCGCGTCCACACCGGGCGGCGCTGGCTGGCTCCACGTCCAGCATGTTCCCGCTCGGCGCTTCGTGGCCGAGATCGTGCGCAAGCTGGCGGCCCTGGACGCCTGGGAACCATCCGCGTCGGCCCCGGGCCCCCTGGCCTGTGTCCCGGACGAGGGTCTGGTCGGCGTTCGTCCGAGCAGTTCGCGGGAGTACCTGGTCTATACCGTCACCTGGTCCGGTATCGCGTACCTGCTCGGGGCCGAGGCTCCGCACAACCCCGCCCACTCCGTCCAATTGCGGAACCGTTCTCATGCCAGCACGGTGAACACGGAGCCGGATCCGCTTCCCTCGGATGTGCGGCAGCGAGATGTCGTGGCACTGTCCTGGACCTCTCGGCATGCGGGCACCCTAAAGCCGGTCCTTGTGGAACTGGAGCGTGACGGACAGACGGGCCTTCTGCTCGACCTCGCCACCGATCCGGCGGAACGGTGCTCCGCGCCGACGTCCGCGAGCATCGGCCTCTGGTCGGCGCCAAGCGACCTTTTCACCCTCTCCGGCACTGTCGAGGGCCTGCAACCGCCCGACGACGGGCGCCTCGTCCGCGTCAAGGGATACGGCCTCCAGCTCGCTCGCCTCGCACGGCTGTTGTCCGTGCTCCTCGAGACCAGCGGCGGGTGCACCCAGCCATCATGGCGCGCCATCGTGCGGGCGGAGAGCTGGCTCGACAGCGTGCTGGCGGCGTCCCGCCCGCACACCGTCCTGCTGAGCAACGACACCAGCCCGCTGGGCGCGCTGGCCGCGCACACGGCCGAACGCCGCGGAGTCAACACGGTCCACGTCCAGCACGGAGCGTGGACAGCGGAGTCGGTCGCCTGGCCGGCACTGCACAGCCGCGACATCGTCGTCATGGGCGAACGAGACCGGCTCCTGGCCCAGGGATGGATACGCCACCCCGCCGCCGAGGTGCACGTTCTGGGACAACCGCGCTTCGACGCGCTCACCGGCCTCGACCGTCAGGAACAGAGGCGGTATCTGGAGAAGTTGCTGGCTGCGGGCAACCGTCGCTCTCCTGCCCGGATCCTAGTGTGGGCCTGTCAGCCGTTCCGTCCCGATCATCTCAAGGCCCAGGCAGAGCTCCTCTTGGACGGCCTGCGCGCGGCGGATGGGGACTGGGGGCTCATCATCGCTCCGCACCCGGCGCAGGACGCCCAGGTCTTCGCCTCGGTGCTGACGTTGGGCGGGGGTCCGCTCGTCGCCGTGGCCGACCCACGGATCGGCGCGCGGGGCTGCCTTGCCGGCGGCAATGCTCTGGCGTCTACGTACTCGACATGCGGAATCGAGGCCGCGTTGCTCGACGTCCCGGTCCTCGAAATCGGCGCACCTGGCGAACGCACTTTGGACCTGGCACCCCACGGTCTGGCGACCCGCTGCCACAACGCCGGTGACGTCGCACAGGCGCTCTCCGCCCTACGCGATCCGAGGCCGCGCGTCCCGAGAACGGCCATGGACGAGGTGTGCCGGTGGCGTGGCGACAGCGCGGCCCAGATCGCCCGTCTCATCACCCGCCGCGCCGAAACCCTCGTCGGATCATCCGCCCCCGTTCACCGCGATGCCTCTGCCGCGACCTCAACGCCGCCCCTGGCCGAAGGAGTACCTGCCCGATGACGCACTTCACCGCCGACACGATGGCCGAGCTGTTCTCGGGCGCGATCACGTTGGTCAGATCCGGCGATCGGGTCAGCCCTCGGGGCATGCCCACCCGGGAAGTCCGCGACGTCCACCTGCAGCTCACCCAGCCACGAGCCCGCCTGCTCTACGCGCCGCCGGCCAGGATCATGAATCCCGCGTTCGCGGTCGCCGAGACCGTCTGGCATCTGTCCGGCTCTGACGCCCCGTGGATCTTCGACTTCAACGCGCGGCTGCGCCAGTACGCCGACGACGGCGTACTCCTCGGCGCGTACGGGCCCAGGATGCGCAATTGGGGCGGCAAGGTAGACCAGTTGGCCCGAGTCGTAGAGATCCTCAAGGAGGATCCCGACTCGCGGCGCGCCCTGATCCAGCTCTACGACCCGGCCCAGGACGCCGCCGGGCACAAGGACGTGCCCTGCACGCTCGGCTTCCGGTTCCACCTGCGCGCCGGACGCCTGCACATGGCGACCATGATGCGCGGCCAGGATGTGTGGATCGGCATGCCATACGACGTGTTCTTCTACACCGTGCTGCACGAGTTGGTCGCCGGGTGGCTCGACGCGGAGCTGGGCGAGTTCCACCTGCACGTCGGCTCACTGCACATCTACGACGAGCATCTCGAGCGGGCCGAGCAGCTGACCTCCCCCACGGCCACTGAGGTCATGCCCGACCTGCAAACGCCGTGGCAGGGCTTCGACGACCTGCTCGACCAGATCGAAGCCCGCGACGTGACCGGCCACCCCGGCTGGGACACCATGGCCGCAACGCTGCGCAGCTACCGGCTGTGGAAGGACGGTCAGCTCGAGCAGGCATGGCGGGCGGCCGGCGAGATCGACGGCCCGCTCGGACAAGCCCTAACCGCCTGGTACGACGAGCTGCAGCGGCGCTCGTCAACGCCCGTCGCGACGCCCCGGGCGAGGTGATGGCCGCCATGAAGCGCACCCCCTCGGTCGTCCTCGGCTTGTGCTCATACACCCACGACTCGTCGGCAGCCCTCCTGGTGGAGGGTGAGCTGATCGGCTTCGTGGAGGAGGAACGCCTCTCCGCGCGGAAGCACACCAACCTCTACCCCGAGCGCGCGGTCGCGTGGCTGCTCGACCGGGCCAAGCTGACCGCCGGCGACGTGGACGCCGTCGCCTACAACTTCCAGCCCGCGCGCTACCTCGCCGAGTCACCCGCTGCCGTGCGCCTGGCGCTCTCCGCGGCGACACGCGCCCGGGCTCTGGCCCGCGCCCACGGGTTCGCCAAGGTGGCCGTGCGCACTCAGCGGCGCACACGGGCCATTGCCCGACAGTTCCCCGCCGCCCGTGTCACACCGGTCCTGCATCACCGCGCCCACCAGCTCACGGCCTTCGCCGCCTCGGGCTGGGACGAGGCCGCCGTGCTCGTGGTCGACAGCCTCGGCGAGCGGCAGACCACCACCATCGCCCGAGGACACACCGCGCTCAGACCTCGGACACAGACCCTGGAGGCGATCAACGATCCGGCCTCCCTCGGGTACGTGTACGGCGCTGTCACCGAGCACCTGGGCTGGCGGCGCGGCGACGAAGAGGGCACCGCGATGGCGCTGGCCGCCCTGGGTGACCCGGCCCGCTTCCGCGCCCTGTTCGCCCAGGCCATCCGCACCAACGCGACCGGCTTCCACATCGACCCCGCCTACTTCCTCCCGCGCACCCTCACGTCGGGATACGAACGCACGTCCCGACGGTTCGTCGCCGAGACCTGCCCCCAACGGCATCCGAGCGAGCCCCTGACCGACGTCCACCGCGACCTTGCGGCGGCTCTGCAGGAGCGCACCGAGCAGGTCATGGTGCACCTGGCCCGCCGCGCCCGTACGCTGGCCGGTTCCCGGCGACTGTGCGTCGGGGGCGGTGTCGCCACGAACTGCGTAAGCATCGGCAGGATCGTCGAGGCCGGCATATTCGACGAGGTGTTCGTGCCGCCCGCGCCCGGTGATGCCGGGACCGCGATCGGCGCCGCCCTCGCCGTGCACGTCGACGGCCGCAGCCCCCGGCCGGTGGCCGGTGTCGCCCGCACCTGCTACCTCGGCCCGTCGTATGAGGACAAGCCCCTCGACCTCACCCCCTGGCCCGGCCTCAACCAGCAGACCCTGGATACCGGGCAAGCGGAATTCCTCGCCGCCCAGCTGGCCCACGGCCTCATCGTCGGCCTGTTCCAGGGGGCCGTCGAAGCCGGGCCCCGCGCCCTGGGTAACCGCTCGATCCTCGCCTCACCGCTGCAGCCCGGCGTCGTCGAGCGACTGAACGCCACCGTGAAGTTCCGTGAGCCGTTCCGGCCCTTCGCCCCCATGGTCCTGGCCGAGCACGCCCGCGAGTTCTTCACCCTCGGCCAGCAGGCCCCATACATGTCCATGGCCTCCGGCGTGACGGACAAGACGCGCGAGCTCATACCGGCCATCGTGCACGCCAACGACACCTCCCGCCTGCAGACCGTCACCAGCTCGCAGAACCCGTTCATGCACGCGGTACTGGCCGCCTTCGGCCGCCGTACCGGCGTTCCCGTGCTGATCAACACGTCCCTCAACGTCAAGGGCAAGCCGATCTGCGGGACACCGCAGATGGCGTTGGACTGCCTGGCCAACTCCGGCCTCGACGCCCTGCTCCTCGAAGGGCGGTGGATCACCAAGTGAGGATCGGATACAGCTTCTGGGGCTTCCTCGGCAACGGCATCACCGACACACCGGACGGCGGACGCAGCCACCGCCGCCCCCTCATCGACGCCCTCCTGAGCCGGGGCCACGACATCGTGTTTCTGCAGGCCGACCGCGACCGTCTCGAAGCCTGCGACGACCTCGGCGGCTCGTACGCCTTCGACGCCGGCCTCCCGGGCATCGACGTGCTGTTCCTGGAGTGGCGCTGGGCGATCACCGGCCGCAACACCACAGTGTGCGGCAGCGCCGGGCACACTTGTGACCTGCACCGCCAGGCCCAACTCATCGACCACTACACCGTGGGGCACCAGACGCCCACCGTGATCTGGGACAAGGACCGCACCCTGCCGGCCGACAGCATGTGGCGCCGCACCGCACACACCCTCATCTGCGAGGCCGCACTCGCACCGACCCCCGGCGCGCACTCCCTGCTCTTCCCCGTCGCCGACGATCTCCTCGCGCAGGCCGACCCCGCCGTCCTCGCCGCGCGCCCACGCGACCTCGCGCTCGCTTACGTGGGCAACCAGTACGACCGCGACGAGCCCTTCGACCGGTTCTTCGCGCCGGCCGCCGACCGCATCGAGCATCTGGTCGCCGGGAAGTGGACGAAGACCGACCGCTGGCCGAACGTTCGCTTCGCCGGCCGGATCCCGTTCAAGGCCACCGCCGGCGTCTACGGCCGGTCCCTGGCCACGGTGCTGATGCTGCCCGAGCGATACGCCGCCGCCGGGCAAATGACCCAGCGCATCTTCGAAGCCGTGCTCGCCGGATGCCTGCCCTTGGCCCCGGCGGACATCCGCTTCGCGGACCGGTTCGTACCGCGTGAGCTGATCGTAGGCTCCGGCGCAGACGTGACCGAACGGCTGACGTACCTCCGCGAGATCTCTGGCAGCCAGCAGCACGCCGACCTGATCGCCGCATGCGTGGACCGACTGCACCTCTTCGGCCTGAACAAGCAGCTCGACGCCCTGCAAGACGCAATGCACCGGCTCGTGCAGACCACCGCGAACAAGCGGAGCGCTGTCTGATGCCGACCACATTGGCCCGGGTACCCGGGCCATCCGAACGTGTCCCGCAGGACGGCCCCGCCGGACACCTGAACCTCTCTACGCTGGAGCAACATGAACAAGGTCGCCATCGTCGGCTGCGGAGGCAGCGGCAAATCCCACGTGGCCCGCGAACTCGGCAAGATCCTCGGCGCGCCGGTGACGCACCTGGACGCCGCGTTCTACGACAACGCGTGGAACCCGCTGCCCATGGACAAGTTCACCGAGCTGCAGCGAGACCTGGTCGCGCAGCCACGGTGGGTAATCGACGGCAACTACAACTCGACGCTGCAGGTGCGGCTCGAAGCCTGCGACACGGTGGTTCTGATGGACGTATCGACCTGGGCGGCGCTGTACGGGATCTTCTCCCGGCAGATCCGCCACGGCGCCGGGCACAAGGGCAATGGGGTGCACAACCGCATCCACTGGGGCGTGATCAAGTATGTGGCCACGTACCGCCGCAAGATGCGGCCCCGCGTGATGGCGAAGATCGAGGAGTTCGCCGCCGGCCGAGCCGACGTCGTGCTGCTGGCCAACCGGCGTATGACGCGCCGCTGGCTGCGGAAAGTAGCCGCCGAGCAGTCCTGAACCGCCCGCGCCCCCGCCGCGGGGGTGCGGCATGAACGAGCCCAACCCGTTCCTGGACCCCGCCCGTCAGCAGGAGCTGTACGGACATGCCGCCCGGCTAGCCGGGCGGACCAGCGCGTTGATGCGCGCAAAGACCTCCGGCCACCCCGTGCCAGCGACGATCGTCAGCCTGCTGCGGACCCACCACGCCCATCCGGACCGCCTCGGTGTGGTCCTCGACATCGGCTGCGGTCGCGGCACAAGCAGCCTGGCCATCGCCGAGCAGCTCCGGCCGCAGCGCGTCATCGGCCTGGACGCCGCCCACGCCCTGCTCGCCCAGGCCCGCAAGCGCGCCAGATCGCTGCCCGACAGCACGATCGACTTCGTCGAAGGGGACTTCCACGACCTTCCGCTGCCCGCCGGGTCGTGCGACGTCGCCGTCGCCGCGTTCTGCCTCTACCACTCCCCGCAGCCCAAGCACGTCATCGCACAGATCGCCAGAGTCCTGGCCCCCGAGGGTCTAGCAGTACTCGTCAGCAAGGGACTCGACAGCTACCGAGAGATGGACCAGCTGGTCGCTTCGGCCGGCCTCGACGCGCGAGCCGACCAGCGCGAAAGCCTCTACATCGCAGCGCACAGCGGCAACCTCGCTGACCTGGCCGCCGCCTCACTCGACGTGATTGCCGTGCTGGACGAGGAGCACGCCTTCACCTTCGACGGCCACGACCACGTGGCGCAGTACCTGGCCACCAGCCCCAAGTACGACCTCGCGCCCGGCCTCTACGGCAACCCCGGTGCGCTGGCCGCGGCCCTGCATGAGCGCCTTCCCGACCAGCCGTTCACGACCCGGTCCCGGATCACGTTCGTCGTCGGCCGGCCGAACGACGGGTGGCTGCGGTGAGCCGCGCGCTGTTCACCAAGCACTACGCGACACCGGTGCACGCGGCGAGGGCTGTGCGCCACTACCGGTGGATCGACGGGCACGCGAAGCCGATGCGGCAGCCGGACCTGCACGCCATCGGACCGGACAGCCTAACCTTCGAGCGGGTCGAGGGTCGCTGCGTAGGACCCGAGGATCTGCCACGCATGGCGGAACTGCTCGGCCACGCGCACGGTGCCGCCTGGCGTAGCGACCTGCAGTCGGCGTCGGTCCGCACTCCGCATCACTTCCACGACGGCACCCCGTTCGACGACTATCTCGGCCTCCGGCAGCTTGCGCTCCGGCGACGCCACGAGCAGGGCTATCTGCCGAACACGGAGGCCCTGGACGCGATGCTCGCCCTGCTGCACGAAACCGCGCATGAGCCGTTCGCCTTCTACAAGGACAGCAATCCCCGGAACTTCATCATCACGACGGCCGGGGACATCGTCACCGTCGACACCGACGACCTCTCCCTGGCGCCGATGGGATACGACCTTGCGAAGCTGATCGCGACGCTTCATCTGACGTACGGACCGCTGGCAGACCGTGCCGTCAACGACGCCCTCTTCGCGTACAACGAGGCGGCCGGAGGCTACGGCGCTCAGCTCGGCGCAACGGACCGCAGACGCCTCGACGACTTCCTGACTCTGCACGCCGTCCTGACCGCCCCCTACATCGGGCACAACGGCTACCGCTGGTCGCTACTCCTCCACCTCCAAGGAACCCCATGATCACCACCGAGCTCGTGTTCGTACGGCACGGCCAGGCCCAGTGCAACGCCGACGGTCTCGTCGGAGGCCCACGCTCCTGCACCGGACTGACCAACCTCGGGCGCACCCAGGTCCACCACGCCGCCCGCCGCCTGGCCGGTGAGCACCTGCAGACGCCATTCGACACGGTCTACGCCGGTCCGCGGCTTCGCCTCGTCCAAACCGGCGAGATCATCGCCCAGACGCTGCAGATCCCGCTGCGCATCGACGACCGCCTCGACGGCCCCGTCCACGGCGACGCCGACGGCCAATCGTGGGAGGCGGTCAAGACAACCGCGGATGGCGGCCCGCATGCGCACCCCGACACACCGTGGGCCACTGGCTCCGACACATGGAGCGGATACCTGACGCGCGCCAGCCAGCACCTGAGCCGGCTCGTCGAGGAGCACGAGGGCAAACGCATCGTCTTCGCCGCCCACGGAGAAACCGTGATCACCGCTCACACCCTCCTCCTGGGTATTCCCATCGGCTCACCGGCGGGCTTCACACACCACCACGCCTCAATCACCCGCTGGCAGCACCACCGCAACCGGCTCGGCCAAACTCGCTGGATGCTCGATCGACACAACGACACCGAGCACCTCAGCCGCCTCGCGCCGGAGCCGACCCCGTGATCACCACATCGCAGGATGCCCGGATCCAACTGGCGCACGGCATCCTCGGCGCCGTCGAGATCGTGCCGGACCCCAAGCTCCCTGTTCACGTCGTGCGTCTGGTAACCGGCGACGGGCGTTGCTTCATCGCCAAGCAGCACAACGGGCACGACCGATACGTGGGGGAACGCAACGCCTACCGGACATGGGGCACCCATGTGCACGGCCACGCGCCGGAGCTCGTCGGCCATGACGACGCTACCCGCACCCTGCTGCTGACCGCGCTCGCAGGCGACCAGGCGGACACCGCGGTCCCGGACTCACCCGAGGAGGAACTAGCCCATCACGAGGCCGGCCGCATCCTCGGCAAGCTCCACCGGGCCACCTGCATGGCCCAAGACGGCGCCGTCGGTGCAGCGCTCGCCGATCGCCTCCAGCGCTGGATCGGACGGGCCGTGCACGCCGGCCTTATCGACACGGCCGAGCGCACCCTGCTGCAGCACCATGCAGCCATCCCGGCCACCAGCCTCATGGACAGCGCGGTCTGCCACCTCGACTACCAGCCCCGCAACTGGCTGGTCGGAGACGTCTTCGGCGTCTGCGACTTCGAGCACATGCGACGCGACGCCCGGGTCCGCGACTTCGCGAGGCTCGAGTTCCGACGCTGGCAAGCCGCACCCTACCTCCGAACCGCCTTCCTCGACGGGTACGGGCGTCCGCTGACCGACACCGAACAGCGCCTCCTGGACTCCTTCGGCGCCATCGAGGCAGCCACCGCCCTGGTGAAGGGCCACCAGGACAACGACCCCACGCTGAGCGCGCACGGCCGCACCCTCCTGTCCCGCCTCACCTTACTACTCCCATCGACCACCTTCATCTGGAGATTCCCGTGCCCCAGCACGAGCCGCCCCTGAACGCCGCTGCCCTACGCCGGGCCGTGGTGACCGGTTCCGCCGGCTTCATCGGCTCCCACCTCGCGCGCGCCCTCGCCCAGGCCGGCACCACCGTGATCGGCATCGACCGCCGCGATCCTTCCACCGACCCCACGGCCGCCGCGAACCTCGCCGCCGCACAAGGGCTCCCGGGGTATCACCGCATCACCGCCGACCTCATCGACTGCGCGATCGACCCGCTCCTGATCGACGCGGACGCGGTCTTCCACCTCGCCGGAGTTCCCGGCGTGCGACCGTCGTGGGGGCCGCAGTTCAGCGACTACCTCGCGTCCAACGTCCTGGCCACCCACCGGGTCCTGGAAGCGTGCAGCCGCGTCGGCGTCCCGCGACTGGTCGTTGCCTCCTCCTCCAGCGTCTACGGGCCGACCGGCGGCGGCGCGAGTGCTGAGGCCGACCGACCGAAGCCGGCCTCCCCGTACGCGGTGACCAAGCTGGCCGAGGAACACCTTTGCCTCGCCTACGCCGGGCGGTCCAGCGGTCCCAGCGTCGTCGCGCTGCGGTACTTCACCGTCTACGGCCCCCGCCAGCGCGCCGATATGTTCACCCACCGCGCCTTGCAGGCCGCCCTGACCGGACAGCCGCTTCGCCTGTACGGAGACGGCCACCAGCGACGCGACTTCACCTACATCGACGACATCGTGGCCGCCACGATCGCCGCCGCCGTCGTGCCGGCAGCGAACGGCGTGATCAACGTGGGGGGCGGGTCGAACGCGTCGCTGCTGGAAGTGATCAACATCGCGACCGGCCTCGTCGGCCGCGACATCGAAATCCAGCAGGACCAGGCGCGCAGCGGTGACGTCCTCGTCACCCGTGCCGACCCCAGCCGCGCCCGAGACACCCTCGGCTGGCAGCCGCGAGTCGATCTCCGCGCCGGGATGCGCGCTCACCTGCAGGCGATGACCGCCCAGATGCCGGGCTGCAGCAGAGCCGCGTAGCCACGATCCCGAGCCGAGAGAAGACGCCATGGAAAGTCCCGACCGAGCACGGCTGGACGCCTACTTCCGTCAGATCACCGCGCAGTTCCCCGCCGGCGGCGCGATCACGACACTGGTCATCACGCATCTTTGGTCGAGACGTCGTCCTGGTGAACATCGGCGGCTACTTCGCGGCGAGCCTCGACACCCTCGTGGGCAAGTTTTTCCGGCCGCATCCTCGGCGTCGTGGAGGACACCGAGAACGGACACCGGCAGAACGCGGCACTCGGCGCCCTGCCGTGCCCGGTCGTCTCCGTGGCCCGTTCCCCGCTCAAAGACTGCGAAGACCACCTAGTTGGCCGGTCGATCGTATTCTCCACCGACGCCCTCGTCCGGGCCCGCGGAGACATCCTGACCAGCCGTAACGCATGCGTCATCAGCTTCGGCAAGATCGGCCGCGCCATCGCCCAGACCCTGCGCGCCCAAGACCTGCGCGTCACCGTATACGACAGCGATCCGATCAAGCGAGTCGAGGCACATTCCCTCGGCTTCCACACCAGCGCGTCCACCGGCGAGGCCGTACGCGACGCGGACCGCGTCTTGTGCGCCACTGGCAATCTCGCCCTGCGACAGGACGATTTCGCAGCCCTGCGCAACGGCGCGTACCTCGGATCCGTGACCTCCACCGAGGACGAACTCGAACTCGAACTCCTCCACGACCTCTATCAGCGCAGCCCTGTCAGCGCCCAATTGACGCGATACGAGGTCACCGGCCACTACTTCTACGTTCTGGCTGACGGTGGCGCCATCAACTTCGTGCACGGCGCCGCCGTCGGCGCGTACATCCACCTCGTCCAGGCCGAGATACTCGCCGCGACGGTCGCGCTCAGCCACGGCCGCTTCCAGCCCGGACTACACGAGATCCCAGCGGCCGACCGCGACGCCATCGCCAGAACCTGGCTCCACCACTTTGAGGGGTGAACCCCAGATGCCGCCCTCCGTCCACCACATCCGCTGCGTCACCGAGGCGTATCTCGAGCACCCACACGAACGCGGCGCCCTCGCAACCCTGCTCACCGCACTGGCCGCCCTGGATGACCCCACGCACCGCAAAACGTTCCCCGCCCACGTGACCTGCAGCGCCATCGTCATCGACAGCAACCGCCACGTGCTCCACATCGTCCACAGGGCGAACGGGACACTGCTGGCCCCCGGAGGGCACAACGAACTGGACGACCACGACCTTCGCGCCGCCGCCCTCCGTGAGCTGCACGAAGAGATGGGCATCTCGACAGGCGCCGTAGTCCCCCTGACGGGCTACGAGGACGTGCCCCTCGACATCGACGTGCACACCATCGACGCGAACCCCTCAAAGGGCGAGCCGGCCCACTACCACGTCGACTTCCGCTGGGGATTCCTCCTCCCCGTCGATCACGCGGTAAAGCTCCAGAAAGAGGAGGTCGACGGCTACGAATGGCGAACGTTCACGAGCGCCGTATCACTCACCGTTCGCTCCAAGCTCGCTCTGCTGCCCTGAACATCGGCTCACCCGACCACCAGGAGGACGCCGTGGCCGACACCACAGCCCGAACGCTTAACGCCAGCCCGCGCCGACACATTGCCGTCATCCCCTGCCGCTGGGGCGCCTCGCGCTTCCCCGGCAAGCCGTTGGCCCGCCTCGGCGACAAGCCACTGCTCTGGCACGTCCACCAGCGCTGCCTCGAGGCCAAACACCTCGACGGAACCGTCGTGGCGACTGACGACGAACGCATCGAAGCGGCATGCCAGCAGCTGGGCATCGAGTGCATCCGCACCGGAGAACACCTCACCGGCACCGACCGTGTCGCAGAGGTCGCCGAACGCCTGCCAGCCGACGCGTACATCAACGTCCAGGGCGACGAGCCGTTCATCACTCCCGACGCCATCGACGCCATCTCGAAGGCACTAAAGAACCTGCCGCCCGATACCCTCGCCGTGAACGCGTACACCGAACTGGTCGACGTCGGTGCCGTTCTGGACCACAACGTCGTCAAGGTCGTCGTCACCGCACAAGGCCAGGCCCTGATGTTCTCGCGCCAGCCCATCCCCTACCCCAAGGGCGAACGGCCCAAGTACCTCCGCCAATTGGGCCTCTACGGCTTCACCAGCCCCGCCCTGCAACGCTTCCGACAGCTCCAACCGGGACCTCTGGAACGCGCCGAGGGAGTGGAGATGCTGCGCCTAACCGAACACGGCCACGGGGTGAAAATGATCCATGTTGCGGACGACGGCGTAGCGGTGGACACACCGGAAGACCTCGCCCGAGCTGAGGTCCTCCTCGTTCAGCGCTAGCGGTAGTTTGTTGACTTCATGGTGGTAGGTAGAGGTTGATGCCGTGGCCGCGTGCGAGGGCGTCGAGCAGCTGTTGGAGTTCAGTGGGTGGGGGCTTGTCGGACCAGGCTTTCCACCAGCGTTGCAGCCGTAGCCACGGGGTCAGCCAGACGCGGACCGCGCGGAGGGTCTTGGGCCAGCACGGGTGTTTCACCGGCTGGGGCGTTGAAGGGCCCCCTCTCTGCGGGCCCGTCGGGTGACAGGTCCGCGTTCGGCTCACTTGGAGTGTCGAGTGTGGACGGTTGATCGGGGTGGTGATCGAACCAGGCCTTCCAGCAGAACGAAAATGCGCAGTGGACGAGGTTCTGGTGACGCCCAATCGCGACGGCGGAGCGGACCTGGAAGTCGGCCCAGCCGAGCTCGTCTTTGACCTGCTTGTAGCTCTGCTCGATCCAGTTCCGCATCCCGTATAGCCGCACCACCTCGGCCAGATCGGCGGCCTCGTGCAGGCTGTCGGAGGTGGCATGGGGGCCGCCGGGGCGGGGCAAATTGGTGGCCAGGTACCAGGTCGCCTTGTCCGGCAACGTGGCCGGGTCGATGGTGGCCACGACGAGCCGGGTCTGCCCGTCCGGCCCCCACCAGCCCAGCGATGCGTCAACCGCCCACCACGTTTCGGTGTGCCCGTCACGGAACCGCCGCTGTACCCGGCTCCACCTGCCGGGATCGTCAGGCCCGTTCCACGGCACAGCCCGGCCCGCGTCTTTCGGGGTATACGCCTCGGCGCCGTACTGCCACGCGCCCCGTGCCGGTTTGAGTGCCAGCACGAACCCCCAGCCGCCCTGCTGCAGTTCCCCGCGCAGCTCGTCGTGATCGCCGTAACCGCAGTCGGCTACCACCGCCCGGCAGGCCACACCGGCCGTGTCCGCCTCGGCAACCAGCTGCCCGGCGATGCGCGGCTTGGTCCGGAAACCGGGATCGGTGCGCCCTTTCGAGAAGTGCGACGCCGGCGTGTACGCCTGAGCGTGCAACGGATAGTAGACCTGCTCGTCGGCCCACAACGTGGTCACCGTGACCACACCGTTGTCGGTCTTGCCGTACCGGCCCAGCCACTGCCGCCCGACATGGGCAGTGCGCCTGCCGGCCTTGCGGTCACCGGAATCGTCGATGACCAACACACCCTCGCCGTGCCAGGCGGTGGCCGGATCAGCCTGCAGCAGTTCCAACCGCCGGTCGTTGACCGCACCGGCGTCCCAGGTGGACTCCGACAGGAAGTACTGCAACCGTTGCGCCGCCGCGTGTTGCGCCCCCACCACCGGCTCCGTGCCGGCCAGGCCGGTCAACGTCTTGTTCCGATCGCGTGGCGCCAACAGGCCACTCAGATACTCCCGAAACCCCCGCCGCTGCGCCAGCCGGGAAAACAGCCCATCAAACAACGCCGCATACGCTTCCAACGGGCCCGCCGCCGGTGGACACACCAACCGAGCCACCAACACCTCACACGGTCCGACCAACCCCACGACCAGCGTCAGCCAACCGTACACAGCCATCCACCGAAGTCAACAAACTACCGCTAGCCTCGATCCGGTGCGCGTGTGGACCCCACTTCCCATTGAGTCCCCGCTCCACCGCAGTCCGGTGGCGATCACGCACCAAGTCGACGGCCTGCGCGGGTGGACTCTGGCCTCGGTACGCAGCCTGCTGCTCGACCCGATCCAGACGGGTAACGCCGACGAGGGCAGCGAGCCGCACTCCGTCGGCAGGCACCGCAGCCAGGCGATGATCGACGTCGGCGTCCGCCGCACCCTGGTCGAATACTGGGACTGGCCGGAGGAGCCGGGCGACCAGCGATAGCCCGCTCCTCCGGCCATCGAGAGGACCCCGCCGGCAGCTGCCAGCGGGGCCCTCTCGGCTCACGGTCTACAGGGTGAGGACGATGATCCAGACGACCAGCACGATGACCTGCACCGCGACCTTGCGCGGCACACGCACATGAATCGATAACGAATCCATATGTCCCTCACCTCCCCCCAATATCAACTCCGTGGTTCCGGCGACGCGACCGGGACACGTCGAGCGAAGCGTCTTGGGCGTGAGAGACCGACTGTTCGCAGCGGTCAACCCCAAGATCTCCTACTCAGAGCGCGCAAGGCCGGACGCGGCAGTGTTGCGAGACGCATCGGTTCGTGCCACTCCTGCTGTTCGGGCTCCGTCGGATACAGCAGGCCCATACGGGATGCTGCAGGATCGAGAGCGGCGTCCCGCTCGACACTGCAGGCACGCTACATGGCAGACGCCATTCTGCGCGACTGCCGTGTGCGATTTCAGACGTGCAATTCCCTCAGCTGGACCAATCTGTCGTCGACTATATAAACGTCACCTGCGAAAACTGCCCATCGGAGGACTTCCCCCGGTCCCGACTGTCGCCACCATCACACTCGGTTTTCGATGCAGTGATACAGCGACCGGCAGAAATCCCCTGCCTGTGACCTTCTGGGCAATCTACCCAATGGCGGAGCGTAATCACTTCCTTAGCGCGCGGTATCGCTGCCGTCACATCATCAAGTCGTGATACTGCTCTTTTGAGTATGCCCAAAAGAGCAGTACTCATTTGAGCATGCTCAAATTTCGCGCCGCGCAAAAATCTTCAGCATGCAATTAGAAAGGGCAAAGTTCTCGTCCTGGGCGTGGCCGGCGCCGAACGGCGGGCTCGGCTGTCAAGCACGTCGCCGACAGTGCGGCCCGGCCTGGTCCCGCAGACTCCTCGGCCATACGGACACCACCGGCCGGAGAGCTGACCCTCAGCGAGTTCTACTGGCAGCATTTCTCGGCATACCCAAGCGGCGGCGGCACGGTCACCGACTTCGAGTCACCGGACGATCCGCAGTCCGTGCTCGCCTGGTACGCCGCGCAGCTGACCGACCACGAGGAGAAGGAGGCGGGCAAGTGGGTTCGCGAGACGACGGACGAGGACGGATGGGAAAAGCAGCACCTGGCCGCGGCCGCGCCAGGCAGCCATCGCAGGCCAGCCCAGGCAACCCTCGACGTGGGCAAACACGGCGCCGATCTCCGCTGTGCGGGACCGGGGGGTATGGAAGAGCGATACGGTCGACGCGCTGAAACACACCGTGGGTGTCCCGGCGGTCATCCACTTTCGACCTGGCCTCCATGCGGGTAAACCTGCCCGCGAGTTGGTTAGTGTCGGGGCAGATCGGTGCACCAGGGTCCGGTGTCGCTCTACGGCGTGGCCGGCGTTGAGCAACGCGATGTCGGCGCCGCGGCGGCCGATGAGCTGTATCCCGATCGAGAACCGGCCGGCCATGCCGGCCGGGACGGTGAGGCTCGGGCGGCCGGTGAAGTTGGTCAGATAGGTCATGATCCAGCCGATGAGCGTGTTGACGCCGACGCAGTTGATCGATGCCGGTCCGACGTGTAGCCAATGGGGCCGTTCGGCACGCCCGGGACCGGGAGGGTCGGGCAGACGATCAGGTCGGAGCCGGCGAAAGTCCGCTCGAGGACGGTGTTGACCGCGACACGCAGGAATGCGGCGTGCTGGTATCCACGGCGCAGGTCGCTTCGCCGCGGCGGATCATGTCGACGAGATCTGGGGACAGCTGGTCGGTGAATCGGGATCGAGCAGGTCGATGGGGCGCCTTCGAGGAGGAACAGGTCATGTCCGTGCGCGCACAGCGCGGACTGCAGCATGACCCGCAGTACGGACAGGTCGTCCTGGGTGACGGGCTGTCCGGTCGCGGACCGCAGCGGGTGGTTCTGGATCTGGTACAGGCCGAAGCGCACGGTGGCGACTGTCGCTCCGGCGGCGCGCAGCGCCGGAGGCCGGCCGTCGTCTTGCCGGCGACGATCGCGCCGGCGTCGATGGGCCGCTGAGTGTAGATCGACGTAAGCGGGGCGGTGAACCCTAGCTGGTGGAAGGGCCGGGACCCGAACGTGTTGGGGACGTCCTTGACGTAGTCGAAGAGGTCCTTCACCGCCAGCAGCAGCCCTTCCAGAGGCCGGTTCGTCCAGCCCGGTTCCGGCGGTCGACCTCCCGAGCCGCGGCATAGACCTGATCGTCCGGCAGTAAGGCGGTGTCTCAGTTGGTGATCTTTGTGAGTCGGCGGTGGCAGATGAGGATGGCTGCGAGGT
>NZ_BAAARV010000022.1:0-128083 GCF_039532525.1 Dactylosporangium salmoneum
GCGGAGCGCGCGCCGCGGTCCGAGCGGGCCGCGCGGGCGGAGCGCAACGGATCACTGCCCGACGACGGCATCGTGTGGGCGGAGCAGCGCGATCCGGCCCGGCGCGCCGCGGCGTCCCGAGCCGAGCGCACGAGCCGCGCGGAGCGCGAGGCCCGCGCCGAGCGCGCCGCACGGACGCGGCGCAACGGTGCGTTCCACAATCGCGACGCCGACGACAACGCCGACTGGGCGGAGCGCGACCGGCTGGTCCGCGGCGAGGAAGCCTTCCGGGACGATGCGGCGGAGCGCGGCGCCCGCACCACCCGCACCATCCGGACGAGCGGGGGACGGGTCGCGGCCGCCCGCGGCGCCGGCAGGACGGGCGGCGCCGCCCGGGGAGCCGGGGCGAAGAGCAGGACCGGCCGCGGCAGACCGGCGGGAATGGGCAGATCGGGCGGCACGGGCAAGCGGCTGAGCCGCGTCCGCGTCCCCCGCCTGGCCGGCCACCCCCGCCTGCCCAAGCTGGCCGAGCCGCGCCGCCGCCTCCGCCTGGCGACCGTCATCGCGCTGGTGCTGTTCACGATCATCGGCGGCCGCCTGGTGCAGCTGCAGCTGACCGACGCGAGCGCGTACGCCGCCGAGGGCCTCAACGACCGCCTGGTGAAGGCCGTCCTGCCGGCCGCCCGCGGCGCGATCCTGGACCGCAACGGCAAGATCCTGGTGCACTCGGTCGAGACGCGCTACGTCGCCGCCGACCCGATGGCGGTCAAGGACCCCGGGGCGCTGGCCGACAAGCTGTTCGCCATCCTGGACAAGTACGGCGTGCTGCGCTCCGACCTGGTGAGCAAGCTGACCCCGCACAAGACCGCCGACGGGCGCAGGAACGTGCGCTTCGAGTACCTGGCACACCAGATCGACGTCGCCGACGGCGACCGCATCGCGGCGCTGCACGTCGGCGCGCTCAAGGTGGCCCGCGACGAGCGCCGCGAGATCCCCGGCTACGACCTGGCGTCCAACGTCATCGGCTACACCTCGCGCGAAGACCTGTCCGGCCAGATGGGCATCGAGAAGCAGTTCGACCAGGTGCTGCACGGCGTCGACGGCCTGCACGTCTACGAGCACGGCGAGGGCGACCTCGACAAGCCGCTGCCCTACGGCTACGAGGAGCTCGAGCCGGCCCGCCCGGGCAGCTCGGTGGAGCTGACGATCGACGCCGACCTGCAGTACTCCGTGCAGAGCACCCTGGCCGAGCGCATGGGCCCGCTGAACGCCGACTTCGCCACCGCCATCGTGCTCGACGCGCGCACGATGGAGGTGCTGGCGATGGCCAGCTACCCGGGCTTCGCCGCGGCCTACCCAGGGCGCACGTCGATGGACCTGGTCAAGGACCAGTGCACGGCGACCGTGTTCGACCCCGGCTCGATCCACAAGGCGATCGTCATGGGTGCCGCTCTGCAGGAGGGCATCATCACCCCGAGCAGCACGATCACGGTGAACTCGAAGGTGAAGAAGGGCGACACCACCTACACGGACCACCCGCCGCAGAAGGACGGCACGCAGATGACCATCCCGGGCATCCTGGCGCTGTCGTCCAACGTCGGCACCATCGCGGTCGCCGACCGGCTCGGCAAGGACAAGCTGTACGAGTACCAGCAGAAGTTCGGGCTCGGCCAGCGCACCGGCGTCGGGCTGCCGAACGAGTCGGCCGGCCAGCTGCTGCCGCCGAACCAGTGGACCGGCTCCAGCCCGGGCTCGATCCCGATCGGCAACGGCGTGGCGACGACCTCGATGCAGATGGCCGCGGTGTACGGCGCCATCGCCAACGACGGCCTGTGGGTGCAGCCGACGCTGGTCCGCAAGATCATCGCGCCGGACGGCACGACGTCGAAGCCGGCCGCGCAGCAGACCCGCCGGGTGCTCGACCCGCAGATCGCGCAGGAGCTGCGGGTCATGCTCGAGGGCGTGACCACGCTGGACGACGCCACCGGCCACCAGGCGGCGATCCCGGGGTACCGGATCGCGGGTAAGACCGGCACCTCCAAGCTGCCGCAGAACGGCGGGTACGCCCCCGGCGACGTGGTGTCGTTCATCGGCATGGCGCCGGCCGAGGCGCCCCGCTACGTGGTCGCGGTGACCGCGCACGTGCCCGGCGGCGCGGGCGGCTCGGTGGCCGCCCCGGCGTTCCGCGACATGATGGCCGTGACCCTGTCGAGCTTCGGGGTCCAGCCGACCGGCACCGAGCCGCCGAAGCTCACGATCTACCCGTGACACCGGCTCCGTGGGTCTCCGGCGAGGCGGGTAGGGTCTGACCCCGTGCCCGGCTATCCCCGTCCGCGGAATGTCCGCCCCGTGCTCATCGCTGAGCTGGGCGGCGGTTCGGAAGATGTCGCGGTCACGGGGGTGACGCACAGTAGTTCGGACGTACTTCCGGGTGATCTCTACGCGGCATTGCCGGGCTCACGCGTCCACGGCGCCCAGTTCATCCCCGACGCGCTGCGGCGCGGCGCGGTCGCGGTGCTGACCGACCCCGAGGGGGTGCGGGAGGACGCGGGCGTGCCGTTCATCGTGGTGGACCGGCCCCGTGACGTGCTCGGCGACGTCGCCTCCAAGGTGTACGGCGAGCCGACCCGCCGGCTGACCACGATCGGGATCACCGGGACCGCCGGGAAGACCTCCACGACGTACCTCATCGAGGCCGGGCTGCGGGCCGCGGGCCAGGTCACCGGCCTGATCGGCACCGTGGAGACGCGGCTGGGCGACCTGACCGTCGAGAGCATCCGCACCACCCCCGAGGCGACCGACCTGCACGCCCTGTTCGCCGCGGCGCTGGAGCGCGGCGTGCAGTCGGTGGCGATGGAGGTCTCCAGCCACGCGCTTGAGGTCGGCCGGGTCGGCGGGGTGCGCTTCGCCGCCGCCGGCTTCACCAACTTCGGCATGGATCACCTGGACTTTCATCCGAGTGTGGAGGCGTACTTCGCGGCCAAGGCGCGCCTGTTCGACGGCCGCGCCGCCGTCGAGATCCTCAACTTCGATGATGTGTCGGTAATGCGACTGAGCAAGCCCGGCACCTGGACCTACTCGGTCGCGGGTGACGGCGCGGACTTCGGCGTCTCCGGCGTGACCCCGGCCGGCTACGGCCAGGCGTTCGACGTGCACTGGCAGGGGCGCACGGCCCGCTCCGGCGTGCAGCTGCCGGGCCGGCACAACGTGGCCAACGCCCTGCTGGCGATCGCCTCCCTGGTCGCGGTGGGCGTCGACCTCGACGTCGCGGCCGGCGCCGTGGCCGCCGCCCCCGGCTCGCCCGGGCGCATGGAGCGCGTGGACGCCCCCGGTGACGTGGTCGGCGTCGTGGACTACGCGCACAAGCCCGACGCCATGGTCGAGGTGCTCAGGGCGCTGCGCACGCTGGCCGCCGACCGCGGCGGCCGGGTGCTGTGCGTGGTCGGGGCCGGCGGCGACCGGGACCGGGGCAAGCGGCCGCTCATGGGCCGGGCCGCGGCGGAAGGGGCCGACCTGGTGATCGTCACGGACGACAACCCGCGCACCGAGGACCCGGCGGCGATCCGGGCCGAGGTGCTCGCCGGTGCCCGCGGCGCCACCGGCGGCGCGGCGGCGGTGGTCGAGGTCGGCGGGCGGCGGGCGGCGATCGCCCACGCGGTCGCCCAGGCCAAGCCCGGCGACGTGATCGCGCTGCTGGGCAAGGGCCACGAGCGCGGCCAGGAGATCAACGGCGAGGTGCTGCCGTTCGACGACCGCGTCGAGCTGGCGGCGGCGCTGCGGGAGGCGGCCTTATGATCGCGTTGTCGCTGGGAGAGATCGCCGGGATCGTCGGCGGGACGCTGCACGAGGGCGACCCGGCCGCGATCGTCGACGGGCCGGTGGAGTACGACTCGCGCAAGGTCGGGCCGGGCGGGCTTTTCGTCGCCTTCGCGGGGGCCAA
The DNA here is from genome assembly GCF_039532525.1 of Dactylosporangium salmoneum. NCBI lineage: Bacteria > Bacillati > Actinomycetota > Actinomycetes > Micromonosporales > Micromonosporaceae > Dactylosporangium > Dactylosporangium salmoneum. The sequence continues at coordinate 3,920 of NZ_BAAARV010000022.1, forward strand.
GGTCGACGCGCACGAGTTCGCGCCCAAGGCGATGGCCGACGGCGCCACCGGGGTGCTCGGCAGCCGCCCCGTGCCGGGCGTGCCCACGATCGTGGTCGAGGACCCGCGCCACGCCCTCGGGCTGCTGGCCCGGGCCACGTTGGACCGGATGCCCGGGCTGACCGTCGTGGCCATCACCGGCTCGTCCGGCAAGACCAGCACGAAGGACCTCATCGCCCGGCTGCTCGCCACGCACGGCGAGACCGTGGCCACCTTCGGCAGCGAGAACAACGAGCTCGGCACGCCGTACACGGTCCTCAAGGCCGGCGAGCGGACCCGCTTCCTCGTGCTCGAGATGGGCGCGCGGGGGGTCGGGCACCTGAGGTACCTCTGCGAAATCGCTCCTCCGGACGTCTCCGTCGTGCTCAACGTGGGCGTGGCCCACATCGCCGAGTTCGGCTCCGTCGAGGGCATCGCGCAGGCCAAGGGCGAGCTCGTGGAGGCCCTCGGGCCGGACGGCGTGGCCGTGCTCAACGCCGACGACGAGCGGGTGCGCGCCATGGCCGCCCGCACCCGGGCCCGGGTCGTGCTGACCGGCGAGGACGCCGGCGCCGAGGTGCGGGCCACCGACGTCGTGGCGCTGGACCGCGGCCGCTTCGCGTTCACGCTGCACGTGCCGGGCGCCGAGCCGGTGCCCGTGCGCCTCGACGTCGCCGGGCGGCACAGCGTGGGCAACGCGTTACTCGCCGCCGCCGTCGCGACCCACGCGGGCATGGATCCGGCCGCGATCGCCGCCGGACTCGGCGATCTAGAGGGTTTGTCGACCCGAAGGATGGATGTCTTCGACCGTGCCGACGATGTCACGGTCATCGACGACTCGTTCAACGCCAATCCGGCGTCCATGGAGGCGGCGCTGCGCGCGCTCGTCGCCGTGGCCGGCGGGCGGCGCAAGATCGCGGTGCTCGGCTTCATGGCGGAGCTCGGCGAGTACGAGCGAGCCGGACACGAAGAGGTCGGTCGCCTCGCCGCGGAACTCGGCGTCGACCGTCTCGTGGCCGTCAGCGAGCAGGCCGCGCCGATCCTGGACGGGGCGGCCGCCGTGGCGAGTTGGGGAGGAGACTCGGTGCTCGTGACCGATCAGGAGGCCGCCGTGGCGCTGCTGCGCGCCGAGCTGCTTCCGCGCGACGTGGTCCTGGTCAAGGGATCGCGGTACCGGACCTGGGACGTCGCCGACGCCCTGCGCTCCGGTGGCCTGGAAGGTGCCCTGAAGTGAGGGCCGTCTTCGTCGCGGCCTTCGTGGCATTTCTCATCTCGCTGTTCGGCACGCCGATCGCGATCAAGTACTTCACCCGCCTGAAGGCCGACCAGCCCATCCGTACCGAGGGCCCGAAGACCCACCTCGGCAAGAAGGGCACGCCCACCATGGGCGGCGTCGTCTTCATCTTCGCCACCCTGGTCGCCTACACGGGCGGTCACGTGGCCCTCACCACGCTGCCCGACAAGCAGCTGCGCCCGACCGGGCCGACCGCCACCGCCGTCGTGCTGCTCGGCCTGTTCGTCTTCACCGGCCTGCTGGGCTTCCTCGACGACTACCTCAAGGTCGCCAAGCGCAACAGCGACGGGCTCAACAAGCGGGGCAAGCTCATCGGCCAGGCGCTGATCGGCGCCATCTTCGGCGCGATCGCCCTCTACGTGGGCGCCGACAAGACCGGCCGGCAGGTCGTCACCACCGTGGCCAGCCCCAAGCTGTCCTGGGTGCACGACATCGACTGGCTCAACATCGGCAAGATCGCCGCGGTCGTGTTCTTCGTGTTCGTCGTGATGTCGATGTCCAACGCGGTCAACCTGACCGACGGCCTCGACGGCCTGGCCACGGGCACCTCCATCCTGGTGCTCATCTCCTACATGGCGATCGCGTTCTGGCAGTACCGCCACTGGTGCGCCGACGCGCAGTACACCGCCGACTACTGCTACGACGTGCGCGACCCGCTGGAGATGGCCCTGATCGCCGGGGCCGCCGTCGGCGCGCTCGTGGGCTTCCTGTGGTGGAACACGTCCCCGGCCCGCATCTTCATGGGCGACACCGGCTCGATGGCGCTGGGCTCGCTCATCGCCGGCCTGGCGGTCGCGACCAAGACCATCCTGCTGCTGCCGCTGCTCGGCCTGCTCTTCGTCATCATCGTGGTGACCTGGGTGATGCAGATCGGCTCGTACCGGACCACGGGCAAGCGCATCTTCCGGATGGTCCCGCTCCAGCACCACTTCGAGCTGGCCGGCTGGAGCGAGGTCAACATCGTGGTCCGGTTCTGGATCATCGCCGGCCTCGGCGTGGCGGCGGCCCTCGGCCTCTTCGCCGCCGACTTCCTCAGAGTGATGAGTGGCGCTTCGTAGTCGCTTCGTCGCCGTCTCGTAGCGGCAGGGGGTTCCTCGCCGGAACCCCCTGGCGCTGTCCGCGCGTCGTAACGAGCATTCGGCGCGCGGCGCCGGAATGATGGGCGGCATGAGGAGCGACGGGGAGGAAGTTCCTAACCTTACGCACGAGCGGACGCGTCCCGCGGAAGGCGGGTGGGCCGCGAACTTCGTCGGCACCCTCCGGGGCCTGCTGGACCGCCCGCTCGCCTCCTACTACCTGCTGCTGTCCAGCGTCGGGCTGCTCGTGTTCATCGGCCTGATCATGGTCTTCTCCGTGACCAGCGTCGGCAACTACGCGGCCACCGGCAGCCCGTTCACCTCGATCGTCAAGCAGACGCTCTCGGCGGTGGTCGGGCTGCTCGCGTTCTGGGTGTGCCAGCGGCTGCCCGTGCGCACGTTCCGGGCCGTGGCCGTGCCGCTGCTGCTCGCCTCGTTCTTCCTGATGTGCTTCGTCGACCTCATGGGCTGGCTGGCCGCCCGGCGCAGCAGTGGCGACACCGTCCAGGCCATCCACATCGGCCCCATCTGGGTCGAGGACCTGTGGCTGCACATCGGCGGCCTGCAGCTGCAGCCGGCCGAGCTGGCCAAGTTCGCCCTCGTCGTCTGGGGCGCCGACCTGCTGGTGCGCAAGGGCCGCACCATCCTGACCTGGCGCGAGCTGCTCGTCCCGCTGTTCCCGGTGACCGTCACGCTGCTGCTGCTCGTCGGCTACAACGACCTCGGCTCGATGATCTGCATGGTCGTACTGTTCACCGGGCTGCTCTGGGCGGCCGGCGCCCGGCTGCAGGTGTTCGGCTGGCTCGGCGCCTTCTTCGCCGCCGGCGTCGTCGCGCTCATCCTGCTGCCGGCGCACAAGGACTACCGGCTCGACCGGCTCAAGGTGTTCTTCGACCCGAGCATCGACCCGAAGGCGGAGAACGGGCGGTACCAGTACCTGCGCGGCCTCTGGGCGATGGCCGACGGCGGCTGGTTCGGCGTCGGGCTCGGCCAGGGCCACCTCAAGTGGGGCCGGCTGCCCAACGCGCACAACGACTTCATCTTCGCCATCGTCGCCGAGGAGCTCGGCGTGGTCGGCTGCATGGTGGTCCTGCTGCTGTTCGGCATGCTGACGTACACCGGGCTGCGCATCGCCCGCCGGGTCGAGGACCCGTTCCGCCGGCTGGTGGCGGCCGCGATCACCATCTGGTTCGTCGGCCAGGCGATCATCAACATCGGCGGGGTGGTCGGGTTGATGCCGATCACCGGCCTTCCGCTGCCGTTCATCTCCGACGGCGGCAGCGCCCTCGTCGTGGCGCTCGGCGCGGCCGGCATCCTCACCTCCTCCGCCCGGGCCGAGCCGGAGTGCGCGCTAGCCATGCACGCCCGTCCACCCCGGAAATGGGTGCGACTACTCTGGGCGCCGTTGCCGCCGCTTCCGCGCGCCCGCGAGGACGACGACGGCACGGACCCCTCGACACGCACGACGGGCCGGCCCACCCTCGCGGGGTCGACCCGCGGAAGGAGCACCTGATGGCAGCGCTGCGCTCGGTGGTGCTGGCCGGCGGAGGCACGGGCGGGCACATCTACCCGTTGCTGGCTTTCGCCGACTGTCTGCGCAGGCACGACCCCGGCGTCCGCATCACCTGCATCGGGTCGCCCAGCGGGATGGAGAACGAACTCATCCCGCAGCGCGGCTACGAGCTGCGCCACGTTCCGGCGTACCAACTGCCCCGCTCGGTCAACATGAACCTCGTGCGCACCCCGGACCGGATGTGGAAGGCGGCCCGGGCCACCCGGGCGATCCTCGACGAGGTCAACGCCGACGTCGTCGTGGGCTTCGGCGGCTACGTCTCGGTGCCGGCCTACCTCGCGGCCTGGCGGCGCAAGACGCCGTCCGTGATCCACGAGGTGAACGTGCCCATCGGCGTGGCCAACAGGATGGGCATGCGCTTCACCAACCACCTCGTGCTCGGCTTCCCGCACCAGCGGCAGCTGATGCCGGCCGTGGCCGGCGCCGAGGTCGTCGGTGTCCCGCTGCGCCAGAGCATCGCGACCCTGGACCGGGCGGCCCGGCGGGCCGAGGCCCGGCGCTACTTCGGCCTGGACCCCAACCTGCCGACGCTGTTCGTCTTCGGCGCCTCCTCGGGCGCCCGCTCGATCAACAACGCGGTGGCCGGCGCGGCCCAGGCGATTACCTCGGCCGGCGTGCAGGTGCTGCACATCATCGGCGCCCGCAACGAGGACTTCGACGTCCCGTCCGGGTTGGCCACGCCGTACGTGCGGGTCAAGTTCCTCTCCGAGATGGAGCTCGGCTACGCCGCCGGCGACCTGGCGCTGTGCCGCGGTGGCGCGATGACCTGCGCCGAGACCGCGGCGATCGGCATGCCGGCGGTTTACGTGCCGCTGCCGTGGGGCAACGGCGAGCAGCGGCGCAACGCACTGCCGGTGGTCGAGGCCGGGGGCGGCCTGATCGTCGAGGACGGCGACCTGTCGCCCGAGCTGATCGCGAACACCGTGGTGCCGCTGGTGCGCGACGGCGCCCGGCTCGCGGCGATGAGCCGCGCGGCCGCCGGTTACGGCCGCCGCGACGGCGACGAGGCCCTTCGTCGGTACGTGTTGAAGGTGGTCGGAGGATGAGCAGCGACAACGGTCTGACGGCCGAGGACCTGGGCAAGGTTCACCTCGTCGGGGTGGGCGGGGTCGGCATGAGCGGGCTCGCCCGGCTGCTGCTGACCCGCGGCATCCCGCTGTCGGGCAGCGAGCTCAAGGAGTGGCCCCAGCTGGCCGCCCTCAAGGCGCTCGGCGGGACGATCTACCGCACCCACGAGCCGTCCAACCTCGATGGCGTGGACACGGTCGTCTACTCCACCGCCATCCCGAAGGACCACATCGAGCTGGTCACCGCCCGCGAGCGGGGCCTGCGCCTCATGCACCGCTCGGAGGCCCTGGCGGCCACGATGCACGGCCGGCGCAGCGTCGCCGTGGCCGGCACGCACGGCAAGACCACCACCACCTCGATGATCACGCTGATCCTCCAGCACGCCGGGCTCGACCCGTCGTTCGTGATCGGCGGCGAGATCTCGGCGGTCGGCTCCAGCGCCCACCACGGCAGCGGCGAGCTGTTCGTGGCCGAGGCGGACGAGAGCGACCGCTCGTTCCTGCTGTACACCCCCCACGTCGCGGTCGTCACGAACATCGACGCCGACCACCTCAACACGTACGGCGACCTGCAGGGCCTCGAGGACGCGTTCGTCGAGTTCTGCTCCCGGGTGGAGCCGGGCGGGTTCGTGGTGACCTGCGCGGACGACGCCGGGGCGATGCAGATGGCGGTGCGCGCCCGCGCGGCCGGCGCCGACGTGGTTACCTACGGCACGTCGCCCGACGCCGACCTGCGCATCAGCGAGGTCCGCTCGTCCGCGCAGGGGGTGCGCTACGTGGCCCACCACGACGGCGTGCCCCTGGGCGAGGTCTTCCTGCCGGTGCCGGGCGCCCACCTCGGGCTCAACTCGGCCGGCGCGATCCTCACCGCGCTGCGGCTGGGCGTGCCGGCCGAGACGGCGATCGAGAGCCTGGCCACCTTCCCCGGCGTGCGCCGCCGGTTCGAGTTCAAGGGCGCCGAGGCGGGGGTGCGGGTCTACGACGAGTACGCGTACCACCCGGTCCCGATCGCCGCGGCCCTGCGCACGCTGCGCGAGGTCGCCGGCGACGGGCGGCTCGTCGTGGTCTTCCAGCCCTACCGGGTGTACCGCACCCGCGACTTCCAGGCCGAGATCGCGGCCGGCCTGTCGCTGGCCGACGAGGCGATCATCATGGAGGTCTTCGGCCCGGGCGAGGTGCGCGAGCCGGGGGAGGGCGGGGTGGCCCTGACCGCCGCCGTCGACCTGCCCGACGACCGCAAGGTGTTCGTGCCGTCCTGGGAGGACGTGCCCGGCGAGGTCGTCGCCCGGGTGCGCGAGGGCGACGTGGTGGTCACCATGGGCGCGCCGCCGATCTCGCTCATGGGCGACGAGCTGCTCGCCGCGCTCAAGGGTGACGGGGAGCCGGAAGGTTACGTGGGCCGGCACTCCCGGGCCGACGACTAGGCCGGCCCGATGCAGACGCGCGGATGGCGGCTCGTCCTGGCCCCTCGCGACGCGCCGTCCTCGGTGCGGCGCTTCGCGAAGCGGGCCCGGCAGCACCGCCTCCGCGCGGCACTGCCCTGGCTGATCGGCCTGGCCATGGCGGCGCTGCTCGGCGGGGCGGTGGCGATCGTCTACCTGACCCCGGTCCTGGGCGTCGGCGACATCGAGGTCACGGGTGCCTCGGTGGTGGACCCCGCGGCGGTACGGCGAGCCGCGGCCGTCCCGCACGGCACCCCCTTGCCCCGTCTCGACCTGCCTGGAGTGCGGCGGCGGGTCGAGGCGCTCGCCCCGGTGCGCTCGGCCGCCGTCACCACCCGCTACCCGCACACCCTCGTCGTGGCGGTGCGGGAACGCACGCCGGTGGCCGTGGTGCCCAAGGTCGGCGGGTACACCCTGCTCGACGGCGACGGCGTGGCCTACCTGCCGGTCGAGGTCGCCCCGCCGGGCCTGCCGGTGGTCCGCCTCGCCCAGCCCCAGGCCGGCGACCCGACCACCGTGGGCGCCCTGACCGTGCTCGGGGCCCTGTCGCCGGTGATCCGCGCGGAGCTGGTCGCCCTGGTCGCCGAGAGCCCGACCCGGATCCGGCTCGAGCTGACCGACGACCGCCTGGTGATCTGGGGCGACGCGACGCAAAACGCGGCCAAGGTGCGGGTGCTGGAACGCACCCGGATCGAGCCGGGCCGGACCTTGGACGTGAGCGCACCCGGGGTGGTGCTCGAGAAGTGACCCGCGCGCCGGTCCCGTTCGTCGGCGACGAGGCGGACCAGCTGGCCCGCTGGCTCGACTTCCACCGCGAGACGGTGCACCTCAAGTGCGCGGGGCTGGCCGAGGGGGACGCCTGGAAGGCCCCGCTGCCGGCCAGCCCGCTGTCCACCGTGGCCGGCCTGGTGCAGCACCTCACCGCCGTGGAGTCCTACTGGTTCGAGCGGGTGGTGGCCGGCCTGGACACGCCGATGCGCTGGACCGACGAGGATCCCGATCTGGAGTGGCGGCGCCGGCCCGGGGCCGGGCTGGCCGAGGCGCTGTCGGAGTACCGGGCCCAGTGCGACGTCTCCCGCCGCCTCGCCGCCGGCCTGGACCCCTCGGCGCTGTGCGAAGGCCGCCGCCACGGGCGACAGGTGTCGGTCCGCTGGGTGCTTCTGCACATGATCGAGGAGACCGCCCGTCACAACGGGCACCTCGATGCAGTTAGGGAGTTGGTCGATGGCGTCGTAGGCGATTAGCCGACACGCCGGGGCGTGGTCCTTGGATCACGACAGTCGGGCCCTTACCTTGCGATAAGGCATTAGTTGACATAACTATAAGCCTCTAGTAAAGGGTGAGGGTTTGCGGGACCCCCATCCGATGCGTTCGCATTCTGGCGGACGCCGCCCGTCGCGGGGTCGGGCATCACGACTCCGGGCAGGATCGGCGCTCGCCAACCTCGAAAGGAAAGGTGGTCCGATGACTCATCCGCACAACTATCTCGCGGTCATCAAGGTCGTCGGCATCGGCGGCGGCGGTGTCAACGCCGTCAATCGCATGATCGAGGTTGGCCTGAAGGGCGTCGAGTTCATCGCGATCAACACCGATGCCCAGGCCCTGCTGATGAGTGACGCCGACGTCAAGCTCGACGTCGGCCGGGAACTGACCCGCGGCCTTGGCGCGGGCGCCAATCCCGATGTCGGCAAGAATGCGGCCGAAGACCACCGGGACGAGATCGAAGAGGTGCTCAAGGGCGCCGACATGGTCTTCGTCACCTGCGGCGAGGGCGGCGGCACCGGCACCGGCGGGGCGCCCGTCGTGGCCAATATCGCGCGGAAGCTCGGCGCGCTGACCATCGGCGTGGTCACCCGGCCGTTCTCGTTCGAGGGCAAGCGCCGGCAGGTGCAGGCCGAGTCGGGCATCGAGGAGCTGCGCAACCAGTGCGACACGCTCATCGTGATCCCCAACGACCGGCTGCTGGCCCTCGGGGACCGCGGCATCAGCATGATGGACGCGTTCCGCCAGGCCGACCAGGTCCTGCTCTCCGGTGTCCAGGGCATCACCGACCTGATCACCACGCCGGGCCTGATCAACCTCGACTTCGCCGACGTCAAGAGCGTCATGAGCGGCGCCGGGAGCGCCCTCATGGGCATCGGCAGCGCCCGCGGGGACAACCGCGCGGTCGAGGCCGCGGAGTCGGCGATCTCCAGCCCGCTGCTGGAGCAGAGCATGGACGGCGCGCGGGGCGTGCTGCTGTCCATCGCGGGCGGGTCCGACCTGGGCCTGTTCGAGATCAACGACGCGGCGCAGCTGGTCACCGACGCCGCGCACCCGGACGCGAACATCATCTTCGGCGCGGTCATCGACGACGCGCTCGGCGACGAGGTGCGCGTCACGGTCATCGCGGCCGGCTTCGACGGGGGTGCCCCGGCGTACCGCCCGATCGAGGCGCGGGCCCCGCGCACCACGCACGGCCCGCAGCACAGCCAGCCCAAGGAGCCGGCTCCCCAGGAGCGCCAGGCGCCGCCGCCGCCCCGGCGGGTCCTGTTCGACGACGTCGACGTGCCGGACTTCCTCAAGAACGGCGCGTGATTGACATCAGCCGCGATTGGGTAGGCCGCTGGGGCGGTCTACCCAATCGCCGTATCTGGGGGAGTTTTGTGTGGACGAGCGCACGGCGCTGATCGCGGCCAATCTCGCGACGGTGCGCGAGCGGATCTCGGCCGCCTGCCGCGCCGCGGGTCGCGAGCCGGAATCGGTGACGCTCGTGGCCATCACGAAGACCTATCCGGCCGAGGACGTCGCCCGCCTGGCCGAGCTCGGCATTCGCGACGTCGGGGAGAATCGTGACCAGGAGGCGGCCCCCAAGGCCGCCGCCGTGCCCGGCATGCGCTGGCACTTCGTCGGGCAGCTGCAGCGCAACAAGGCCCGCTCGGTGGCGTCCTACGCCGACGTCGTGCACTCCGTGGACAGCCTGCGCCTGGTCGACGCCCTGGCCGACGCCGCGGCGCGGGCCGGGCGGGAGACTCCGCTCGGCGCGTTGGTGCAGGTCAGCCTGGACGACGACGAGCAGCGCGGCGGGGCGCTGACCGGCATGGTGGAGAAGGTGGCGGAGGCGATCGCGGCCGGCCCGGCGCTGTCGCTGCGCGGCGTCATGGCGGTGGCCCCGCTGGGCTGGGCCCCCGACGAGGCATTCGCGCGGCTCGCCGCGATCGGGTCGCGGATTCGGCAGCGCTTCGGCGGCCCGCACGACCCCGCGGACTGGATTTCCGCGGGCATGAGCAACGACCTGGAATCCGCGATTCTGCACGGCTCGACACATGTTCGTGTCGGGAGTGCATTGCTCGGAAAACGCACCCCACTGGGGTAGCCTGGCCGCGGGAACGGAAAAACTACACGGGTGTGGTTCTGCGCCGGCGGGGCGGTGTCGCACAACGTGATCGGTGGCACCGACAACGGGGGGAAGTGCCGCATGGCGGTGGACGGAGGAGCGCGCATGGGTGCTCTGCGCAGGGCGGGCGTCTGGCTCGGTCTCGTCGAGGACGAGGATGATCGGGGCTACGACGATCGTCATTACCGGTACGGCGACGACCTCCTCGACGACGACGATGACGTCGACGAGGTGCCGGCGCCGCGCTCCCGCACGACCTCGGACCGCCTGTCGGCCGCCGACCGGCTGTCGGCCATGGACCGGACGTCCGACCGGCTGAGCGCCTCCGACCGGCTGGCCTCGTCGGACCGGCTGAGCGGCTCCGACCGGCTGAGCACGTCCGATCGGCTGGGCTCGTCGGACCGGCTGAGCGCCTCCGAGCGGCTCTCCGCGGCCGAGCGGCTGGAGGCCAGCGCGGCCGGCCGGACCAGCACCGTGCGTTCCATCACGCGGCCGAACTCGTCGATCAGCTACCCGACACGCGACAATCTCGCGCTCACCCCGTCGAGCACGCTTCGGGACCGTCCGCAGGTCGAGGAGGACAGCGACGATCGCCGTTACGCGATCACCACGCTGCACCCGACCACGTACAACGAGGCGCGCACCATCGGGGAGCACTTCCGCGACGGCGTGCCGGTGATCATGAACCTCACCGAAATGGACGAGGCAGACGCCAAACGTTTGGTGGACTTCGCTGCCGGGCTGGTATTCGGACTCCGTGGTAACTTCGAGCGGGTGACCAACCGAGTCTTCCTGCTCTCTCCTGCAAATGTCCAGGTCACCGCAGAGGACAAAGCTAAGATCGCCGAGGGCGGGTTCTTCAACCAGAGCTGATGCGAGGACTCAACGACCGTGGTGTCCATCACCCTGCAGATCGTCCACCTGCTGCTCTACCTGTTCCTGGTGGCGCTCCTCGCACGCTTCGTGATGGGCTACGTCATGCAGTTCGGACGCCGCTGGCAGCCCGGCCGGGGCGCCGCGGCGGCGCTGGAAGTGGTGTGGAGCGTCACCGATCCGCCGCTCAAAGCGTTGAGGCGGGTGATTCGTCCGCTGCGCATTGGTACCGTGGCCGTGGACCTGTCTTCGCTTGTGCTGCTGGTTATCCTGTTCGTGCTGATGTACGTCGTGTTAGGGCGGCTGATCGCGGCGTTCTCGTGACACGCACCGCTCGGCGGCCACGCGGCCGCAACTGACCCGAGGAGTTTCGATGCCGCTGACCCCGGCCGACGTTCACAACGTCGCCTTCAAGAAGCCCCCGATCGGCAAGCGGGGCTACGACGAGGAGGAGGTCGACGCCTTCCTCGACGAGGTCGAGCGTGAGCTCGCCCGGCTGATCGAAGAGAACAACGAGCTGCGTGCGCAGCTCGAGCGCGGTGGCGGCCCGGCCCGCACCGCCCCCGGCGCCGGCGGCGGCGACCCCCGCCTCGCGGCCGAGCTCGCCGACCTCAAGACCCAGTTCGAGCGCGTCCAGCGGGAGAAGTCCTCCGCCGAGCAGGCCGCCCGCGGCATGCAGCAGGAGCTCGACCAGATCCGCTCGCAGGGCGGCCCCAGCGGCTCCGGCGACGGCGAGCAGCAGGCGCTGCGTGTGCTGATGATGGCCCAGCGCACCGCCGACGACCACGTGTCCGACGCCCGCCGCGAGGCCGACAAGCTGCTGACCGAGGCCCGCACCAAGGCCGAGGAGGTCACCCGCGACGCGCGGGCGAAGGCCGACGCGCTCGAGCGCGACGCCCGCCAGCGCCACCAGGAGGCCATGGGCGGCCTCGACGCGAAGCGGACCGCGCTGCAGAAGCACATCGAGGAGCTCAAGCAGTTCGAGCGCGAGTACCGCACCCGCCTCAAGGCCTACCTGGAGAGCCAGCTGCGCGACCTCACGGGCCGCGAGCAGAGCCTCGAGGCCGAGATGGCCGCCCGCAACGAGAGCGCCAGCCGCCCCGCGGTCGGCGGCGGCCTGGCCACGGCCGGCCTGACCGGCGGCTACGAGGGAGCCGGTCGCTGACCGCAGCCCCACCCGCCCCGTCAATGCGACACGCGGCGCCCCAGTCGAAAATCGGCTGGGGCGCCGGCGTGTTCTGGGAGACTTTCGGCACGTTCGATCGTTGTACCGGCTGAGAGAGACTCGCCCGGGAAGGCTCTGTGCCCCGGGGTTCGCGTTGCGGAGGGACAGGGCCGTGATCGTCGGAAGCCTGCTGCTGATCGTGGTGGCCGTCGGGCTGCTCGTGCTGGGCCTGCTGCAGGGCTCGGACGCCTTGCTGGTGGCGTCCATCGGGGCGAGCCTGCTCGCCGCCGTGGCGCTCATCGTCGGTGGCCGCCAGGCCGCGGCGGCGCGCGCGGCCCGCACCCGCGTCGGGCGGCAGGTGCCGTCGGAGCGCTACGACCCGTTCGCCTCCCGCCTCGGTGCCGACGGCCTCGACCTGGCCGACTCCGAGGAGTTCCCGCGCCGGGCCGAGCGGCAGGCGGTCGGCGCCGGGGCCCGCGCCGGCACCACCTACGGCACTGCCGGCGGCGGCGGTCGCCCGGCGGTCGCCCCGGACGAGACGGCCATGATGGCCCCGGTGCGCGACGAGCCCGACGCGGCCGTCCCCCAACAGGGTGACGACGTGCGTTACGACGAGTACCGCGACCGGGGCGGGTACGACGCCGGCCGCGTCGCGAGCGCACCCGCCTACGACGATGACGACGATGACGAGGACTACGACGACGAGGACCCGGCCGACGAGCCGCCGATCCAGCACTCGTCGGCGGCCGACCTCGCCCGCGTCGCCACGCTCGACGCCGAGGTGCTGGTGATCGACGGCCGGCCCCGCTACCACGTGCCGAGCTGCCCCCACCTGCTGGGCCGCGAGAACGAGCCGCTGCCGGTGCACGAGGCCGTCGAGCTCGGCTTCACCCCCTGCAGCGCCTGCACGCCCAACGACGTCCTGCTCGGCGCCCGCCGCTGAACGAGCGGCGGAAGCGGGTTTCGCCGGGTGGAGTATCGCCCTCGATCGGGTGAACCTTCACAATGAGACATGCTCACCATCGCAATCCGCGTCCGGCCCGGCGCGTCGCGCACCGCGGTCGGCGGGAGCCACCCCGGGCCGTACGGCCCCGCGGTGATCGTCACGGTGGGCGCACGGCCCGTCGACGGGCAGGCCACCGAGGCCGCCCTGAAGGCCCTGGCGGCCGCGATCGGGGTCCGCCCCTCCGCCCTGCGGCTCAAGGCCGGTGCGGCCAGCCGGGACAAGCTGGTCGAGCTGGCCGACCCGCCGCAGGGCCTGTCCGATCGGGTCGCGCAGCTGCTGGCGGGTCGCGGTTGAGTCATGAACTCAACGTCGCGCTCCTCATCGGCGCGGCGGTCCTACTCGTGTGCGTCGGCGCGGTCCGCCTCTCGGTCCGCCTCGGCCTGCCCAGCCTGTTGGTCTACCTGCTGCTCGGCCTGGTGATCGGCGACGCCGGCTTCGGCATCCGGTTCGCCGACGCCGAGCTGACCCGCACGCTGGGCATCTGCGCCCTCGTCGTGATCATCGCCGAGGGCGGCCTGACGGCCCGCTGGTCGACGCTGCGCCCGGTGCTCGGCCCGGCGCTGGTGCTGTCCACCGTGGGCGTGGTGGTGAGCGTGGCCGTCGTCGGCGCGGTCGTGCACTTCGCCCTCGGCGTGGGCTGGCAGCAGGCCCTGCTCTACGGCGCGGTGCTGTCCTCGACCGACGCCGCCGCCGTGTTCTCCACGCTGCGCCGGGTGCCGGTCCGGCCGCGGCTGGCCGCGCTGCTGGAGGCCGAGTCCGGGATCAACGACGCGCCGGTCGTGATCCTGGTGGTACTGCTGTCCACCCCGCTGTCGGCCATGAACCCCTGGTACGAGCAGCTCGGCCTGGTCGTCTACGAGCTGGTCGCGGGCGCCGCGATCGGGCTGCTGGCCGGCTTCGGCGGTGCGTGGGCGCTGCGGCGGGCCGCGCTGCCCTCGGCCGGCCTGTACCCGCTGGCCGCGATCGGCCTGACCGTGCTCGCCTACGCGGCCGGCTCGGTCGCGCACGCCTCCGGCTTCCTCGCCGTCTACGTGACCGGCGTGGTGCTCGGCAACGCCCGCCTGCCGCACCGCCGGGCGATGCTCGGCTTCGCCGACGGCATGGCCTGGCTGGCCCAGATCGGCCTCTTCGTGCTGCTGGGCCTGCTCGCCTCGCCCAGCCAGATGGGCGGCGCCGTGGTCACCGCGCTGGTCGTCGGCCTGGTCCTGGTGCTGCTGGCCCGGCCCCTGTCGGTGCTGGTCAGCGTGACCCCGTTCAGCCTGGGCAACGCCGGGTTCGGCTGGCGCGACCAGGCGTTCCTGTCCTGGGCCGGGCTGCGGGGCGCGGTGCCGGTCGTGCTGGCCACCATTCCGCTCTCCGCCGGTCTGCCCGGCGCCCAGGACCTGTTCAACGTGGTCTTCGTCCTGGTGGTGATCTACACGGCGGCCCAGGGCGTGACGCTGCCGCCGGCCGCCCGCCTGCTCGGCGTGACCGCCCCGGCCGAGCCGACCGACCTGCAGGTCGAGGCGGCCCCGCTGGAGCGGATGCGCGCGGACCTGCTCCAGGTCGAGGTGCCTGCAGGCTCGAAGCTCAACGGGGTGCACGTGGACGAGTTACGATTGCCTGTCGGTGCGGTCGTGACGCTGGTGCTGCGGGACGGCGGCGCCTTCGTGCCGGCGCCCGAGACCCGCCTGAAGACCCGCGACAGCCTGCTGATCGTCACGACCGAGCAGGTGCGCGACGCCGCGGAGCGGAGGCTGCGGGCCGTGAGCAGGCGCGGAAGGCTCGCCCGCTGGTTCGCCGAACACGGCGAGGATCGGCGCCAATAATTGGTTGAAACACTGGGAACTGATCAAATTTGGCGGAATGCGTGTGGCGCGTTTGTCGGACGCGTGTACATTCCGTATTCTTGCCAGCCACTGGAGTGCGCGACGACGCGTCGCGCGCCCATTTTGCATCTGGGGGAGCCATGGCCGAGCGGGCTGATGCCGTGCCGAAAGGCCGGCCAGCGAGCGGTGCCGGGCGGGGCAACGCCGCCGATGTGACGGGTGCGACCACTGTGACAACAGCACACAAACCCGCCGCTCGGCAAGCCGGGACCACTGAACCATCCGGAACGACGCGGGGGACTTCCGGGACCTCGCAGGGGTCCAAGAGCGCAAATGCACGGACGGCCGGCACGGCCGCCAGGCGGGCGAGGGAGGACGCGGCGGCGCCGGCCGCGACGCCCGCCAGACACAGCACCACCAGCACCAGGAAAGCGCCGACCACGTCAACCGCCGCCCGTGCGGCCGAGGGAGCCACGATGGCCAAGACCGCAGAACCGAAGACGACCGCGGCGACGAAGCCGGCCCGCGGAACCCGCACGGTGGCCGAGACCGAGAAGATCCGGGTCGCGCTCATCGAGCGCCGCGACGAGCTCAAGGCCGAGCACGACCAGACGCTGATGGAGATCCACGAGCTGCAGCAGCACCGCCTCACCGACTCGGCCGGCGACGACCAGGCCGACACCGGCACGAAGACCGGCGAGCGCGAGCAGGAGATCACCATCGCGAACAACCTGGCCGAGCGGATCTCCCAGGTCGAGCGGGCCCTCGAGCGTCTCGACGAGGGCGGCTACGGCTGGTGTGAGAAGTGCGGCAACGCCATCCCGGTCGAGCGGCTGGCCGCGTTCCCGTCCGCTACGCTCTGCGTCACCTGCAAGCAGTTGGAGGAGCGGCGCTGACCACTCACGACCCAATCCAGGATCGGACCGACCTCGTGGCGCACGACGAGTCGGTGCCCGCGGCGCCGTCCCCTCGCCGGGCCCGGGCGTGGACCGTCTACGGCCTGGTCGCGGCCGCCGTCATCGCGATCGACGTGGCCGTCAAGCAGTGGACGACCGCGAACCTGGCCCACAACGAGCCGGCGGAGAAGATCCTCGGCGGGTTGATCTACGTCATCTACACCCGCAACAGCGGGGCGGCGTTCAGCATGATGCGCGACCAGACGTGGATCTTCCCGATCATCGCTCTCGGCGTGGTCGGCTGGCTGTTCTACATGATCAGGGGCACCGTGTCGGTCGCCTGGGCGGTCGCGTTCGGCTTCATCCTGGGCGGCGCGGCGGGCAACCTCGTCGACCGGCTGTTCCGGGCCCCGGGGCCCTTCCGCGGGCACGTCGTGGACATGTTCAGCTTCCTGGACGACCACGGCGGGCACTTCCCGGTGTTCAACATCGCCGACTCGGCCCTGACCGTCGGGGTGGCCCTGGCCATCCTGCTCGAGTTCGCCGGCCGCCGGCGCGACGGGACGCGGGCACAGCGTGGCTGAGGTGCAGTGTGCGTGAGATCCGCTCGCTGCCGGTCCCGGACGGACTGGACGGCACCCGCCTCGACCAGGCGCTCACCCGGCTCTTCGGGCTGAGCCGCACCACGGCGGCCGACCTGGTCGAGGCGGGCGACGTCTCGGTCGACGGCCAGGTCAGGGTGAAGTCGGACAAGGTCCGGGCCGGCGCCTGGCTCGAGGTGACCCTGCCGGCCCCGCCGGACGCGGTGCAGATCGAGGCGGTGCCGGTCGACGGCCTGGCCATCGTCTACAGCGACGACGACATCGTGGTGGTGGACAAGCCGGTCGGCGTGGCCGCGCACCCGAGCCCGGGCTGGACCGGCCCGACGGTGATCGGTGGGCTGGCGGCGATGGGCCAGACGGTGGCCACCAGCGGTGCGGCCGAGCGGCAGGGGGTCGTGCACCGGCTCGACGTCGGCACGACCGGGCTCATGGTGGTGGCCAAGAGCGAGCCGGCGTACAGCTCGCTCAAGCGCGCCTTCAAGGCCCGGGAGGTCGAGAAGCGGTACCACGCCGTGGTCCAGGGCCACCCGGACCCGCTGCGCGGCACGATCGACGCGCCGATCGACCGGCACCCGAGCCACGACTACAAGTTCGCCGTCGTGTCCGGCGGGCGCCCGAGCGTCACCCACTACGACACGATCGAGGCGTTCCCCGCGGCCAGCCTGCTCGACATCAAGCTCGAGACGGGCCGGACCCACCAGATCCGGGTGCACTTCTCGGCGCTGCGGCATCCCTGCGTGGGGGACCTGACGTACGGTGCGGACCCCACCCTGTCCGCCCGGCTCGGCCTGTCGCGGCAGTGGCTGCACGCCCGGGAGCTGGGCTTCGAGCACCCGCACACCGGCGAGTACGTCTCCTTCGTCAGCGAGTACCCCGCCGACCTGGCGGCGGCGCTGGAGGTCCTGAGCGCCGCCGCCTAGGCGTTACCTGTCGCTACGTCAGACGAGCGTGATGTCGTCGGCGTAGATGGTGCCGGTGCCGTACCAGCCGTGCACCCACACCTTGATCGAGGTGGAGCTGCCGGTGTTGACCGTGACGGTCAGCTTCGTCCAGCTCGAGCCCCCCGGCGTCCAGGTGCTCACGTCGCCGGACGCCGTGGTGGCGCCCAGGAACGCGTAGCTGCCCTGGACCCAGGCGGTCAGGGTGTACGTGTGGTTGGCCTGCACGGCGACCGTCTGCGTGCACTGCGCGTTGTCGGAGCTGGACGCGGCGGCCTTGAGGGCCTTCGTCCCGCCGTGCACCGGGGTGGTGACGACGCTGCACAGGCCGCCGGTCCACGGGGCCAGGCTGCCGGTCTCGAGGTCGCCGTTGACCAGGCCGGACCCGGGCGGGGTGCTCGGGCTGGGGCTGGTGCTGCGCGACGGGCTCGGGCTGGCCGACGGGCTCTTCGACCCGCTGGCGCTAGGGCTGGGCGAGTTCGGAGTGCCGCCGCTGGTGAACGGCGCGAAGATGTGCGAGAAGTCCCAGGTGTTCTGGGAGATCCCGGAGCAGGTGTCCGAGCCCGCGGTGCCCGGGCAGCCGCCGTTGTCGCGCTGCAGGGCCCAGAACGACAGCTCCGCGATGCCCTGCTGGGTGGCCCAGCTGTAGACGGCGTTGGCGTCGGCCACGGTGAAGGTCTCGGCCGCCCCGAAGTCGTCGATGCCGATCATCTCGGTGATGCCGACCATGGACCACAGCTCGGCGCTGGACTTGGCCGGGTACAGCTGCTGCAACTGGCTGTGCAGGCCGTTGGCCGAGGTCTTGGTGTCGTTGGCCATCTGGTGCGACTGGTTGTCGTAGTAGTCGAACGTCATCATGTTGACCACGTCGATGCGGGCGTTGTTGGTCACCGCGTTGCGCAGCACGGCGAGCCCGCTGGAGGCCAGGCCGCTGGTCGTGGTCGGCAGCGTGTAGGCGAACTGGATGCTCCGGCCGTTGGCGGCCGCCCAGTCCTCGGTGATCTTGATCGCCTTGTTCCGGCGGTCGATGGCGGCCGTGTTGGTCAGCGAGTTGTCCTCGATGTCCAGGTCGATCCGGGTGACGTCGTAGGTGGTGATGACCTTCTCGAACTGCCCCGCGATCTGGTTGACGTCGGTGCAGCTGTCGGCGATCTCGGTGCCGCCGTTGTCGGCCGCGTAGCCGCCGAACGACGGGATGACGTCGCCGCCGCGGCCGCGGATGGCGGCGATGTCGCTGCCGAACGTGGAGTTCGCGATCGGCATGCCGCTGTCGCCGTTCCAGTAGACCGTGCACGAGCCCCGGCTGGCGGTCTGGATGAACGCCATCGTGAGGTACTTGTCGCCGGACTGCTGGGACAGGCCGTTGAGGCTGTCGCCGTTGTACGCCTCGAAGTACGGGGCGAACACGTGGGCGGGGATGGCGGTCGCGGCGTGGGCGGACGGCTGGACCGCGAGGAACACCCCGGTGGCGGCGAGCGCCACCGCGGCGGATCCGATCGCACGGATCGTGGTCGATCTGCGCACTGGGACCTCTTCTCCGGTGGGGGAGTGGGGGTGGGCTTCTATTAGGAAACCTTCCTGATAGAAATCCTTCACTCCCTCGATGTCAAGACCCCGTGGGTCACCCTTCAGGAAGCGCTGTGCGACCCTGGCGGGGCGATGAAGCAGCTCCAGCGACTCGACCAGCGCATTCTGCCGCCGATCGGCGACGTGCTCGCCCGGATCTTCCGGGGTGCCCAGCGCCTGCGCGCGTTCACGATCGTCGTCGGCGTGGTCGCCGTGACCGCCACCCTGCTGGCCGTGCACCGCGGCGACCGGCCGCACAGCGACCCGTCGCTGGGTGACGTGCTGCGGGTCGGGGTGCGCGAGGGGGACTCCATCCCGGCGTACGTGCAGACCGGCAAGGACGAGCTGGCCGCCCTGCCCGGCGACGCGCCGGTCTACGCGCTGGTGTCGTTCACCGCCTACCTGGCCCCCGAGCGGCTGACCCCCGTGCTCGCGGACGTCTCGGTGTCGAGCGTCTTCGCCCGGGTACCGCTGCCGCAGACGCAGACCGAGCTCGTCCGGCTGGGGGCGTACAAGCTGCCCGACGATGTGGTCACGGCCATGGACTCCACCGCCGCACGCAAGAGCGAGGAGGCCCAGCACTACCGCGACCTGCTTGCCCGCGACGACGCCGCGCCCGCCGACGCCCGCCAGCGCTACGTGGCCGGGTCGATCGTGGCCGACAAGGAGGCCACCGCCTATCGCGAGCACTGCTCGTGCGTGTATGCCGCCGTCGTCTACGCCACGCCGGCCGCCCTGCGCGCCGTCGCGGCCCGGCCCGAGACCCGGGTGGTCGACCCGATCACCGACCTGCAACGCCTCGATCGCACGGTGTTCCTGCCCCCGTTGCCCGAGCAGACTACGGTCGCGGAGCCGGTACGCGAGGCGCCCGCGTCCCCCGGACCGTCGTGAGGGGATATCCCTTCGGCCTGTCGTGCAGTTGATGCAGGGGATGGGCTCGCAGGAGTGGTCCGAATAGTGTTCGGTCCGTAGCCTACGGGTACGGGTTTTCTGCGCGGGTGAGGAGGGCCAGTCGTGGCTGAGCGGGCCGATGCCGGGTGGGACAGGTCGGCGGAGCCGGCTCCCCGCTGGCGCTCGCTGCTCGACCGCGCCCTGCTGGGCCGGGGCAGTCCGAGTGATCTGGATTACGACGGCCGGTTCGAGCGCCCCACGGCCCCATATCAGCCCGAACGGCCCTACGATGACGAGCCAATGCAACCCAACGGCACCCGCCCCTATGACGCCGCGTACGACGCGCCGCCCCGCCCCGCCGGGCCCGAGCGGCGCGGCCCCGTGGTCGAGTACCAGAGCCGTCCGGCCGACCCGACCGAGCAGATGGTGCAGGTGCTGCGCCAGGAGATCCCCACCCCGAAGGTGCTGGCGTTCGCCAACCCCAAGGGCGGGGTGCACAAGACGACCGCGACCGTGCTCACCGCGGCCACCATCGGCAGCGTCCGCGGCAAGGGCGTGCTCGCCTGGGACGACAACGAGCTGCGCGGCACGCTCGGCCTGCGGGCCGGCAGTGCCCGGCACGCCCGCACCATCCGGCACCTCATCGCCGACCTGGTCCGGGTCGAGCACGCGACCGGCTACGACCTCTACGACATGCTCGACGACTACCTGCGCCACGCCTCCGACGGCTCCTACGACGTGCTGGCCGGCGAGGAGAACCCGCGCTTCGCGCAGCGCCTCGACCCGCACACGGTCCGGCGCGTGCTGGAGCTGCTGCGCCGGACCCACGACGTGATCTGCGTCGACACCGGCAACAACGTCGAGAGCCCCAACTGGCAGACCGTGCTGCAGGCCGCCGACCAGCTGGTGGTCACCAGCGTGCCGCGCGAGGACGCCGCGTTCACCGCCGACTGGATGCTCGACCTGCTCGACGAGGCCGGCATGGAGGAGCTGGTCGCCAACGCGGTGACCCTGCTGTCCTGCCCGACGCCCAACCCGACCCCGCTCATCGACGACCTGGCCGGGCACTTCCGCACCCGGACCAGGGCCGTCGTGGTGGTGCCCTACGACCCGGCGCTGGAGAGCGGCTCCAACATCGAGTACCCGATGCTGGCCCCCGCCACCAAGCGGGCGTGGCTGCGGGCGGCGGCGGTCATGATGGACCCGTACGCCCGGTGAGCTCGCCGATCGCCTCGGCGAACGTCCGTTCGTGATGCGCGACCATGTCCTCGGTCGTGGCCGGGGACATCAGCGCCATGTTGTGGAACGGGGTCAGCAGGATGCCGCGGTTGGCGAGGTAGACGTGCAGGAAGTCCTCGAGCTCCGGGTCGCCTGCCCGGCTTGATTCGGTACCGCTGCGGGGTGCGGGACTGGTGAACCGGTACTCGACGCGGGCGCCCAGCCGGGTCACCGACCACGGGAGCCGGTGCTCGTCGATGACGCGCTGGACGCCCTTGCCGAACATCTCCGCCAGATCGGACATGCGGCGAAATGCCGGTTCGGTCAGGACATGCTCCAGCGTGGCCCTTGTGGCGGCGATGGACAGCGCGTTGCCGGCCAGGGTGCCGCCGACGCCGCCCATGTCGATCAGGTCGAGGCCGGGGATCGCCTCGATGTCCTCGGCCAGCCGCTGCGACAGGCCGTAGGCCGCGGCCGGGATGCCGCCGCCGATCGCCTTGCCGATCGTGACCACGTCGGGCTCCAGGCCCCACAGGCCGGTGGCGCCGCCCGGCCCGGCCGAGAACGTGTGCGTCTCGTCGTTGATGAGGTATGTGCCGTATTTGCGGCTTATCCGCCGTACACCCTCCAGATAGCCGTCCTCGGGCAGCACGATCCCGATGTTGGTCAGCGCCGGCTCCATGATCACCGCAGCCACATCGCCGTTGGCCAGCTCGCGCTCCAGGCCCTCCAGGTCGTTGAACTCGGCGACGCGGCTGGTCCGCGTCACCTCGACCGGCGCGCCGACGTTGCCCTCGCGGCTGCGCGGGACCCCGTCCTCCAGCACGATCAGCGACTCGTCGACCGAGCCGTGGTAGCAGTAGCTGTTGAAGAGGATCCTCGGGCGGCCGGTCACGGCCCGCAGCAGCCGGATCGCCCAGCGGTTGGCGTCGGTCGCGGTGAGCGCGAAGCTCCAGCGGGCGACCCCGAAGCGGCGGGTCAGCTCGGCGCCGACCCAGGCCGCGTCCGGGGTCGGCAGCATGGCGCAGGCGCCGCCGGCCACCTCGAAGCGCTCCCGGACCGCGGCCACCACCGGCTCGGGGGAGTGCCCGGCCATGGCGGCCGTGTCGCCCAGGCAGAAGTCGGCGTACTCGTGCCCGTCGAGGTCCGTCACCCGGGCGCCGCGGGCCTCGGCGAGGTACAGCGGGAAGCCCGCCGCCTTCTTGTTCATCCACGTCATCGGCACCCGGCCGAACAGGTTCCCGGCCTGGGCGTACTCGGCCGCCGAGCGCGGGTTGCCCGCGGCGAAGGCAGCTCTCTCGCGGCGCAGCAGCGCGCCGAGTCGGTCGCGGTCGATCATGCCCTGGAGTGTCTCGCAAAATGTCGTACCCCGGCGATAGGTTCTGGCCGTGGGGGAGTCTTTCGTACATCTGCACGTACATACCGAGTACTCGATGCTCGACGGGGCGGCGCGGCTCGGTCCGCTCTTCGCCGAGGCGGCGCGGCTGGGCCAGCCCGCGCTGGCCATGACCGACCACGGCAACATGTTCGGCGCCCACGACTTCTACCACCAGGCCACCCGGGCCGGGATCAAGCCGATCCTCGGCATCGAGGCCTACCTGACCCCCGGCACCCACCGCCGGGACCGCACCCGGGTGCGCTGGGCCGACGGCGGCGAGAACGACGTGTCCGGCGGCGGCGCCTACACCCACCTCACCCTGCTCGCGGCCGACGCCGGCGGGCTGCGCAACCTCTTCCGGCTCTCGTCGCTGTCCAGCCTGGAGGGGTACTTCTACAAGCCCCGCGCCGACCGTGAGCTCCTGCAGCGCTACGCCGGCGGCGTCCTCGCCACCACCGGCTGCCCCTCCGGCGAGGTGCAGACCCGCCTGCGCATCGGCGACTTCGAGGGCGCCTGCGCGGCCGCCGGCCAGCTGCGCGACATCTTCGGCCCGGGCAACCTCTACCTGGAGCTCATGGACCACGGCCTGGACATCGAGACCCGGGTCCGGGCCGACCTGCTGCGCCTGGGCAAGCGGCTCGCGCTGACCCCCGTGGCCACCAACGACCTGCACTACACCTTCGCCGGCGACGCCGATGCGCACGAGGCCCTGCTCGCGGTGCAGTCGGCCACCACCCTGGCCGACCCGAAGCGGTTCAAGTTCGACGCCCGCGACTTCTACCTCAAGCCGGCCGAGCAGATGCGCCGGCTCTGGGACCGCGAGGTCCCCGGCGCCTGCGACGCCACCCTGGAGATCGCCGAGCGGATCGGCGACTACGCCGAGGTCTTCGCCGCCCGCAGCCTGATGCCGAGCTTCCCGGTGCCGGCCGGCGCGACCGAGGACTCCCACCTGCGCGCCGAGGTGGAGCGCGGGCTGGCCCGGCGGTTCCCGGACGGGGTGTCGCAGCCGCACCACCAGCAGGCCGACTACGAGCTGTCGGTGATCACCGGGGCCGGGCTGGCCGGCTACTTCCTCGTCGTCGCCGACCTCGTCGTCCACGCCCACCGGGAGGGCATCCGGGTCGGGCCGGGGCGCGGCTCGGCGGCCGGGTCGCTGGTCTCCTTCGCCCTCGGCATCACCGAGCTCGACCCGATCGCGCACGGGCTGCTCTTCGAGCGCTTCCTCAACCCCGAGCGGCCGAGCATGCCCGACATCGACATGGACTTCGACGAGCGCCGGCGCGGCGAGATGATCCGGTATGCCACGGACCAGTACGGCGCCGACCGGGTGTCGCAGATCATCACGTACGGCACGATCAAGGCGAAGGCCGCGATCAAGGACGCCGCCCGGGTGCTCGGCTTCCCGTTCTCCCTCGGCGAGCGGATCAGCAAGGCCGTACCGCCGCCGGTGCTCGGCCGCGACATGCCGCTGTCCGGCGTCTTCGACCCGGCCCACCCGCGACACAAGGAGGGCGGGGAGCTGCGCCGGCTCTACGAGTCCGAGCCCGAGGTGCGCACCGTCGTGGACACCGCCCGCGGGCTGGAGGGGCTCAAGCGGCAGTGGGGCGTGCACGCCGCCGGCGTCATCCTGTCCCGCGAGCCGCTGGTCGAGGTGCTGCCGATCCAGAAGCGCGAGCAGGACGGGGCCATCATCACCCAGTGGGACATGGGCGCCTGCGAGGCGATGGGCCTGCTCAAGATGGACTTCCTGGGCCTGCGCAACCTCACCATCCTCGACGACGCGATCGAGGCGATCCGGCACAACCGGGGCATCACGGTGGCGATCGAGGAGGCGCCGCTGGACGACGGGCCGACCTACGAGCTGCTGTCCCGGGGCGACACCCTCGGCGTCTTCCAGTTCGACGCCACGCCGGTGCGCCAGCTGCTGCGGGCCATGGCCCCGGACAGCTTCGCCGACATCTCCGCCGTCGGCGCGCTCTACCGGCCGGGCCCGATCGCCGCCAACGCGCACAACGAATACGCCGACCGCAAGAACGGCCGCCGCCCGGTCACGCCGATCCACCCCGAGCTGGCCGCGCCGCTGGCCGACATCCTCGGCGACACCTACGGCCTGATCGTCTACCAGGAGCAGGTCATGGCGATCGCGCAGCGGGTCGCCGGCTACACCCTCGGCGCCGCCGACCGGCTCCGGCGGGCGATGGGCAAGAAGAAGAAGGAGATCCTGGACGAGGAGTTCACGCTCTTCGCGCCGGCCATGCGGGACCGCGGCTACTCGGAGGGGGCGATCCGCACCCTCTGGGACATCCTGGTGCCGTTCTCGGACTACGCGTTCAACAAGGCGCACAGCGTGGCGTACGGGCTGGTGGCGTACTGGACGGCGTATCTCAAGGCCAACTACCCGGCCGAGTACATGAGCGCCCTGCTCACCTCGGTCGGCGGCGACAAGGATCGCTCCCCGGTCTACCTCGCCGAGTGCCGGCACATGGGCATCCGCGTGCTGCCGCCCGACGTCAACTCCTCCCAGGGCCGCTTCGCCGCCGACGGCGCCGACATCCGCTTCGGCCTCGGCGCGATCCGCAACGTCGGCCCGGCCGCCGTCGAGTCCATCATCCGGTCCCGCCGCGAGAAGGGCGCCTACACCGACTTCTACGACTTCCTGGCCAAGGTCGACCAGGTCGTGTGCAACCGCAAGACGATCGAGTCGCTCATCAAGGCCGGCGCCTTCGACTCCCTCGGGCACTCCCGCCGCGGACTGCTCAGCGTGCACGCCGACGCCCTCGACGCCGTGCTCGGCGTCAAGCGCAACGAGGCGATGGGCCAGTTCGACCTTTTCGGCGCCCCGCTGCTCAGCGCCCCGCCCGTGCCGGCCATGGAGTGGGACAAGCCCGAGCTGCTCGCCTTCGAGCGCGAGATGCTCGGCCTCTACGTCTCCGACCACCCGCTGCGCGGCCTGGAGCACGTGCTGCGGGCCGTCGCCGACCGCCCGGTCGCCGCCCTGGCCGAGGAGGGCACGGTCCCGGACGGCGCGGTGGTCCGCCTCGCCGGCATCCTGTCCGGCGTGCAGCGCCGGGTGACCCGCCAGGGCCGCCCGTGGGCCTCGGCCACCCTGGAGGACCTGGACGGCAGCGTCGAGGTCATGTTCTTCCCGGACACCTACGAGCTGGTCGACCAGTGGGTCGCCGAGGACGCGGTGGTCGCGGTGAAGGGCCGCGTGGACCGGCGCGAGGAGGCCCCGCGCCTGATGGCGATGGAGCTGGTCCTTCCCGACCTGACCGCACCGGACCCCGAGGTCGCGCCGGTGCCCGGGGCCGCGGCCGCCTCGCTTGCCGGATCGGCGCGGGCGCCTGGCAGGATGGGATCGTGAGCATCGCCCCGATTTCGCCCGTCGGCCAGCCGGAGGCCGCCCCCGCGCCGGCCCGCGTGCCGCTCGCGCGGGAGGCGCTGTGGGCCCTCGTCGTCGCGGTCGTGGTGGCCGGGCTGGGCGCGCCGTTCGGTCTGTTGTGGTCGAAGCTCGCGCCGCACGTGGAGCTGGTGCAGACGCAGTACGGGCCGTATCCCATCGAGGGGGAGCCCGAGGGCTACTGGGCCGACGACGGCTGGTTCATTCTCATGTCGATCGGCATGGGCATCGTCATCGCCGTCGTCGCCTGGCTGCTGCTGCGCCGCTTCCGGGGCCCGATCCTGCTGGCCGCCCTGGTCGTGGGCTCCGCCGGCGCCTCGGTGCTGGGCGCCTGGCTCGGCAACAAGATCGGCTGGGCGCACTACCTCGACCTCGCCACGCACGCCCCGGAGAACACCCACATCTTCCGCCCGGTCAAGCTGCGCACCGGCACGTCGAGCCTGCTGTTCGGCTTCATCCCGTGGGTCCGGGGCACGATGCTGGTCCAGGCGCTGGCCGCCGCCGCCGTGTACACGGGCCTGGCCGGCTTCCACGCCTCCCCGACGCTGCGCTACGACAACATGCCCGTCGAATACCTGGACCAGCCCGCCCCGCCGCCGGGCTACTACCCGGGCGCCGACGCCGGTCAGTCCTCCGAGCCGGACCCGGGCGCCTACCCGGCTCCCGGCTTTCATCCCGCTCCCGGGGCGCACCCGGATTCCGGCGCCGATGAGGCCGCCGGCCGGCCTGCTCCAGGCGATGGTTCGGCCTCCGAGGGCCAGCCGGCGCCCGAGGACGCCTCCGGCCATTCGCCCACCGCGGGCGACGGCCATTCGTCCACCGCAGGTCAATCGGGGCCTGAGGGCATCGACCCGGCGCGGTCCGAGTCCGATGACCCTCCGGCGCCGGGCGGGTCGCAACCCGGGCAGCCGCGGCCCTGACCTTCCCGGCCCGGCGCGCTGGCGTCGGCCGGCCGCTCGTTCCCGGGCCGGCCGCTCGTTCCCGGGCCGGCCGCTCGTTCCCGGGCCGGCCGCTCGTTCCCGGGCCTTGTCGCAGGGTCAGTTCGGGCTGGCGGGGACGGCCAGGTCGGACAGGGCCACCGGGACCGCGCGGACCTGGCCCAGCAGGGCGGTCTCGCGGCGCAGCAGGGCGCGCTCGGCCTTCAGCCGGCTGGCCGTGTCGGGCTCGGCCAGCAGTGACTGGCGATCCTCCAGGGTGAGCGACGCCGTGGCGGCGACGAGGTGCGACAGCACCGTCGGGTCGTCCGGCAGCTGCTCGCCGTCGTCGTCCGCCCGGACCGCCCGCAGGTAGTCCTGGTAGGCGGCGAGCACCCCGGCGGCCAGCTCGCCCTCGCGGTCCGGCTCGCCCTTGGGCTCGGGGAGCCACTCGACCTCGCCGGTGAGGTACGGGGTGTCGTTGCGGGCCAGCCCCAGGAGGCGGAACCGGCGGCGGCCGACCGTCATCAGGTCGAAGCGGCCGTCCGGGAGCTCCGTGAACTGGCGGATCTCGGCGGCGCAGCCGACCTCGTAGAGCGAGAGCGACTCGCCCGCCGTGATCGATGCGTCGGAGGACTCGGTCTGGCGGCCGACCTCCCAGCCGCGGCGGATCGCCACGACGCCGAACTCCCGGGGCAGGTTCTCCGGGAGCTCGGTCAGGTGCTGCACCAGGGTGCGGTACCGCGGCTCGAACACGTGCAGCGGCAGTACCAACCCCGGAAACAGCACCGTGCCCAGCGGAAAGAGCGGCAGGAGCGTCCGCGTGCGCTCCGGTTCATTCGCGGCTGCCTCCACGGGGCGAAGCCTAGCCGAGCGCGGGGCTACCGGCTCTCAGGAGAGGGTCTTGAAGAACTCCCGGATGTCGGCGGCCAGCACTTCGGTCGCCTCGTGCGCCGCGTAGTGCCCGCCGACGTCGCCGTCGGCCGGCTCGTTCGCGCCCTCGCCGGGGTACCCGTAGGCGTGCCACTGCACGATGTTGGCGTGGTCACGCTCGGCGAAGCGGCGGATCGACTCGAAGTCGCCGTAGAACATGGCCAGGCCCGTGGGGGAGGAGGTGGGGCCCTGCGGGCGCTCGGCCGCGTGGGCCTCCTCGTAGTAGAAGCGGGCGGCCGAGGCCGAGGTGCCGGTGAACCAGTAGATGGCGACGTTGGCCAGCACGAAGTCCGGGTCCAGGGTCGAGCCGAAGAGCTGGGCGTTCCAGGCCAGCAGGCCCGTCGGGGAGTCGTGCAGCGCGTACGCCAGGGTCTGCGGCTGCTGGCTCTGCAGGACGTTGAAGGACATCTTGTTCTCGTAGAACCACTGCAGGCGGGCCAGGGCGCGCTGGTCGGCCTCGCTCAGGTCCTGGAAGTCGGCCGGGTCACCGCTGGGGAACGAGTACAGCTGGGTCACGTGCACGCCGATCACCCGCTGCGGGTCGAGGCGGCCCTGCTCGGGGCCGATCATTGAGCCGGCGTCGTTGCCCACCACGCCGAAGCGCTCGTAGCCCAGGCGGGTCATGAGCTCGTTCCAGGCGCGGGCGGTGCGGTACCGGTTCCACCCGGTCCCGCGGGTCGGGCCGGAGAAGCCGTACCCGGGCAGCGAGGGGATCACCAGGTGGAAGTCCCCGCGCAGCGGCTCGATGAGGTCGAGGTACTCCATCACCGAGCCCGGCCAGCCGTGGGTGAGGATCAGCGGCGTGGCGTCCGGGTTCTGCGAGCGCACGTGCAAGAAGTGGATGGTCTCGCCCTCGATCTCGGTGAGGAACTGCGGGTGCGCGTTGAGCCGCGCCTCGACCGCCCGCCAGTCGAACTCCTCCAGCCAGTACCGGGCCAGCTCCCGGACCCGGGCGCCCGGCACCCCGTAGGCGTCGCCGACCCCGGCCGGCTCTCCCGTCGCGGGTTCGGCCGGCCAGGCCGCGCGGCGCAGCCGGTCGTGCAGGTCGTCCATCGCGGCCTGCGACACCTCGACCCGGAACTCTCGCATGACGATCCCCCAACTTTGCTCACCAGAACGGAATGTTCTGTTCCGTTAAGTTAGCAGACCGGAACGCTCCGTTCCATGGGTCGCGGGAAAACAGATCGGAACAATCCGTTCCGATAGGGTGCTACAGTGGCGCCCATGACCGGAGCTGCATCCCCGCTGCGCGGGCGCCAGCGCGAGGCGGCCCGCAACGACGGCGTCATCCTCGCCGCGGCCCGCGACGTGTTCCTCGAGGACCCGAAGGCCCCCATCTCCGCTGTCGCCGAGCGCGCCGGCGTCGGGATCAGCGCGCTGTACCGCCGCTATGCCGGCAAGGAGGAGCTGCTGCGCACCCTCTGCCACGACGGCCTCAAGGCCTTCATCCAGGCGGCCCAGGACGCCGACGAGATGAACGAGGGCTGGGACGCGCTCACGACGTTCCTGCGCGAGGTCGTCGACGCCGACGTGCACTCGCTCACCGTCCACCTGGCCGGCACCTTCACCTCGACGCCCGAGATGGTGCAGGACGCGGTGCGCTCCAACGAGCTCGTCGCCCGCCTGGTCGACCGCGCCCACGCCGGCGGCCGCCTGCGCCCCGACGTGGTGGTGACCGACATCGGGATCGTCCTGGAGGCGTGCGCGGCGATCCGCCTGCCCGACAAGGAGCGGACGGTGGAGCTGCGCCGGCGGTACCTCGCCCTCACCATCGACGGCATGGACCGCGACGACGCCGACGCCCTCCCCGGACCACCACCGGCGCCCGGCGAGATGAACTGGCGATGGGCGCGATCCCGGCAAGGGCAAAGTTCTTGACAGCCCGCAGGGCGGGACGGCGACGCATAAGCGCTGGCGGCGCCGAATAGACTCGCAAGGGTGTTGAACCGGATCGACCTGCGCGGCTCCAGCGAGGACCCGCGCCGTCTGCTGCCCCGAGCCGCCATTGACGTCACCGTCGCCACCGAGCAGGTGCGCCCGACCGTCGAGGCGGTCCGCGAGCATGGCGCGGCCGCGATCCGGGAGGCCACACATCGTTTCGACGGCCTGCAGCTGCAACAGCTGCGGGTTCCGGCCGAGGCGATCGAGAAGGCCGAGGCCGAGCTCGACCCGGCCGTGCGCGCCGCGCTGCTGGAGTCGATCGCCCGCGCCCGCAAGGTCCACGACGACCAGCGCCGCACCGAGGTCACCACGGTGCTCGGCGAGGGTGGCACGGTGACCCAGCGCTGGCTGCCGGTCGGCCGGGTCGGCCTCTACGTGCCGGGCGGGCTGGCGGTGTACCCGTCCAGCGTCGTCATGAACGTCGTCCCGGCCCAGGCCGCCGGGGTCGCCTCGATCGCCGTGACGAGCCCGCCGCAGAAGGACACCGGCCTGCCGAACCGCAACATCCTGGCCGCGTGCGCGCTGCTCGGCGTCGACGAGGTCTACGCGGTGGGCGGCGCCCAGGCGATCGCCATGTTCGGCTACGGCTTCGACGACGAGGAGCCGGGCTGCGCGCCGGTCGACATGATCACCGGGCCCGGCAACATCTGGGTGACCGCGGCCAAGCGGATGCTGCGCGGGACCGTCGGCATCGACGCGGAGGCCGGGCCGACCGAGATCGCGATCCTGGCCGACGGGAGCGCCGACCCGCGGCACGTGGCCGCCGACCTGATCAGCCAGGCCGAGCACGACCCGCTGGCGGCGAGCGTGCTGGTCACGACCTCGACCGAGCTGGCCGACGCGGTCGACGCCGAGGTGGCCCGCCAGGTCGCCGCGACCAAGCACGTCGAGCGGGTGACCGAGGCGCTCAGCGGCCCGCAGTCGGCCACGGTGCTCGTCGGCGACCTGGAGCAGGGGCTGCGGGTCGTGGACGCGTACGGCGCCGAGCACCTCGAGATCCAGACCCGCGACCCGCGCGCGGTGGCCGAGCGGGTGCGCAACGCCGGCGCGATCTTCGTCGGCGCCTGGTCGCCGGTGTCGCTGGGCGACTACTGCGCGGGCTCCAACCACGTCCTGCCGACCGGCGGCTGCGCGCGGCACTCGTCCGGCCTGTCCACGCAGACGTTCCTGCGCGGCGTGCAGCTGATCGAGTACTCCCAGGACGCCCTCCAGCAGGTCGCCGCCCACGTGGTCGCCCTGTCCGACGCCGAGGACCTCCCGGCCCACGGCGCGGCGGTGAAGGTGCGGTTCGGCGCATGACGACCCTCGACGACCTGCCCCTGCGCGACGAGCTGCGGGGGATGAGCCCTTACGGCGCGCCCCAGCTCGACGTGGCCGTGCGGCTCAACACCAACGAGAACTCCTACCCGGTGCCCGATGCGGCCGTCGAGGAGATGGAGAAGGCCCTCTCCGCGGTGCTGCGCGACCTCAACCGGTACCCCGACCGCGACGCCGTCGCCCTGCGCACCGACCTGGCGGCGTACCTCGGCCACGCCCTGACGTGGAAGCACGTCTGGGCGGCGAACGGCTCCAACGAGATCCAGCAGCAGCTGCTGCAGACCTTCGCCGGCCCGGGGCGCACCGCGCTGGGCTTCACGCCGTCGTACTCCATGCACCCGCTGCTGGCCGCCGGCACCGGCACCGCCTGGGTCGACGGGCGCCGCGCCGGGGACTACACGCTGAGCGCCGAGCACGTGGTCGCGAAGATCCGCGAGTACGACCCCGACCTGGTGTTCCTGTGCTCGCCGAACAACCCGACCGGCACCGCACTCCCGCTGGACGTCGTCGAGGCGGCCGCGGAGGCGGCGCGGGGGATGGTGATCGTCGACGAGGCGTACGCGGAGTTCGCCCGCCCGGGCACCGTCTTCGCGCTGAGCCTCGTCGAGCGCTTCCCGCGCCTGGTCGTGACGCGCACGATGAGCAAGGCGTTCGCGCTCGCCGGTGGCCGTCTCGGCTACCTCGCCGCCGACCCGGCCGTGGTCGACGCGGTGCAGCTGGTGCGGCTGCCGTACCACCTGAGCGCCATGACGCAGGCGGTCGCGCGCGCGGCCCTGGCCCACACCGACGCGCTGCTGTCCACCGTGGACGCCGTCAAGGAGCAGCGCGACCGCATCGTCGCCACGCTGCGCGGCTGGGGCCTGCCCGTCGCCGACAGCGACGCCAACTTCGTGCTGTTCGGCGCCCCGCGCGAGGACAGCAAGGGCGTCTGGCAGGCGCTGCTCGACCGCGGCGTGCTGATCCGGGACGTGGGGCTGCCCGGCTGGCTGCGCGTGACCGCCGGCACGCCCGAGGAGACCACGGCATTTCTGAACGCACTCGAGGAGCTCTTGTGAGTCGTACCGCCCGTGTCGAGCGAGTCACGAAGGAGACCAAGGTCCTCGTCGAGCTGGATCTCGACGGCACCGGCGTCGGGGAGATCTCGACCGGCGTGGGCTTCTACGACCACATGCTCAACCAGATCGCCAAGCACGGCGGCTTCGACCTGCGCGTGCACACCGTCGGCGACCTGGAGATCGACGCGCACCACACCGTCGAGGACACCGCCCTCGCGCTCGGCGCCGCGTTCGCCGAGGCGCTCGGCGACAAGGCCGGCGTGACGCGGTACGGCCACGCCCAGGTCCCGCTCGACGAGGTGCTCGCCTCGGCGGTGGTCGACCTGTCCGGCCGCCCGTACGTGGTGCACGACGAGCCGGCCAACATCGCCCCGCACATCGGCGGCAACTACCCGACCAGCCTGACCCGGCACATCTGGGAGTCCTTCGGCCACTCGGCGCGGGTCACGCTGCACGTGAGCATCCTGCGGGCGGGCCGCCACGGCGCCCAGCCCGACGCCCACCACATCGTCGAGGCCCAGTTCAAGGCGGTCGCCCGGGCGCTTCGCCAGGCCTGCGCGATCGACCCCCGCAACGCGGGCGCGGTGCCGAGCACCAAGGGCGCGCTGTGAGCATCGCACTGCTTGCTTTGGCGGGCCTGCTGCTGGGCGGGGCGCTGTCGCTGCGCCAGCAGAGCAAGTCGAAGGTGCCGTTCGTGATCACGCTGGTCCTGGCCGTGCTGTCCGCGGCCGGCGGCCTGCTGTGGATGGAGAGCTGAGGGAGCTGTGGTGGCGAAGAAGGTCGTGATCCTCGACTACGGCTCCGGCAACCTGCGCTCCGCGGAGCGGGCCGTCGCCCGGGTCGGCGCCGACGTGGAGGTGACCTCGGACCTCGGCAAGGCGGCGCGCGCCGACGGCCTGGTGGTGCCGGGCGTGGGGGCCTACGCGGCGTGCATGGCCGGCATCGACGGGCTCGGCGCCGCCCCGGCCATCGCCGAGCGGGTCCGCGCCGGCGCACCGGTGCTCGGCATCTGCGTCGGCATGCAGATCATGTTCGACTCCGGCGAGGAGCACGGCGTGGTCACCAAGGGCCTGGGCCTGGCCCCGGGCACGGTGACCCGCCTGCAGGCGCCGGTGGTGCCGCACATGGGCTGGAACACGGTGGCCTGGCCGGAGGGCTCGGTGCTCGGGGCCGGCCTGCCGGCGGACACTCGCTTCTTCTTCGTGCACTCCTACGCCTCGACGGTCGTCGACGCGCAGGCCGAGGCCGGGGTGCGGGTCGCCACCGGCGTGCACGGCGAGCCGTTCGTGGCGGCGTTCGAGACCGACGTACTGCGGGCCACGCAGTTCCACCCCGAGAAGTCCGGCGACGCGGGGGCGACCCTGCTCGCGAACTGGCTGGGGACGCTCTGAGCAAGGAGCGGGCGAAGCGGCGCGCTCTGCTGGAGGCGGAGCGCGCCGAGCGCATGCGCCGCCACGAGCGCAAACGCGCGCGCAGGGCCGCGATGCGGCGGCTGGTGCCCAAGGTCCACGTCGGGCGCACCGGTAAACTCTTCGCTCGTCGCTCCCGCAAGCAGCGCGTCATCATCGCCATCCTCGTGCTGGCGGTCCTGGTCCTGGTCTGGACGTCGCTCGACTCCTGGCCGGCCCGGATCGGTATCAGCGCGATCCTCATCGTCGCCACCCCGGCGCTCACCGTTCTCGTTCTGGACCGAAGGATCTGAAACTCATGGCTCTGCAGCTCCTGCCCGCTGTCGACGTCGCCGACGGCCAGGCGGTCCGTCTCGTCCAGGGCGCCGCCGGCAGCGAAACCACCTACGGCGACCCGCTCGAGGCCGCCCTGGCCTGGCAGCGGCAGGGCGCCGAGTGGATCCATCTCGTCGACCTGGACGCGGCGTTCGGGCGCGGCTCCAACGCGGCCCTGCTGGCCGACGTGGTGCGCCGCCTCGACGTGCAGGTGGAGCTGTCCGGCGGCATCCGCGACGAGGCCTCGCTCAAGGCGGCCCTGTCCACCGGCGCCACCCGGGTCAACCTCGGCACCGCCGCACTGGAGAACCCGGACTGGTGCGACCACGTCTGCGCCACCTACGGCGACCAGGTCGCGGTCGGCCTGGACGTGCGGGGTCACCAGCTCGCCGCCCGCGGCTGGACCAAGGAGGGCGGCGACCTCTTCGAGGTGCTCGACCGGCTGGAGAAGGCCGGCTGCGCCCGTTACGTGGTGACCGACGTGATGCGCGACGGGACGCTGACCGGCCCCAACCTGACCCTGCTGCTCGAGGTCACCGGCCGGACGAAGAAGCCGGTGATCGCCAGCGGCGGCGTGTCCAAGCTCGACGACCTCCGCCAGCTGGCCGCGCTCGAGCCCGCCGGGGTGGAGGGCGTGATCGTGGGCAAGGCGCTGTACGCCGGCGCCTTCACCGTCGCCGAGGCCCTCGACGTGCTGAAGGAGTCGGCGTGACCGTCGCCGTGCGGGTGATCCCCTGCCTGGACGTGGACGCCGGGCGGGTGGTCAAGGGCGTCAACTTCCTCAACCTCCGCGACGCCGGCGACCCGGTCGAGCGCGGGGCCGCCTACGACGCCGCGGGCGCCGACGAGCTGGTCTTTCTCGACGTGACCGCCTCGTCCGACGGCCGGGCGACGATGCTGGACGTTGTTCGCCGTACCGCGGAAACGGTCTTCATCCCCCTGACCGTCGGGGGCGGCGTGCGCAGCGTCGGCGACGTGGACACGCTGCTGCGCGCCGGGGCCGACAAGGTCGGGGTCAACACCGCCGCGATCGCCCGGCCGGAGCTCATCGCCGAGATCGCCCAGCGGTTCGGCAGCCAGGTGCTGACGCTGTCGCTGGACGTGCGCCGCTCCGAGGGCCAGCCCAGCGGCTTCGAGGTGACCACCCACGGCGGGCGCCGCGGGGCCGGGCTGGACGCGGTCGAGTGGGCGGCCCGGGTGGCCGAGCTGGGCGCCGGCGAGATCCTGCTCAACTCGATGGACGCCGACGGCACCAAGGACGGCTTCGACCTCGAGCTGATCCGCGCGGTCCGCGAGGTGGTGACCATCCCGGTGATCGCCAGCGGCGGGGCCGGCAAGGTGGCCGACTTCGCGCCCGCGGTCGCCGCGGGCGCCGACGCGGTGCTCGCCGCGAGCGTGTTCCACTTCGGAGAGCTGGCCATCGGCGACGTCAAGACCGCGCTGCGCGAGGCCGGTCACCCGATCCGCTGACCGGCGGTCCACCGGCCGCCAACGGGCCAGGCCCGTTGGCGCCCCTTGCGTCAGTCGGCCTTCTTGCCGGCGGCGACGGCGATGCCGACGATCCAGCCGACCCAGAGGCCGTACCCGGATGCGCCCGTCGCGCCCTGCAGCGCGCTGAGCATCGTGGGGTTGGCGAGGATGAACGTGGTGGTGAACGCGGCCAGGGCGGCGGCGAAGATCAGCGCCCCCCATCCGATGATGACTGCGCCGGCGCCGCCCGCCACCGTCTTGGCGGCAATGGCGAGCACCAACGCGACGAAGAGGATCAACAGCAGCGCGCGCAGGTCATTGGCGAGGAGTTCCCGGGCGGCGGCTCCCGAGTCGTCCCGCGGTGAGATCCACCACCGCGGCCAGGCCAGCATGCGCAGGAAGAATCCCCATACGGTCGACCCGTCGCTGTGCCGGTCGACCCATTCCGTGAAGATCTGGTTGCCGAAGATGAGCACCAGGAGCAGCGTCGCCAGGACACCGGCGCCGGTCGCTGTCCGGGAACGGAAGAGGGCCATACCAATGAATGTAAGGGGCGGCCCGAAATCGTGCAGAAGTGAATACCATGAGTGAAAACCCCGCCGGAACGGGGCCCTGGTGAGCGGCTCGAACTGCGGTTACACCACGTGAATGACGTCCCGCCCGGACACCCATTCGGGTAGCTGGGTCATCGGCGCGGACGAGCTCGGGCGGTGCCGCCAGGCGTCCTGGAGGGCCGCGACGGTCGCCCCGATCGCCGGACGCCCGGAGGCCGCCGCCCGCCACGCGACCGACACCCGGCGGGCCGCCTCGGGGGTCACCGGCCGGGCCACCACGCCGGCCGGCAGCGACGCGCGGGCCAGCCGCGGCACGAACGCCACGCCGAGCCCCTCGGCGACGAAGGTCAGCTGCGTCTCGAACTCGTTGACGAGGATCGACGGCTGCAGCCCGGGCAGCATGCGCAGCAGCCACTCGTGACAGACCGTGCCCGGCTGCGAGCCGATCCAGCGCTCCTCGCGCACCTCCTCGAGCGTGATCGGCCCTTCCCCGAACGCGAGATGGTGCCCGGCCGGCAGCATGAGGTCCCCGACGTCCAGGCCCAGCTCGACGTTGGCCACCCCCGGCGGGAACGTCACCGGGATCTCCAGCCACTCGTCGATGAGCGCGACGTCGATGATGCCGCGCAGGATGCCGTCGAAGCTTGCGTCCCGGTCGGTCTCCAGCAGGGTGAGCTCCAGGTCGGGGTGCTCGGCGGAGAGCCGGCGCAGCGTGTGCGGCAGCAGCCCGCGGCACGCGGTCGGGAACGACGAGACGCTCAGCCGCCCCGACACCGTCTCCTGATGCGCGGCCAGCGCCGCCTCGGCCTCCTCGACCGCCGCCAGCACCCGGCCCGCGTGCTCGGCGAGCACCCGCCCGGCCTCGGTCAGCCGCAGCCGCCGCCCGTCCTTCTCCACGAGTGTGGTCCGCGTCTCCCGCTCCAGCTTGGCGAGGTGCTGGGACACCGCCGACGGCGTGATGTGCAGCGCCCCCGCCGCCGCCGTGACCGTGCCGAACGTCTGCACCGCGCGCAGGGCCTGGAGCCGCGAGAAGTCAAGCATGAAGCAATACTAAAACCACGATGCAGAACTTTTCGATGGTACTTCACGATCTGCCCGCCAATCATCGAAGGCATGAGACCTCGCGATCTGGCCCTGGCGATCCTGGTGACCGTCATCTGGGGCGTCAACTTCGTCGTCATCGACGTGGGGCTGGACAGCATGTCTCCGCTGCTGTTCTGCGCGCTGCGCTTCGGCGTGGCCGCCCTGCCCGCGGTCTTCCTGGTCGGCCGCCCGAAGGCGCCCTGGCGCTGGGTCGCCGCCACCGGCGTCGCGCTCGGCGTGGTCAAGTTCTCGCTGCTCTTCGCGGGCATGGCGGCCGGGCTGCCGGCCGGCCTGTCCGCGCTGGTCCTGCAGAGCCAGGTCGTCTTCACGCTGGTGTTCGCGACGGTACTGCTGCGTGACCGCCCCGGCCGCAGGCGCGTCGCCGGCGTCGTGCTGGCCGCGGCCGGGATCGTGCTCATCGCCACACAACTCGGCCTGGACCGGCCCCTGGGCGCGTTCCTGCTGGTGGTGGCGGCCGGGGCGGCGTGGGGCCTGGCCAACGTGGCGATGCGCAAGGCCGCCGCCACGGACATGCTCAACTTCATGGTCTGGGTGAGCGCCGTGGCCACCCTGCCGCTGGTCGGGCTGACGCTGGCGATCGACGGCCCGCGGTACGACATCCAGGCCCTGAAGGGTCTCGACCTCGTCGCCGTGGGCGCCATCGCCTATGTCGCCTATCTCAGCACGCTCTTCGGCTTCGGCGTCTGGGGCCGGCTGATCACCCGCTACGGCGCCGGCACCGTAGCGCCCTTCGCCGCGCTGGCGCCGGTCTTCGCGATCCTGTCGGCGGCGGTGTTCCGGCACGAGCAGATCCACTGGTACGACCTGGTCGGCGGCGCGGCGATCCTCGGCGGGGTGCTGCTCGGCGCGGTCCCGTCCCGCGTACGGAAATTGGACTTGCCCGCCGAGTCGGTGCGTGCCAGTCTGAGGCCAATCGGCCGGGTGTGAGAGCCAATTTAGGGGGACTGGCCTTGTCAGCGATCGTCCGGGGCGCTCAACTGGCCCGCATGCTCAACGCCTGGCAGGTCGCGGTCGGGGTGCGAGGCCCCGGCGGGCGCCGCCCGGAGTACGTGATCCTCGCCAACGCCGTGCGCGGGCTGCTGATCGACGGCCGCCTGGCGCTGGGCGTGCGGCTGCCCGCCGAGCGCGAGCTGGCGGCGGCGCTGGGGATCAGCCGTACCACCGTGACCGCCGCCTATCGGGAACTGCGCGAGAGCGGGCACGTGTCCAGCCGCCGCGGCGCCGGGAGCTGGACCGAGCTGCCCGCGGGCCACCGCGTCGGCACCTTCGGCCTGTGGACCCCGAGCGACGACGCCGGCCTGATCGACCTGGGCTGCGCCGCGATGCCCGCCCCGCCGGAGCTGCAGGCGGCCGCCGCCGAGGCCGTCGCGGACCTGGAGCCGTACCTCTGCGGCCCCGGCTACCAGCCCTCCGGACTGCTGGTTCTGCGCGAGGCGATCGCCCGCCAGTACACCGAGCGCGGCCTGCACACCGACCCCGACCAGGTCATGATCACCGGCGGCGTGCAGCAGGCCCTCGACCTGCTCCTGCGCCTGCTGGTCGCCCCGGGCCAGCGTGCCCTGGTCGAGACCCCGACCTACCCCAACGCCCTGAGCGCCTTCATCGCGGCGAGGGCCCGCATGAGCGCGTACGCGATCGGCCCCGACGGCTGGGACGCCGACCTGCTGCTCTCCACGATCCGCGCCGCCCAGGCCCGCGTCGCGTACCTCATCCCGGAGTTCCACAACCCGACCGGCCACCTGATGCCGGCCGCCCTGCGCGAGCGCCTCCCCGCCACCGCCCACGCCGCCGGCACCGACCTGATCATCGACGAGTCCTTCGTCGACCTGGCCCTCGACCCCGACCTGACCCTGCCGCCGGCGGTCGCCTCGTTCGACCGCACCGCGCGCGTGCTCACCATCGGCGGCATGAGCAAGGCCTACTGGGGCGGCCTGCGCATCGGCTGGGTCCGTGGCCCGGCCCCCTTGATCGCCCGCCTGGCCGTCGCCCGCGTCGGCGTCGACATGGCGTCCCCGGTCCTGGACCAGCTCGTGGCCGCCCGCCTCCTGCACCGCCGCGACACGATCGTCTCGGCCCGCCGTAAGCAGCTGCTCGTCCAGCGCGACACCCTGGCCGCCGCCCTGCGCGCGGAGCTGCCGGAGTGGCGCTTCGCCCTGCCCCGCGGCGGCATGGTCATCTGGGCCGAGCTCGACGCCCCGGTGTCCAGCGCCCTGGCCCGCTCGGCCGAGGAGCTGGGGGTGCGCGTCGCCCCTGGGCCGCGCTTCGGCGCCGACGGCACGATGGAGCGGTTCATGCGCCTGCCGTTCACGCTTCCGGAGACCGACCTCGTCGAGGCCGTGCGCCGGCTGGCCGCGGCCCGCACCGACCTGGACCGCCCCCGCCGCCACTCCTGGTCGACCCCGGCCGTGGTGGCCTGACCGGGCCGGCCGCGGCGCGGCCCCGCGCCGGGACGCGTCGTGGCCCCCGGGGATGGCGGTTCCCGGGGGCCACGACACTGTGGGGTGTGAGCGAGGTCTATATCTCTGCGAGCGCGCCCGTGTACATCCGGTCGATGTCGCCGGCGAAGGACTTCTCGACGGCGCGGCGCTTGACCTTGAGCGAGGGGGTGAGCTCGCCGTCCTCGATGGACAGGTCACGGGAGAGAATGGTGAACTTCTTGACCGTCTCCCAGCGGTTGAGCTTGGTGTTGAGCTCGGCGACGTAGCCGGCCACGAGCTCCTCGGCCTCCTTGGAGGCGGCGATCTCCGCGTACGACTTGCCGGCGAGCGCCGTGCCGTCGGCCCAGGCCTTGATCGCGTCCGGGTCGAGGGTGACCAGCATGGTCACGTAGTTGCGGGCCTGGCCGACCACGATGGCCTGCGAGGTGTACGGGCAGACGGACTTGAACAGGCCCTCGATGTAGCTGGGGGCGACGTACTTGCCGCCGGAGGTCTTGATCAGGTCCTTCTTGCGGTCGGTGATGCGCAGGTAGCCCTGGTCGTCCAGCTCGCCGATGTCGCCGGTGCGGAACCAGCCGTCCTCGGTGAACGCGGCGGCGGTCTCGTCGGGCAGGTTGTGGTACCCCCGCATGATCGGCGTGCCCTTGAGCAGCACCTCGCCGTCGGTGTCGAGCTTGATGCCGAGGTCGCCGAGCGCCTGGCCGACCGTGCCGATGCGCGCCTTGCCGTCGCGGTTGACGAAGGAGCCCGCCGAGGTCTCGGTCAGCCCGTAGCCCTCCAGGATGGGCAGGCCGGCGGCGAAGAAGAACTCGCCGATCTCCGGGGACAGCGGCGCCGAGCCGGAGACCATCGCGCGCATCCGGCCGCCGAGGCGGGCCCGCAGCTTGCTGAAGACCAGCTTGTCGGCGATCGCGGCCTGGACCTTCAGCAGCCCGCCCGGTTCGCGCCCGGCCAGCCGCTCGGCGGAGGCCTTCTTGCCGACCGCGACGGCCCAGGTGAAGATCTTCCACTTCGCGCCGCCGTCGGCCTGCGCGCCGGTGACCACGCGGTTGTAGACCTTCTCGAAGATCCGCGGCGCGGCGCACATGAGCGTCGGGCGGATCTTGCCGAGGTTGTCGATGAGCTTGTCGACCCGGCCGTCGACGTACGTGGGCAGGCCGACGTACAGGATCCCGCACAGCAGCGTCTTGCCGAACGAGTGGGAGAGGGGCAGCCAGAGGTACTGCAGGTCGGTCTCGGTGAGCACGCCCGTGTCCTGCTGCGTCTTGCCCTGCCACACCCAGCCCGCGTGCAGCAGCTCGACGCCCTTCGGCCGGCCCGTGGTGCCCGACGTGTAGATGAGGGTGGCGAGCCGGTCGCCGTCGATGCCCTCGACGATCCGGTCGATCAGGCCCGGGTCCGCCGTGGCCGCCGCCCGCCCGGCCGCCTCCAGGTCCGCCAGGGTCATGGTCTTGATGGCTTCGGTACCGCGGGGAGCGCCGTCGAACAGCACGACCGTCGTCAGGTTGGGAAGGTCCGCTCCGTCGAGCTTGGCCGCCTGCTCCGCGTTCTCGGCGAAGAGCACCTTGGAGCCGGAGTCGGTGACGATGTACACGGCCTCTTCGGGCTCGGTCGTCGGGTAGACCGTGGTTGTGGCGGCGCCCGCCAGCATGATGCCGAGGTCGGCGAGGACCCAGTCGAGCCGGGTGCTCGACAGCACGGCCACGCGGTCCTCGGGCGCGATGCCCAGGGTGGTCAGGCCGGCGCCGATCGCGCGCGCCTGCTCGCCGACCTCGCTCCAGGTCATCCAGATGGGCTCGGCGTTGTCATCGGGGGCGGGACGGCCGAAGGCGCGGGCGTCGGGGGTCTCGGCAACGCGGTGCAGGAACATGTCCGGGATCGAGCGGTATGGCAATTCGAGCCGCTGGGTCTGGGTCATGGTCGGGCCTTCCGGGCCGTGACAGCCATCACGTCTGTCGGTTACCAGACGGTAAACCGTCGATCCCGTTACCGGCTAGACCCGAAACCGAAACGTGAGCAACCTGCTGGATCCCTTGTCTAAAACCAGATTCAAGACCCAGCGGTACCTCAGATGCCCAGGCGTGCCCCTCTGAGGTTTTCGGCCAGATCCTCCGGGCCGTCGATGTTCACGCCGGCGACGGACTGCCGGCCGGTGAAGAAGAGCAGCAGCTCGCCCGGGTCGCCCTGGACCGACACGCGCGGGGCCGAGTCGTCGCCGCGGCCGGCGGTGAACGGCGCGACGCCCGGGCCGCCGACCTCGATGCGGGCCGGGAACCGGCGGGTGGACAGTCGTGCCGAGCCCTTGACGCGGCCGGCGAGCGCCTGGGCGTACGACTCGGAAAGCTCCCGCGGCGCCCAGCCC
Source organism: Dactylosporangium salmoneum (assembly GCF_039532525.1). Lineage (NCBI taxonomy): Bacteria > Bacillati > Actinomycetota > Actinomycetes > Micromonosporales > Micromonosporaceae > Dactylosporangium > Dactylosporangium salmoneum. The sequence goes on from NZ_BAAARV010000022.1 coordinate 45,319, forward strand.
GGCGCGGCCCGGCGCACGTCCTCCAGGTGGATGAAGAACTCGATGAGGTTCACCGCCTCCTCGGCGAACCCGGGGCGCAGGTACGGCGGGGGATTGCGGACCTTGCCCACCAGCGTGGCGTAGTCGCCGGCGGCCAGCCGGTCCTGGACGTTGCGCGTATGACCGGCCACGGGCTTGACCAGGATGCCGGCCGCCGCGTCGGGCCGGCGCTCGCGCAGCACCAGGTGCGCGGCGAGATCGCGGGTGGCCCAGCCCTCGCACAGGGTGGGCGCGTCGGGGCCGGCGGCCAGCAGCGCGTCGGCGAGCGCCGCCCGCTCGGCGCGGGCGAAGGAAGTCATGTGCGTAACGCTAGACCCGAAATTGTCGTAGGTCGTCGGTAAGGTTGGCGTGCGGTCGGGGTTGCTTACCGACAGGACTCATTGGGGGCTGATGTGACCAGCGGCAAGGTGCTCGGCAAGGGCCTTCGGGTGCTGGGGCACGCCGTGCGTGACGAGCCTCACATGTTCGCCGTCTCGGTCGTCGGCAGCGTGCTGTTCAGCCTCCTGACCATCGCCACCGCCTTCGTCTCCGGTGCGGTCGTCGGCCGGATCGTCGTCCCCGCCTTCGACCAGGGCCACGTCGCCACCGGGACGCTGCTGCTCGGCGGCCTCGCCATCCTGTCGGTCAGCCTGGGCAAGATCCTCGGCATCTTCGGCCGCCGGCTCGGTGCCGGCGCGATGCAGTTCAACCTCCAGGCGAAGTACCGGCGCGCGGTGACCCGCCGCTACCTGCGCCTGCCGCTGGCCTGGCACCAGCGCCACCCGACCGGCACCCTGCTGTCCAACGCCAACGCCGACGTGGAGTCGGCGTGGTATCCGATCGCCCCATTCCCGTTCGCGGTCGGCACCATCGTCATGCTCGTCGCCGCCGTCGTCTCCCTGTTCCTCACCGACTGGGCCATGGCGCTGGTCGGCGTGGCGATCTTCCCCGCCCTGCTCGGGGTCAACGTGGCCTACTCGCGTCGCATGTCGCCCCGGGTCGCCCTGGCCCAGCAGCTGCGGGCCGAGGTCAGCACGGTGGCGCACGAGAGCTTCGACGGCGCGCTGGTGGTCAAGACCATGGGCCGGGAGGCGTCGGAGACCGAGCGGTTCGCGGACAAGGCGGTCCAGCTGCGCGACGCCACCATCCGGGTCGGGCGGATCCGGGCCCTGTTCGACCCCGTCCTCGACGCGCTGCCCAGCATCGGCACGCTCGCCGTGCTGCTCGTCGGCGCCTGGCGCTACAAGCATGGCGCGGCCGAGGTCAGCGAGGTCGTCAGCGTCACGTTCCTGTTCACCGTGCTGGCCTTCCCCGTCCGGGCGATCGGCTGGGTCCTCGCCGAGCTGCCCCGCAGCGTCGTGGGCTGGGAGCGCATCCGCCACGTGCTCGACGCCGAGGGCGACACCGTCTACGGCGAGACCGGCCTGACCGGCACCGGCCCGGCCGCCCTGCGCTTCACCGACGTCCGCTTTGCCTACACCGACGCCGAGGGCAACGGCCCCGACGTGCTCTCCGAGGTCACGTTCGAGGTGCCGGCCGGGCGCACGGTCGCGCTCGTCGGCCCGACCGGCTCCGGCAAGTCGACCATCGCGGCGCTGGCCGCCCGGCTCGTCGACCCCGGCGCCGGCACCGTCACCCTCGACGGCGTCGACCTGCGCGAGCTCGCCCAGGACGCGCTGGTCGGCAGCACCGCGCTGGTCGCCCAGGTGCCGTTCGTCTTCGACGACACCATCCGCGGCAACGTCACGCTCGACCGGGCCGGCGTCGACGACGACACGGCCTGGCGGGCGCTGCGCCTGGCCCAGGCCGACGGGTTCGTCGGGCACCTCGCCGACGGGCTCGACACCACCGTCGGCGAGCGCGGCACGTCCCTGTCCGGCGGCCAGCGGCAGCGGCTCACCATCGCCCGGGCCCTGGCCGGCTCGCCCCGGCTGCTCGTGCTCGACGACGCGACCAGCGCCGTCGACCCGCGGGTGGAGGCGGCCATCCTCGCCGCGCTGCGGCGGGCCGACGGCGCCACCCAGGCGGCCTCGATCCTGGTCGTGGCCTACCGGCGGGCCACCATCGCGCTGGCCGACGAGGTGGTCTACCTGGAGCGGGGCCGGGTGGTGGCCCGCGGCACCCACGCCGAGCTGCTGGCGACCGCGCCCGGCTACGCCGACCTGGTCACCGCCTACGAGAAGGCCGAGGAGGAGCGGGAGCGCGAGCACGCCTTCGACGCCGACCGCCTCGACGACGGCCTGGACCGCGCACTGGACGGGCTCGACGAGGAGAGCGTGACCGCATGACCACCGTCGAGAGCGTCTCGCGGACCTCCATCCTGCGGCGCGGCCTCGCGCTGTCACCCGAGCTGTTCACCGGCCTGGCCGGCACGCTCGGCCTGGCGCTGCTGGCCACCGCCGGCCGGGTCGCCGTGCCCGTCGCCATCCAGCAGGGCATCGACCGGGGCATCCGCGCACCGGGCGGGCCCGACCTCGGCATCATCGGCACCATCGTGGGCGTCACGGCGGCCGTGCTGTTCGTGACGATGATCAGTGCGTACTTCATGAACGTGCGGCTCTTCACCGTCAGCGAGACGGCCCTGGCCGGCATCCGGGCCCGCACCTTCCGGCACATCCACGACCTGTCGATGCTGCACCAGCAGTCCGAGCGGCGCGGCGCGCTCGTCTCCCGGGTCACCGGCGACGTGGACCAGATCAGCCAGTTCCTGCAGTTCGGCGGGCTGCTGTTCGTGGTCAACCTGGGTCAGCTCACGGTCACCACGATCGTCATGTTCGTGTACTCGTGGCAGCTGGCCCTGGTGGTCTTCGCCGCCTTCGCCCCGCTGGTCTTCGTGGTGCGGTTCTTCCAGCGGCGGCTCAGCGTGCTGTACCTGGAGGTCCGCGAGAGCGTCGGCGCGATGCTCGGCGTCATCGCCGAGAGCGTCGTCGGCGCCCCGGTCGTGCGCGCCCACGGCATCCAGGGCCGCACCGCCGAGCGGCTCGACGGCTCGATCGAACGCAGCCGCCGCGCCCAGTTCCGGGCCCAGACCAACAACGTGGTCAGCATGAGCTTCGGCGAGCTGTCCGCCGGCCTGGCCCTTGCCGGGGTGGTCGTGGTCGGCACGCTGTTCGGCGTCGGCGGCCACCTCACCGTCGGGCAGCTCACCGCGTTCCTGTTCCTGGCCACGCTGTTCGTCCAGCCGGTGCAGGTCGCCACCGAGGTGCTCAACGAGGCCCAGAATGCGATCGCCGGCTGGCGCCGGGTGCTCGACATCATCGAGACCGAGCCCGACGTGGCCGACCCCGGCCCGTCCGGCCGCGCGCTGCCGGACGGCCCGATCGACGTCCGCTTCGAGCACGTCCACTTCGCCTACCCCGACGGCCCCGAGGTGCTCACCGACGTCCACCTGACCGTCGCCGCCCGCACCCGCGTCGCCGTGGTCGGCGAGACCGGCAGCGGCAAGACCACCTTCGCCAAGCTCCTGACCCGCCTGATGGACCCGACCAGCGGCCGCGTGCTGCTCTCCGGCGTGCCGCTCGCCGACGTCCGCTTCGACTCCCTGCGCAGCCGGGTCGTCATGGTCCCGCAGGACGGCTTCCTCTTCGACGCCACCATCGCCGACAACGTCCGCTTCGCCCGCCCCGACCTGACCGACGCCGACCTCACCCGCGCCTTCACCGAGCTCGGCCTGACCGACTGGCTCGACTCCCTGCCGTCGGGCCTGCAGACCCAGGTGGGCGAGCGCGGCGAGGCCCTGTCGGTCGGCGAGCGCCAGCTGGTCGCCCTGGCCCGCGCCTACGTCGCCGACCCCGACCTGCTGGTCCTGGACGAGGCCACCAGCGCCGTCGACCCGGCCACGGAGGTCCGCCTCCAGCGCACCCTGGACGCCGTGACCCGCGGCCGCACCACGATCGCCATCGCCCACCGCCTGAGCACCGCCCAGTCCGCCGACGAGGTCATCGTCGTCGACCACGGCCGCGTCGTCCAACGAGGCCCGCACGCCGCGCTCCTGACCGACCCCACCTCCATCTACGCCCGCCTCTACGCCTCCTGGCTCGAACAAACCCGCTAACCCTCGCGCCGCCGCCTCGGCCCCTCGCGGCGCTCGGTCTGTGCTTGCGACGCCGCCCTTCTAGCGCGGGGCGGTCGCCTCCGTGCGTGCGGCGCTGGGTCTGTGCTTGCGCCACCGCCCACCTTGCGCGCGGCGTGGCCTTGGCTCTCGCGGCGCTCGGTCCGCGCTCGCGGCGTCGCCTCGGCCCTCGCGGCGTGGCCTCGGCTCTCGCGGCGTGGCCTCGGCTCTCGCGGCGTGGCCTCGGCTCTCGCGGCGCTCGGTCTGTGCTTGCGACGCCGCCCTTCTTGCGCGGGGCGTCGCCTCCGTGCGTGCGGCGCTGGGTCTGTGCTTGCGCTTTGCGGGCGTTTCGTGGCCGGGCCGTGTTCGTCACACGCTGGGGCGACGTTTGTCACCGGGACGGTGTCCATTTACGCACGGCTCTATGTTTCGTGGGCCGGGGTCGGGTGGTGATGGCCTAGATTGGCAGGATGGCAGCCGGGGAGCGGCCGTACGTGCCGGTGCCGGTTCGTATCGCGGTCACGGGATTCAACGCGGTCGGGGGCGTCATGCTGACGCTGGCGCTGGCCGCGTTGGGGGTGCTGCTGTCGGGGCTGCAGGTGGATCCGGTGACTCAGGGAGGTACCGGATATCTGGACTTCGTGCTCTTCTTCAACGCCGTGCTGTTCCTGTCGCCGTTGGCGGCCGTGGTGGTCTTCCTCGGGCTGCGGGTCAAGCGGGGGGAGCACTGGGCGTGGCTGGCCAGCCTCGTGTTCTGGGGCTTTGCCGGGACGATGATGCCGCTGCTGGCCTGGCTGCTCGAAGCGCCGACGCCGTTCGGGCTGGTGCCGGTGCTGTGTGCCGGGACGCTGCTCGGGTTGTTGCTCACGCCGCAGGCCCGGGTCCACTGCGCCGAGCCCGACGAGGAGTGAGCGCCGAGGGCTACGGCAGGGGGTCGGCGAGGTAGCGCTGGATGGTGGGGGCGATGTTGCGCACGACGTCGTCCGGGGGCATCGAGGCCAGGGGTTCGAGCTTCAAGATGTACCGCATCATGGCCATGCCGATCATCTGGGACGCGACGAGGGCGGCGCGCCTCGGGGCCTCGGCCGGGTCGAGCTGCAGGGCCCTTGTCGCGCGGCGCAGGATCTGGGTGACCAGGAACTCGCGCAGCATGCGGGCCGACCACTCGTGCTGCATCGCGCTGCGGAGGAGGGCCGCGGCGGCGGTGCCGGCGGGGGAGTCCCACACGGTCAGGAACGCGGTGACCAGGCGCTCGCCGACGCCGTCCAGGCCGGGCTCGAAGACCTGCGGCAGGATCTGGCCCGGGTCCATGGGGGCTTCCATCGTGGCCAGGAACAGCTGGTCCTTCGGGCCGAAGTAGTGGTGCACCAGCGCCGGGTCCACGCCGGCGCTGGTCGCGATCTGCCGGATGGACGCCCCGTCGAAGCCGCGTTCCGCGAAGGCGGTGCGCGCCGCGGTCAGGATGGCCTCGCGCGTGTCCTGGTTGCCGGGGCGTCGTCCGGTGCGGGGCATGGGCCTCTTTCTGCCGTTCGTCGGGGACCGGGCGGCGCCTGCTTCGCGGCTTCCGCGCGCAGGCGCCGTGGTCGTGGTGCGGTCCCTGCCGTCCGGGGACCTCGCGAACAGGGCTAGGCGGTCCGGCGGCGGAGTGTGGCCGCACCGAGCAAGAGTGCCACGAGCACGCAGCCGACGATGATCGCCAGGTCTCGCCACATGATGGCGGTGGGGTCGGTGTGGGTGCCCAGTTCGGTGAGGGCCTGCACGGCGTACGACATGGGAAGCACATCGCTGATCCCCTCCATCCAGCCCGGCATGCGATCGCGGGGCTGGAGCAGGCCGCAGAGGAGGACCTGGGGCAGTACCACCGCGGGCATGAACTGCACGGCCTGGAACTCGCTGTCGGCGAAGGCGCTGACCAGCAGGCCGAGGGCCATGCCGAGCACCGCGTTGCCGACCGCGATCACGCCGACGAGCCACGGCGGGCCGAGCGTGTCCAGGCCGAGGAGCCAGAACGCGAGGGTCGAGACGACGGCGGCCTGCACGGCGGCGGCGACCGCGAAGGCGATGCCGTAGCCGAGCAGGATGTCGACCTTGCCGATCGGGGTGGTGAGGAGCCGCTCCAGGGTGCCGCTGGTCCGCTCGCGCAGCATCGCCACGCTCGTCAGCAGGAACATGATGACCAGCGGGAACACGCCGAGCATGATGAGCCCGACGCGGTCGAAGAGCAGTGGGTTGTCGTCGTAGAGGTACCGCAGCAGGGTCAGCAGTACCGTCGGGACCACGAGGATCATCGCGATCGTCCGGCGGTCGTGGCGCAGCTGGCGCAGGATTCGGCCGGCGGTGCCGAAGGTCAGTCGCAGCGACATGGGTCAGGCCACCTTCTCCGGGTCGTTCGCCTGCTTCTCGGGGTCGTTCGCCTGCTTCTCGGGGTCGGTGGCCTGCTTCTCGGGGTCGGTGGCCTGCACGAGCCTGAGGAACGCTTCGTCCAGGTCGTCGGTGCCGGCGTTCTGCCGTACCGCTGCGGGGGTCTCGTCGGCGATCAGCTGGCCCTCGCGGATCAGCAGGAGGCGGTCGCAGCGGCCGGCCTCGTCCATCACGTGGCTGGAGACCAGCAGGGTGGAGCCCGCCTTGGCCATGGCGTGGAAACGCTGCCAGAGCTCGTTGCGTAGGACCGGGTCCTGGCCGACCGTCGGCTCGTCGAGGACCAGCAGCTGGGGCCGGCTCACGATCGCGCAGGCCAGCGAGGCGCGGGCGCGCTGCCCACCGGAGAGCTGGCCGACCAGCTGGTCCTTGGCCGTGCTCAGCCCCACGTCGGCGACGGCCGCGTCGGCCTCCTTGGCGCCGAGGCCGTAGAGCGAGGCGAAGTACCGCGCGTTCTCGCGGACGGTCAGGTCGGCGTACACGCTCGGCGCCTGCGTGAGGTAGCCGACCTTGTCGCGCAGCGGCCGCGAGCCGGCGGGGTGGCCGAGCACCGTGACCCGGCCGCTGACGATCTTCTGTACGCCGACCACGGCGCGCATGAACGTGGTCTTCCCGCTGCCGCTCGGTCCGAGCAGCCCGGTGACGCTGCCGCTGGGCACGCTGCAGGTGAAGTCGTGCAGCACCCGCCGCTTGCCGCGCGCGATGACGAGGTGCTCGACCTCGATCGCGTTCCCCATCGTCGGTCCCTTCTCCCTGCATTTCAACGCCTGTTGAAATCAACGCTAAATGAAATCTGCCCGCGTCGTCAAACCTGTAAATGCGACAGGGGCGGACCGGAGTGTCCCGGCCCGCCCCTTTTAGGAGCCTTCAGCGGTACTTCAGAGAGACAGCACCCGCTCCAGGAAGTCCTTGTACTGCCGCAGCGCGACCCGCAGCGCCTCGGTGTCGGGCCGCTTCGACGACTTGCCGGGGTTCAGCGCGTGCTGCTGCTCCTGCAACTTCTCCGCCAGCGTCTCGATCGCGTCGCTGACGACGGCCGACGCCCGCGCGACCGCCTTGACCGGGTCGTCGACGAACTTGGACTCCGCCTTCACCAGCCGCTGCCGGAACCTGTCCGCCCGCTTCTGCTTCCACAGCACGATCCGCCGCTCGACAATGTCCCCAGGCGCCAGCTGCGCCGGCGCGACGGCCGCGTACTCGAGCTCGTCCTCCTCCTCGAGGTCTTCCTCGAGGTCCTCCTCGAGCAGGACGACCGCGATCGGCGCTTCGTCCTCCTCCTCGCCGTCGACGTCGTCGGCCGAGGCCAGGAGGAACGCGACTTCCACGTCCTCGTCCTCGTCCTCCTCGTCGTCCACGAACGCCACGACCTCGCCGCCGTCTTCGTCGTCCTCGTCCTCGGCGTCCGCCTCGGCAACGGGCTCGTCGTCGGCTTCCTCGGCCTCGATCTCCGCCTCTTCGGCGACCTCGGCCGCAGCCTCGTCCTCGGCGGCCTCATCTTCGTCGTCCTCGTCCTCGGCGTCCGCCTCGGCAACGGGCTCGTCGTCGGCTTCCTCGGCCTCGATCTCCGCCTCTTCGGCGACCTCGGCCGCAGCCTCGTCCTCGGCGGCCTCATCTTCATCGCCCTCGGCGTCGACGTCCGCGACCTCGACGATCTCGACCACGACCACCGCAGCCTCGGGCTCGTCCTCGTCCGCCTCTTCGTCGTCCTCGGCGTCCGCCTCGGCCACGGGCTCGTCCTCGTCGCTCTCGGCGTCGACGTCCGCGACCTCGGCGATCTCGACCACGACCACTTCCGCCTCGGGCTCGTCCCCGGCGGCTTCGCCCTCCAGCTCCGCCTCGGCTTCCTCGGCCTCAGCGACGGCCTCTTCGGCAGCTTCCTCCGCGGCTTCCGCCTCAGCGACGGCTTCCTCAGCGGTCTCTTCCGCAGCCTCGGCCTCGGCGATGGCCTCTTCGGCGGCGTCCTCCGCGACCTCGGCCTCGGCGACGGCCTCCTCGGCAGCTTCGTCCGCGGCTTCCGCCTCAGCGACGGCTTCCTCGGCGACTTCCTCCGTGGCTTCAGCGATGGCTTCCTCGGCGGCCTCTTCGGCGGCCTCAGCTTCGGCGACGGCTTCCTCAGCGGCTTCTTCCGCGGCCGCGGCCTCAGCGACGGCCTCTTCGGCGACGTCCTCCGCGGCGTCGGCTTCGGCGATCGCCTCTTCGGCGGCCTCTTCGGCGGCCTCAGCTTCGGCGACGGCTTCCTCGGCGACGTCCTCCGCAGCGTCGGCTTCCTCGGCGGCCTCTTCGGCTGCCTCGGCCTCGGCGATGGCTTCCTCGGAGACTTCGTCCGCGGCTTCGGCCTCTGCGACGGCCTCTTCCTCGGCGGTGGGCTCCTCGGCAGCCTCTTCGTCGGCCTCGGCGACGGCCTCCTCAGTGGCCTCGGCTTCGGGCTCCGCGTCGGTCTCCGCCGCCGGTTCCTCGCTCGGCTCGTCTGCGACCTCGTCCTCGGTCTCCGCCGCGGGCTCCTCGCCGGCGTCCTCCTCGGTCACCGCTTCCGGTTCGTCCGCAGCCGCGACGTCCTCCGCGTCCGCAGCCGGTTCGTCGCCTTCCTCCGCCTCGACCTCCGCGACCGGCTCGTCATCGTCGTCCGCCTCGCTCTCCGCGGCGTCGGCGTCGCTTTCCGCGGCGGGCTCGGCGTCGCCCTCGGCCTCGGCTACCTCCGCCTCGGCTACCTCCGCCTCGGCTACCTCCGCCTCGGCATCCTCATCGGCGGCGTCTTCGACGACCACCTCGGCGGCCGGCTCGTCCGCGGCCTCCTCGCCCTCGTCCGTGGCCTCGTCCGCAACGGCCTCGACCGTCTCGTCCGCGGCTGCCTCGGCCTCGTCGGCGTCCGCCTCGTCGCTGGGCTCCGCCGCGGCCTCGACGTCGTCGGCCGCCTCGGCGGCGGGCTCCTCGTCGGCCGTCTCCGCAGCCTCCTCGTCCGCCTCGGCGTCGACCGCTTCGGCCTCAACCGCGGCCTCCGCCTCGGGCTCCTCGTCGGCCTCCGCCTCGGGCTCGATCTCCGCCTCGGCCTCGGCGTCCGCCTCGGTCTCGTCGGTCGTGGCTGCCTCGGCGTCGTCGGTGCTCGCCTCAGCCTCAGCGTCGTCCGCCGTGTCGTCAGCGTCGTCGGCCACGGCCTCCGCCTCGACCTCGGCCTCAGCCTCGACCTCCGCCTCAGCCTCGGCGTCGTCGGCCGTGTCGTCAGCGTCGTCGATCGCGGCCTCGGCCTCGGCCTCGGCCTCGTCGGCGGTCTCGGCGACGACCTCAGCCTCGTCGGCCGCGGCTTCCGTCTCGGCGACGGCCTCGCTGTCCTCGGCTTCGGGCTCGATCACAGCCTCGGCCTCTTCGACCGCGGCCTCGGCGTCCAGCTCGGCAGCGTCGTCGGTGTCCTCGGCGGCGGCCTCGGCCTCGGGCTCCGCGGTCTCGGTCTCGGCCTCCGGCTCGGCGGCAGCCTCGGTGTCCTCGGCTTCGGCCTCTTCGACCGCGGCCTCGGCGTCCGGCTCGGCAGCGACCTCGGCGACGGCCTCGACCTCGGCGACGGCCTCGTCATCGGCGGCGGCCTCGGGCTCCGCGGTCTCGGTTTCGGGTTCCGGCTCGGCTTCGGTGTCCTCGGCCCCAGCCTCGGTGACCTCGATGGCCGCCTCCTCGTCGCCGGGTTCGGCGACGGCCTGCTCCTCGGCGTCCACAGCGGCCTCGGCGGGCTCCGCCTCAACCTCCGCGTCGGCCTCGGCGACCTCAACGGCCTCGGCGTCGGCCGAAGCCTCCGCCGAGGTGTCGGTCTCGACCGTGGCGGCCTCTGCGTCGGTGGCTTCCGGGGTGTCCTCGTCGGGGGCCGGGCCGACGATGGCGGAGATGTCGTCCGGTACGGCGACGGAGATGGCCGGGGTGTCGGCCAGCGGCTCGGTGGCGGTCGGGGCGTCGTCGGCGGCGGGAGCGGAGGTGGACTCAGCGTCGGCGGAAGGAGCGTCGTCGGAGGCGGAGGCGGAGGCGGAGGCGGCGGCCGGGGCGTCGTCCAGGGGCTGGCGGGGCTCCGGGATGACGGCCTCCGCCGGGTGGTCCTCGGGGGCCGACACTTCAGGGGATGGGCTCGACTGGTTGTTCGGCGGGGTGAAGTTTGGATGCATCGTTGGGTCCTCCGTCCGCTCGGTCCGAACGGGGGCAGCCACCCGCTCGGACTGCTGTGGGCTCAGCGCTGGGGTCGCGGACGCCGGGAGGCCGAGCGGCGCCCGGGAACCGACGACCGCACGAACCGGCGGTGGGGTGCCCCCAGCGGAAGACGGGTAGGGGGTGTCCGTCGGCGAGCGGGGAAGGGTGGGCGACCGCGCAGATCTTCCGTGCGGCGCACCGCCAAGGTACTCCCTCAACACCAGCAGCCATAGACCCCGAACCGCTGAGTATCCGCGGTGCGGGAGAATTGATGCTGTGTCGTCGAACCTTGATCCAGAAGTCGCCCGGCGTTTACGTCGGAACGAGGCCGGGCTGGTGCCCGCGGTCGTCCAGGAGCACGGCACCGGGCAGGTGCTGATGTTGGCCTGGATGGACGACGAGGCGCTGCATCGGACCCTCACGACGGGGCGGGCGACGTACTGGTCGCGCAGCCGCAACTCGTACTGGGTCAAGGGGGAGACCTCCGGCCACGCGCAGCACGTGAAGTCCGTGGCGATCGACTGCGACGGCGACACCTTGCTGATCACGGTCGAGCAGACCGGCGCCGCGTGTCACACCGGCAACCACACCTGCTTCTTCACTCCACTGGAGGTGGCCGGATGACCACCGGCGCCGTGGCCCCGGACGAGGCCACCTTCCGCGAGCTGGCGCGCACCCGCCGGGTGGTGCCGGTGACCCGCCGCCTGCTGGCCGACGGCGAGACGCCCGTCGGGGTGTACCGCAAGCTCGCCGGCGGCCCCGGCACCTTCCTGCTCGAGTCGGCCGAGCAGGGCGCGGGAGCGGCCGGGGCGGTCTGGTCGCGGTACAGCTTCATCGGCGTCCGCAGCATGGCCACCCTCGTGGAGCGCGACGGGCGCGCGCACTGGCTCGGCGCCCCGCCGGCCAACGTTCCCGTGGACGGGGATCCCACGGAGGTACTGCGGGCCACGATCGAAGCCCTCACCTCCGACGACGCCGACCTGCGCGGCCTGCACCTGCCCCCGCTGTCGGGCGGGCTGGTCGGGTTCCTGTCCTACGACGCGGTCCGTCGCTTCGAGCGGCTGCCCGAGCTGGCCCTGGACGACCTGCACCACCCCGAGCTGGGCATGATGCTCGCGACCGACCTGGTGGCGCTCGATCACTTCGAGGGCGCGGCGCTGCTCATCGCCAACGCGGTCCTGCCCACGGCCGGGGCGGACGAGGCGACCGTCGCCGCCGCGTACCACCAGGCGATCGGCCGGTTGGACGCGATGACCACGGCGCTGTCCCGGCCCACGCCCCCGCTGGTGTCCACTGTGGACCGTGTGGCGCTCGGCGACGTGGTCAGCCGCACCCCGGCCGGGGAGTACCCGAAGGCGGTCGAGGCCGCCAAGGAGGCCATCCGCGCGGGGGAGTGCTTCCAGATCGTCGTCGCCCAGCGCTTCGAACGGGCCACCGACGCGGACCCGCTGGACGTCTACCGGGTGCTGCGGACCACCAATCCCAGCCCGTACATGTACCTCCTGCGCTTCGACGGCTTCGACGTCGTGGGGTCCTCTCCCGAGGTACACGTGAAGGTCGACGGCCGGCGGGCACTGCTGCACCCGATCGCCGGCACGCGATGGCGCGGGGCCACGCCGGAGGAGGACGCGGCGCTCGCCGCCGACCTGCTCGCCGACCCGAAGGAGCGGGCGGAGCACGTGATGCTCGTCGACCTCGCCCGCAACGATCTCGGGCGGGTGTGCAAGCCCGGCACGGTCGAGGTGCCCGAGTTCATGACCGTCGAGCGGTACTCCCACGTCATGCACATCGTCTCGACCGTCGTCGGCGAACTGCACGACGACCGCAGCGCCTTCGACACGCTCGCCGCCACGTTCCCGGCCGGCACCCTGTCGGGGGCCCCGAAGGTCCGCGCGATGGAGATCATCGAGGAGCTCGAGCCCACCCGCCGCGGCCTGTACGGCGGGGTCGTCGGCTACTTCGGCTTCGGCGGCGACATGGACACCGCCATCGCCATCCGCACCGCCATGATCCGCGACCGCATCGCCTACGTGCAGGCCGGCGCCGGCATCGTCGCCGACTCCGACCCGGCCGCGGAGGAGACCGAGACCCGCAACAAGGCCGCCGCGGTCCTCGCCGCGATCGCGACCGCCGAGACCCTCCGGCCGGCCCGGTGAACAGCACCCCCGACCCGGCGAACGACCCCGGCTCCCCGCGCGACCGCGGCGAGGCGTCGGCCGGCCGCGGCGAGGCGTCGGCCGGCTCGGCGCGCGACCGTGCGGGGGCTCCGGCCGGCTCGGAGGCCGAGCGCGGGGCCGCCGGCGGGGTGACCAAGGGCCGCAGTGCTTCGGGCGGTGCCCTGAGCGGGCGGCGGGGGCTCGCGACCACGGCGGTGGCCTGTGCCGTCGGGGCCGGGCTGGTGCTGCTGGCCGCGACCCGGGGCTGGCAGGACCTGCTCACCGCCCAGCCGGCGCCGCTGCCACCCGTCACCGAGCACCGGACCGGCGCCGAGATCGCCCCGTGGCTGCCCGCCCTCGGCGTGGTCGCGCTGGCCGGCGCCGGCGCGCTCTTCGCCACCCGGGCCGCGGCCCGGATGGTCGTCGGCGTGCTCCTGATCCTCTCGGGCGCCGGGATCGCGGTCGCCGCCCTGGTCACACTCGACGACCACGTCAAGGTCGCCTGGCCGCTGCTGTGCGCCCTCGGCGGCCTGCTCGTGCTCGTCGCCGGCGTGATCACGACCCGCAAGGGCCGGTCGTGGCCGGGGATGGGCGCCCGGTACGAGCGCCCGGCCGCCCCCGCGGAGGTCAAACGGGACCGCCCGGCGTCCCAGGCCGAGCTGTGGGACGCCCTGGACCGCGGCGAGGACCCGACCAAGGAAGACCGCCCCTGAGCGACCCCGCTCGCGCCCGCCCGCCCCGGGCGCGAAGGCCGGGACGCGCCCGCCAGCGTCAGCCCGTGAGCGGGTATGCCGCAGCCATGGCCTGCCCGCGGAAGCGGTGCAATGCCTGAGCCTGGCCCGGCTCAGGGCGCGACGGCGGGGACCTGCCCGCCGACGGGCGACGCGAGCGGGACGCCGCAGGCATGGCCTGTCCGCGGAAGCGGAGCCATGCCCGAGCCCGGCCCGCCGCAGGGCGCGACGGCGGGGACCTGCCCGCCGACGGGCGATCCGGATCTGCGGCGAGGCCTCAGCCAGCGGCGATCGCCCTCCCACCGGCCCAGCTCGGGCCCGGGGCGACCAGAGATCGGGCGACCGAACGCGGGGGCGGGGGAGGCGGCCGCTCGGTAGGGTCGGCACATGGCGAGCAGCACCGAGGAAGTGATCGAGGTCGCCGGGCGTGAGGTGACCATCACCAATCCCGACAAGGTGTACTTCCCGAAGTCCGGCCGGACCAAGATGGACGTCGTCCGGTACTACCTGGCCGTCGCCGACGGGGCGCTGCGCGGCGCCGGCGGGCGGCCGATGGCGCTCAAGCGGTACGTCAACGGGATCGAGGGCGAGGCGTTCTTCCAGAAGCGCGCGCCCAGCAAGCGGCCCGAGTGGATCGAGACGGCCGAGCTGCGCTACCCGTCCGGGCGCACCGCCGAGGAGATCGTGCTGCGCGACGCCGCCCAGCTGGCCTGGGTCGTCAACCTCGGGTGCCTGGAGCTGCACACCCACTCGGTGCTCGCCGAGGACCTCGACCACCCCGACGAGCTGCGCATCGACCTCGACCCGGTGCCCGGCGTGCCGTGGGGGCAGGTGGTCGACGTGGCGCTGATCGCCCGGGAGGTGCTGGAGGAGTACGGCCTCGCGGGGTGGCCCAAGACCTCCGGCTCGCGCGGCTTCCACATCTACGCCCGCATCGAGCCCCGCTGGACCTTCGCCGAGGTGCGCCGGGCCGCCGAGGGCTTCGCCCGGGAGGTGGCCCGCCGGGCGCCCGACCTCGCCACCGGAGCCTGGTGGAAGGAGGAGCGGCAGGGCGTCTTCCTCGACTACAACCAGAACGCCAAGGACCACACCACCGCGTCGGGCTACTCGGTGCGCCCGTCCGACGAGGCGAAGGTCTCCGCCCCGCTCGCCTGGGACGAGGTGCCGGACTGCGACCCGGACCGCTACACGATGGAGACCGTGCCGGAGCGGCCCGACCCGTGGGCCGGCATCGAGGACGCCCGCGGGTCGCTGGAGCCGCTGCTGGAGCTCGCGGCCACGTTCAAGAAGAAGGCCCCGGCGAAGAAGGGCACCGGGCGGCGCCAGCCGAGCATGCCGCTCATCGAGATCACCCGCACCGCCACCCGCGAGGAGGCCCTGGAGGACCTCGAGCGGTGGAAGGAGCGCCACCCGGGGGTCTGGCCGCTGCTGGAGCCGGCCGACGTCCTGGTCGACTCGATGCGGGGGATCAACTCGGTCTGGTACCGCATCCGAATCAACCTCATCCACGTCCCCGAGGCCGAACGCCCGCCCCAGGAGCCGCTGGAGCACGAGTTCGACCCGTTCGCGAAGTGGAAGGAGATGCAGGCCCGCGGCGAGATCCCGGAACGCTGGCGGCGCCCCGGCAAGCCGGAGGAGGAGCCCGAGCAGGCCTAGGCGTCCCATGGCTCCGGCTGCGCATCCCACGGCTCCGGCTCCGCCACCCAGCCGGCGAAGAGGACCAGGCCGCTCGGCCGGTGCACCGCCAGGAACCCGAACGGGCGGTCGAACCGCACCTGGACCATCCGCGACTTCGTGAAGAACCCGGCGCCGGCCGCGATCCCGAAGGCGGTGACCGCGGCCGCCCGGAAGCCCTCGGCGGTGAACGTGGCGACGGCCGCCTGGGCCGCGGCCGACACCGCCAGCGGCTCGTCGGCGATGCCCGGGAAGTGTCCCCGGCTGTTGTCGGCGGCCGTGCGCAGCCCGAACACCTCGGCGTGGGCCAGCAGGTCGTGGTCGGCGCGCACGGTGAAGCGCGGCAGCTCCAGCCGGAAGCCCGGCATCACCGACTCCTGGACCATGACGCCCGGCCCGTCGGTGCGCAGCTCGCCCGGCGCCCGGAAGGCGGCGACCGCGGCCGGCAGCAGCGCGCCCGGGCCCCGGCCCTCCTCGCCGATCACCAGGACCACGTCGAGGTCGTCGGCGCCGGCGACGGTCGCGAGGGTGAGCGGGCCGGCGGCCGTGTCGGCGGTCGCGAGCCCGGCCGGGGTGTCCGCCCGCCGGCTCAGCCCGCTGAGCCGCCGCCCCTCCCACGGCCCGCGCTCGACCGGCATCGGCCCGTCGAGGAACGGCACGGCCCACGCCGTGTCGATCGCCAGGGCACCGGCCAGCACCAGCCGGGTGTCGTCCTCGATCTGGATCGGCATGGCCGGGATCAGGCCGCCGGTCGACTCGCTCGCCCACCGGTCCAGCGGCCCGCGGTCGGCGGTGAGCAGCCCGGCCACCAGCGCCCGCCAGGCCGGGGTGAGCGGCACGCCGGCCCGCGCCCACAGTCCGACCGCGGCCCGGACCGAGGCGGGCAGGTCCAGCGGCGTCGGCGCCACGGCCCGCAGCTCGTCCGCGGCCGGCCCGTCGGCGGCGCCGCCCAGCAGGGCGAGCAGCGGGTAGACGCCCGCCCCGGACAGCACGGTGGCACCGTCACCCGGCAGCGTGGCCGCCCACGCCGCGGTGAGCCGGTTGGCCCTCTCGACACTCACTGCGCCTCCTCGGGGTCGGATACCCAGCCGGCCATGAGGACCAGGCCGGTCGGGCGGTGCACGGTCAGGTGACCGAAGGGTGAGTCGAACCGGACCGTGACCCGCAGGCGGCGGGCGGTCGCCGCGGCGACCGGTGCCTGCACCCGCGGCGCCGGCTCGACCGGTGCGGCCCGGAATCCCGGCCCGGTGAAGGCCGCCGCCACGCTCTGCCCGGCCGCCGTCACCCGGAGGGCGTCGGGGCCGATACCCGGGAACGTGCCGGCGCCCGCGGCCGCGCCCAGGCCGAGCACCTCGGCCAGCCCGAGCAGATCGTGGGCGGCGACGGCGGCGAACCGGGGAACTTTCACGACCAGCTCCGGCTCGGGGTCGGCCGCGTCGACGAGACCCTTGGTGATGCAGGGACCGCTCGGAGGCCGTGACGAGCCGGCCGGGCGCGCCGTCACCGCCGCGGCCAGGACGGCGCCGGGCGGGGCGGCCCCGCCGGCCGTGCACAGGACCACGTCGACGTCGGCCGTGCCGGCGACGGTGAGCAGGGTGACCGGGCCGGCCGGGGTGTGGGCGACCCGCACCGCGGAGAGGTCGGGCCCGCGACGGTGCAGCGAGGCCACCCTCCGGCCGGCCCAGGGGCCGTCGGCCGGTCGCAGTACGCCATCAGTGAAAGGCTCCTGCCAGTCGGCGGTCACGGCCAGGGCCGAGGCCAGGACCAGGCCGTCGTCGGGGCCGAACGGCGGCAGCGGGGGGACCGGGGCGCCGGTCTGCGCGGCCGCCCAGGCGTCCAGCAGCGGACGGTCGATGGCCGGGTCGCCGGTCAGCCGCGGGTCGCAGCGGGCCGCCCAGTCGAGCGTCAGCGGGGTGCCCTCGCGGGTCCAGACGCCCAAGGCGCCGCGGACCGGCAGCTCCAGCGGCGTCGGCGCGACCGCGCGCAGCTCCTCGGCGGCCCGCCCGCCGGCGACGGTGGCCAGCAGGGCGAGCAGGGGATAGACGACGGCGGCTGAGAACACGCCCGCGGGGGACACGGACGCCCAGCCGGCCGTCAATGTATTGGCCCGCTCGACGCTCATGCCGCAACCCTAGATCGGGGGTACGACAAAACTCGGCGGCGAGGCATTATGCCCTAGTCCATCAGGTGACGTCGGCCATACCCCCGCGGCCGTCCACTGCCCGGGGGCGACCTAGCATCGGTCGCATGACCACCGGAGAGGGGAGCTCCTTGATCAACGCGGAAAGCGGCCGGGTGCTCGACGAGATCCTCGCCGGAGTGCGCGAGGACCTGGCGGTCCGCGAGGCCCAGGTGCCCCTGGCAGACATCAAGCAGCGCGCCGCCCAGGCCCCGCCGCCGCGGGACGCCTACGCGAAGCTGCGCGCCCCCGGCGTCGGCGTGATCGCGGAGGTCAAGCGCTCGTCGCCGTCCAAAGGCCAGCTGGCCGAGATCCCCGACCCGGCCGAGCTCGCCAAGGAGTACGCGGCCGGCGGCGCCCGCTGCGTCAGCGTGCTCACCGAGGGCCGGTGGTTCGGCGGCAGCCTCGACGACTTCGCAGCGGTTCGGGCCGCGGTCGACGTGCCGCTGCTGCGCAAGGACTTCGTCGTGTCGTCGTACCAGGTGCACGAGGCCCGGGCCTTCGGCGCCGACCTGGTGCTGCTCATCGTCGCCGCGCTGGACCAGAACACGCTGACCGGGCTGCTCGACCGCATCGAGAGCCTCGGCATGACGGCGCTGGTCGAGGTGCACGACGAGGAGGAGACCGACCGGGCGCTGGAGGCCGGCGCCCGGGTCATCGGGATCAACGCCCGCAACCTGCGCACGCTCGAGGTCGACCGCACGGTCTTCGAGCGGATCGCGCCCGGGCTGCCGGCCGAGGTCGTGAAGATCGCCGAGTCCGGGGTCCGCGGCCCGCACGACCTGATCCGCTACGCGTCCGCCGGCGCCGACGCGGTGCTGGTCGGCGAGGGCCTGGTCACGCAGAAGAGCCCCCGTGACGCCGTCGCCGAGCTGGTCACCGCAGGCAGCCACCCGGCCACGCCGAGGGCGGCCAGATGAGCGCGTACCTCGCCGCCGCCGGCCTGCTGCCCGACCCGAGCGGCCACTTCGGCACCTTCGGCGGGCGCTTCGTCCCCGAGGCGCTCATCGCCGCGCTCGACCAGCTCGACGCCGCCTACCGGCACGCGCAGGCCGACGAGGCGTTCCAGGCCGAGTTCGGCCGGCTGCTGCGCGACTACGCCAACACGCCGAGCCCCTTGTACCGGGCGGAGCGGCTTGCCCGCGGTACCGGTGCGCAGATCTTTTTGAAACGAGAAGATCTCAACCACACCGGCGCCCACAAGGTGCGCAACGTCCTGGGC
The DNA here is from genome assembly GCF_039532525.1 of Dactylosporangium salmoneum. NCBI lineage: Bacteria > Bacillati > Actinomycetota > Actinomycetes > Micromonosporales > Micromonosporaceae > Dactylosporangium > Dactylosporangium salmoneum. The sequence goes on from NZ_BAAARV010000022.1 coordinate 63,929, forward strand.
CAGGCGCTGCTCACCAAGCGCATGGGCAAGACGCGCGTCATCGCCGAGACCGGGGCCGGCCAGCACGGCGTGGCCAGCGCCACCGCCTGCGCCCTGCTCGACCTCGAGTGCGTGGTCTACATGGGCGAGGAGGACACCCGTCGCCAGGCCCTCAACGTGGCCCGGATGCGCATGCTCGGCGCCACCGTCGTGCCCGTCTCGACCGGCTCGAAGACGCTCAAGGACGCGATCAACGAGGCCCTGCGCGACTGGGTGACCAACGTGGACAACACCCACTACCTGCTCGGCACCGCGGCCGGCCCGCACCCCTTCCCGGCCATGGTGCGCGACTTCGTCGGCGGCATCAGCGTCGAGGCCCGCCGCCAGATCAAGGAGCAGACCGGCCGGCTGCCCGACGCCGTCGCGGCCTGCGTGGGCGGCGGCTCCAACGCGATCGGGGCCTTCCACGCGTTCGTGCCCGACGAGGGCGTGCGGCTGTTCGGCTTCGAGGCCGGCGGCGACGGTGTGGAGACCGGCCGGCACGCGGCCAGCATCACCGGCGGTACGACCGGCGTGCTGCACGGCGCCCGCACGTACCTGCTGCAGGACGAGGACGGCCAGACCGTCGAGTCGCACTCCATCTCGGCCGGCCTGGACTACCCGGCGGTCGGCCCCGAGCATGCGTACCTGCACGACACCGGCCGGGCCACGTACGAGCCGGTCACCGACGCGGAGGCGATGGACGCCTTCAAGCTGCTGTGCCGCACCGAGGGCATCATCCCGGCCATCGAGAGCGCGCACGCCGTCGCCGGCGCCCTGCGGGTGATCCCGCGGATCGCCGCCGAGCTGGACCGCGAGCCGATCGTGATCATCTGCCTCTCGGGCCGCGGCGACAAGGACATGGACACCGCGCGCGAATGGTTCAAGGTATGAGCGTCGAAGCCGCCTTCGAGAAGGCGCGCGCCGAGGGCCGCAGCGCCGTCATCGGCTACCTGCCGGCCGGGTTCCCGGACCACTCGACCGCCGTCGACGCCATCCGGGCCATGATCGACAACGGGGTGGACGCGGTCGAGGTCGGCCTGCCGTACTCCGACCCGGTCATGGACGGCCCGGTCATCCAGCGCGCCACCGAGGCCGCCCTGGCCGCGGGCTTCCGCGTCCGCGACGGCCTCGCCGCCGTGGAGGCGGCCGCCGGGTCCGGCGCGCCGATCCTCACGATGACGTACTGGAACCTTGTGGAGCGCTACGGCGTGGAGCGCTTCGCAGCCGACCTGGCCTCGGCCGGCGGCGCGGGCATCATCACCCCCGATCTCATCCCCGACGAGGCCGGCCCGTGGCTGGCCGCCTCGGACGCGCACGGCCTGGACCGGGTCTTCCTGGTGTCGCCGTCCTCGACCGACGCCCGGATCGCGTCCACGGGCGCGGCCTGCCGGGGCTTCGTGTACGCCACCAGCGTCATGGGCGTCACCGGCGCCCGGACGCAGACCAGCAGCGCCGCACCGGCCCTCGTGGAGCGCGTGCGGCGGCTGGCCCCGGGCACGCCGGTCGCCGTCGGCCTGGGCGTCTCCAACGGCCGGCAGGCCGCCGAGGTGGGCGCGTTCGCCGACGGTGTGATCGTGGGCAGCGCCCTGGTCCGGTGCCTGCTGGAGGCGGACACCCCGGCCGCGGGCGTGGCGGCGGTGGCCAAGCTGAGCGCGGAGCTCGCGGAGGGCGTGCGCCGCCACTAACTTCCGGTGCCGTCGTTGAGCCCGCGTGAGGCTTTTTTCCGATTTGGTACCGCGGGTGCTCGTGCTGGCCGCCCTGCTGGGTCCGTTCAACTCGACGGCGGCGAGCGCGGCTGAGACGAGTCCGCACCCAACTTCGAGCTCAATTTCGGCTGAAAGCCCGAAATTTCGCGACATTTCCGCTCAAAAGGGCAGGCCGGGCGGCGGCTACGGAAGCGCCGCCGACTCCGACTGGGCGCAGAACGGCGCCGACCCGGGCCGCTCCGGCCACCAGGCCCTCACCGGCGGCCTGAACGCCACCACCGTCGCCGGCCTGCGCCCGGCCTGGACCGCCGCCCCGCCCACCCGCGACGAGCAGATCAACGGCGCGATCATCGTCGACGGCACCCTGTTTCGCACCTCACAGGGCCCGAGCGGCCAGATCCGCCGCTTCGACGCGTACACCGGCGCCGACCTGGGCCCCATCGTCGACGTCCCGGGCCGCGCCCTGGGCCAGCTAGCCGCCGCCAGCGAGGTGTCGGCTGGCGAGATGTTGGCGGGTGGGGCGTTGGCTGGCGAGACGCTGGTCGTGGAGTCCCTGGAGCGCAAGGAGGTGCGGCGCTTCCTGGCCGGGTACCGCCTGAACGGCCGCCCCCGGTGGGAGATCCCGCTGCCCGAGGGCGTGTCCGGCGGCTTCACCGTGGGCGCCGGCCTGGTCCTGCGCAGCGCGGGGGCGACGCTCACCGCGTACCGGGTCGCCGATGGCAGCACCGCCTGGAGCGCGCCGCTGGACGGGGAGCCGGGCCTGCACGCGCCGGTGCTGCTCGGCGGGCTGGTCCTGCAGGGCACCGAGAGCGGGCGGCTCCAGGCCTTCGTCGCGGCGACCGGCGCGCCGGCCTGGGCGCGCGACGCCAGCGGAGCCGAGCTCGTCGGGGCCGACGGCGCCGTGTACGCGGTCGGCGAGCGCGGCGTGTGCGCGTACGCCGTGGCCGACGGTGCCCAGCGCTGGTGCGACGCCGAGACGCTGCAGTCCCCGGTGTACGCCACGGTCGATGCCGGCGGGTCCGGGACCGTGTACGTCGTCGACGGGCACGGCGGGCTGGCCGCGTTTGCCGCCGGGGACGGGGTCGTGCGGTGGCGGGTCGGGTACGGGCTGCAGGCCGAGGTCGACGCGTCGTACTGGGCGCCGGTCAACGGGGGTGGGGTCGTGTACGCGGTGGCGTACCACTTCGCGGTGCGGGGCGGCGTGAGCACCCACCGCACCGAGCTCATCGCGGTCGATGCCGGGACCGGGGCGCTGGTGCGGCGCCTGGACCTCGATGTCGAGGCGATGGTCGGGGGCGAGCCGTTGCTGCTGTCCGGGGATCATGTGTACTTCGCGGCGCTGGAGCGGGTCTACGTGTTTGGATTGATTTCGTAGGCGGGTTCCGCGGTGGCCGTTCCCGTTTGTTGCACCTCAATGGTAGCTGGAGCGAAAAAATTCGATCTCTGTGCGCGCTCCGGATGTCACGAACCGTGGTTGGGCACTTACGAAGAGCGTAGGGCGGCTCGCCAAGTGTCTCGGATGGCCTCGGCGCCCCAGGCGTTGGGTTCGATGTGGCCGCACAGCCAGAGTTCGCGGTTGGCGGGGTGGGGGTCGGCGGTCGTGATGTCGCCGGCCTGGGCGCCGTGGCCCAGGAAGGCGGCGTGCAGGTCGGCCACCGCCGCGCGGTGCCGGGCCGCGGCCTCGCGGATGGTCGCGTTCAGCGACTCGAGCAGGGCCAGGCCGCCCTCCACGTCCGGCAGGCCGGCCCAGGACATGTCGCCGGTGCCGTCGGTCGGGTCGTAGACGGTCGACACCACGATGCGGGCGCCGGTGGCGGACAGGGTGGCGAGCGTCGCCTCGTAGTTGGTCGCCACCGACTCGATCGCGGCGGGGGCCTTGTCCGGGGACTCGACGATGGCGGTGAGCAGGTCGTTGCCGCCCATGGTCAGGGTGATCAGGGCCGGGCGGCCGGACACCTGGCCCAACTGGCGGCGCAGCACGTCGTCGCTCGTCGCGCCGTCGCGGGCGAGCAGCATCAGCTCGATGCCGAGGTCGTCGGCGAGCAGGGAGGCGGCGCCCAGGCCGGGGCCGCCCGCGTAGTCGTCGATCGACATCGAGTCGCCGAGCGCGAAGTATCGCGGGGCCATATAAAGATCATCGCGGATGCCGCGCGGAACACCAAGACAAATAACCAAGGCCTAAACAAAGGCCGGGATGGCTAGGCGTCGACGACCTCGGGCTCGGGGTCGCGCTCGACCTCGCGGATCACGCCGGTCTGGCCGGCGGTGGCGTCGGCGATCGCGGTGCGGGTCGTGACGGTGAGGGGGGTGGGAAGGTTGTCCGGGGTGTGCCAGGCCAGGCTGCTGATCCGGCCGGGGGCGTTGAGGGCCGGGCCGCCGCCACCGTCGAGCCGGCCGCGGAAGACGTGGACGAAGAGGTCGGGGGTGGCCGCGCCGCAGCCGTCGCCGGTCAGCTGGTAGAGGCCGATCAGCTCGGTGATCTCGGCCTCCAGGCCGGTCTCCTCGCGGATGTCCCGGATGACGGCGTGCACCGGGCTCTCGGCCTCGCGGATGCGCCCGCCGGGGAGGCCCCACAGCTGGTGGCCGCCGGCCTGGCGGCACAGGAGAACGCGACCGGCCGCGTCCTCGATGACCGCGGCGACCGCGGACGTGACGTGACTGCCGTTACTCAGCGTTGAGTAGCTCATGTTCGCACTCTAGGCGGAGCCGCAGAGCGTCGCGAGACCTTCGCTCCTGGTGATCACCGAACGCGAGCTTGTGGTGATACCGAACGCGAACTTGTGGTGATACCGAACGCGAACTAGTGGTGATCACCGAAGGGGTGAGGTGATCATGAAGGCGGGTGAGAGGTGATCACCCAAGCCTGCCGCTGAAGGCCGACAGGAGTGGCCGGGCATCGCTTTTCGCCGGATCGGCGGTAGCGTGTTCACCCGTGGATGCTGCCCTCTCACCGCTGGCCGAGATCCCGAGCCCGACCCGTGGCGTCTGGGACCTGGGACCGATTCCGCTGCGCGCCTACGCCCTGTGCATCGTGCTCGGCATCGTGGCCGCCTGCTACATCACCGACCGGCGCCTGCGGGCCCGGGGCGCACCCCCCTGGGTGATCCTGGACGTGGCGATCTGGGCGGTGCCCTTCGGCATCGTCGGCGCCCGGCTGTACCACGTGATCACCTCCCCGGAGGCGTACTTCGGCGAGAACGGCTCGATCCTCAAGGCGTTCAAGATCTGGGAGGGCGGCCTCGGCATCTGGGGCGGCGTCGCGGCCGGCGCGCTCGGGGCCTACATCGCCTGCCGCCGCCTGAACCTGCCCTTCGCCATGGCGGCCGACACGCTGGCGGTCGGCCTGCCCGTGGCCCAGGCGATCGGGCGCTGGGGCAACTGGTTCAACAACGAGCTGTACGGCAAGGAGACCTCCCTGCCGTGGGCGCTCAAGGTGTACAACTGGGACAGCGCCAACGGCCGGGCGCTCGAGGCCGGCGGGCAGCCCATCGTGCTGGGCCTGTTCCATCCGACGTTCCTCTACGAGTCGCTGTGGTGCCTCGGGGTGGCCCTGGTCGTCTGGCTGGTCGACCGCAAGTACCGCTTCGGCCGCGGCCGCGCCTTCGCGCTCTACGTGATGCTCTACACCGTCGGCCGCTTCTGGGTCGAGTCGCTGCGCATCGACGACGCCCACCACGTGCTGGGCATGCGGCTGAACAACTGGACCTCGATCGTCGTCTTCGCCGCCGCGCTGATCTACTTCCTGCGCGTGCGCGGCCCGCAGGAGCAGGTCACCTACGACGAGGACGGCAAGATTACCCTCGTCACCGGTGCGGAGCCCGGGGAAGAAGCGGACAAAGCAGAGGAACCGGACGCAGAGGCGCACGTCGAAGAAGCGGCGGAAGTAGAAGAAGAAGCAGAAGAACAAAAGGAGCAGGAGCCGGAGAGCAGCGACGCGGGCAAGGGCTGATGCGGACCGCGGTCGTGGTCGGGGCCGGCATCGGCGGGCTCGCCGCCGCCGGTGCGCTGGCCCGGGCCGGCTGGAAGGTCACCCTGCTGGAGCGCGAGGACCGGCTCCGCCCCGGCCGGGCCGCGATGGTGCTGTGGCCCAACGGGGTTCGCGCGCTGCGCGCCCTGGGCCTGGCCGGCGGCCTCGACAGCATCTCCACCGCCGTGCCGCCCGCTGGCATCCGGCGGCCGGACGGCACCTGGCTGGTCCAGCCGGGCGTCTCCGAGGTCGAGTCGCCGCCGGTCGTGGTGCACCGTGAGGGCCTGCACGACGCGTTCATCGCCGGCCTCGGCGAGCAGGTCGACGTGCGCGGCGGGATCGAGGTCAAGAGCGCCCGGGTGAGCCGCGACCGCCCCGCCGTCGGCGACGGGCGGGTCACGTTCGAGGCCGACCTGGTCGTGGCCGCGGACGGCGCGGACAGCGCGATCCGCCGCCGCCTCGTCGCCGGCAGCACCTTCGCCAGCGCCGGGTACGCCGCCTGGCGGGCCGTCATCCCGTGGTTCCGCGCGCCCGAACTGCCCGACGGCGTTCCCCCGCACGGCGAGACCCTCGGGGGCGGGCAGCGCTTCGAGTACCACTCCCTCGGCGAGCGCGGCCTCTACTGGGTCGCCACCGTCCCCGGCGCGCTGCGGCCCGAGCCGCCCGCCGGCCAGCTCGCCCTGCTGCGCCGCTGGTTCGCCGGCTGGCACCCGCCGGTCGGCCAGCTGCTGGCCGCCACCGAGGCCGACGACCTGGTGCAGGAGCCGGTGGGGGAGGTCACCCCGATGCCGGACTCGTTCGGCGTGCCGTGCGGGCCGGGCGGCTACGCGCTCGTCGGCGACGCCGCCCACGCGATGCCGCACCATCTGGCCCAGGGCGCCTCGCTCGCCCTGGAGGACGTGGCCACCCTGCAGACCGCGCTCGTGGGCGGGGCGCTGGGGCCGGCGCTGCTGGAGTACGGCCGGCTGCGCCGCGCCCGCATCGCGCGGGTGCTGCAGCAGTCGAAGAAGGCCGCGGCGGTACTGCAGCCCCGCGGCCGGCTCACGAGGGTCAACCCCCGCAACCTGGACCGGGCGGCCGCCGCGGCGACGGAGTGGGCCGGGCCTACCGGGTGAGGGCGCCGTGCTCGACGCAGGAGGCCGTCCAGCCGCTCGGCAGGACCTGAACCTTCATGCGGCGGCGGCACTGCCCGCAGTACCGCGGCGGCTCCAGCTCCCGGGCGGCCAGGCAGGCGTCGTGGGAGCCGCTCGCCCGCGGCTCCCCGCACCGGTCGCAGTAGGCGTTCACAGCGTCGCCGAGAGTGCCTTGACCGGCATGCTCAGCTCCTCGAGCAGCGCCAGGTCCTGCTCCGGGGCGCGCCCCAGCGTGGTGAGGTAGTTGCCGACGATCACGGCGTTCACCCCGCCGAGCAGCCCGTCGCGGGTGCCGAGGTCGCCCAGCGTGATCTCGCGCCCGCCCGCGTACCGCAGCAGCGTCCGCGGCAGCGCCAGCCGGAACGCCGCGATCGCCCGCAGCGCGTCCTTCGGGTCGAGCACCGGCTGGTCGGCCAGCGGCGTGCCCGGGCGCGGGTTGAGGAAGTTCAGCGGCACCTCGTGCGGGTCGAGCTCCTGCAGCTGCATCGCGAACTCGGCGCGCTGCTCGACGCTCTCGCCGAGGCCGAGGATGCCGCCGCAGCAGACCTCCATGCCGGCGGTGCGGACCATCCGCAGGGTGTCCCAGCGCTCCTCCCAGGAGTGGGTGCTGACCACCTGCGGGAAGTGCGACCGCGCGGTCTCGAGGTTGTGGTTGTACCGGTGGATCCCCAGCTCGGCGAGGCGGTCCACCTGCGCCTGGCTCAGCATGCCCAGCGACGCCGCGATGTTGATGTCCACCGCCGCCCGGATCGCGGCCACGCCATCGGCCAGCTGGGTCATGAGCCGCTCGTCGGGCCCGCGCACGGCGGCCACGATGCAGAACTCGGTCGCCCCGGTCGCGGCCGTCTGCTTGGCCGCCTCGACCAGCGACGGGATGTCGAGCCAGACCGCCCGCACCGGCGAGGTGAAGAGCCCCGACTGCGAGCAGAAGTGGCAGTCCTCGGGACAGCCGCCGGTCTTGAGCGACACGATGCCCTCGACCTCGACCTCGGGCCCGCACCAGCGCATCCGCACGTCGTGGGCGATCGAGAGGTACTCCGGCAGCTCCTCGTCCGAGCAGCGCAGCACGGCGAGCACCCCGTCGAGGTCGAGGCCCACACCGGTATCCAGGACGGCCTTGGCAGCATCAAGCATGCTCGTACCTTACAAATCGTTAGGGTGGCCTGTCCGGCCCCGGGTGGACTCGGCTAGGTTGTGCACATCGCACAATCGGCATCGTAGGGGTTCTACAACCGCAACGGGAGGCCTTGGTGGAGTGGCTGTTCGCACTCGAGGAGGAGGCCGCCGCCCGGCAGGCCGCTGGCCTGCGCCGCGAGCTGCTGCCCCGCGATCCCGGCGACCCGGTCGTCGACCTCGCCGGTAACGACTACCTGGGCCTGTCCCGCCACCCCGAGGTCATCGCCGCCGCCGCGCGGGCCCTCGCGGACTTCGGCCTGGGCGCCACCGGCTCCCGGCTGGTCCGCGGCTCGACCGCCGCCCACCGGGACCTGGAGGCCGGCCTGGCCGCCCTGCTCGGCGCCGAGTCGGCGCTGGTGTACTCCTCGGGCTACCTGGCCAACCTGGGCGCCGTGCGGGCGCTCGTGCGCCGCGGCACCCTGCTCGTCTCCGACGCCCACAACCACGCGTCCCTCGTCGACGGGTGCCGCCTGGCCTGCGCGGGAAGGGCCGGCCGCGAGGGCGCCGAGACCTTGGTCGCCCCGCACAAAGACCCGGATTTCGTACGGCGTGAGCTCTCCCGCCACCCCGGCCGCCCCGCCGTCGTCGTGACGGAGAGCATCTTCTCGGTCGACGGCGACCTGGCCCCGCTGCCGGAGCTGTACGAGGCCGCCCGCGCCCACGGCGCCCTGCTGCTGGTCGACGACGCGCACGCCCTCGGCGTGATCGGCCCGTCCGGCGCCGGCGGCGTGGCGGCCGCGGGCCTGTCCGGCGCCCCCGGCCTGGTGGTCACCGCCACCCTGTCCAAGTCCCTGGGCGCCGCCGGCGGCGTGGTCGCCGGCCCCCGCCAGCTGCACCGCGAGCTGCTCGACACCGGCCGGACGTTCATCTTCGACACCGCCCTGCCGCCCGCCGTGGCCGCCGGTGCCCGGGCCGCCCTGCGCCTGCTGGAGTCGGGCGACGACCTGCGTGCCGACCTGCATGCCCGGGCCCGCCGCGCCGTCGACCGGCTGCGCGCCGGCGGCCTGGAGGTCTCGGAGCCGGCCGGCGGCGTCGTGTCGATCGCCGCCCCGTCGCCGGACGAGGCCCTCGCGTGGGCGACCGCCTGTCGCGGCCGGGGCGTGGCGGTAGGCTGCTTCCGCCCACCGTCCACTCCGGACGGTCGCGCCCGCCTGCGCCTGACCATCGGCGTCGGCGTCCCGGCCGCCGACTTCGACCACGCCGTCGACATCATCCTGAAGGAACGCCCGTGACGACATCCCCCGGTTCCGAGCTCGGCACGGCGCTCGGGCTCGGCTTCAGCGAGGAGCTCCCGGCGCCGATCGTGGGGACGGTCGTGATCACGGGTACCGACACGGGCGTGGGCAAGACCATCGTCACCGCCGCGATCGCCGCCGCCGCCACGGCCGCGGGCCAGCGCGTCGCCGTGATCAAGCCGGCCCAGACCGGCACCGCCGACGGCGACGAGCCCGACGCCGTGACGGTCGCCCGCCTGGCCGAGCCGGCCACCACGCGCACCCTGGCCAGCTTCCCGGACCCGCTCGCGCCGCTCGCCGCCGCCCGGGTGGCCGGCGAGGACCCGCTCACCGCCGTGATGGCTCAGCTCACGGCCCGCTCCATTGCCGAGGACCACGACCTGACCCTGATCGAGGGGGCCGGCGGCCTGCTCGTCCCGCTGGGCGAGGGCGGCTGGACCGCGCTGGACCTGGCCGCCGCGCTGGGTGCCACCGCCGTCGTGGTGGCCCGCGCCGGCTTGGGCACCCTGAACCACACCGCCCTGACCCTGGAGGCCCTGGCCCGCCGCGACGTCCCGGCCGTGGTCGTCATCGGCGCCTGGCCGGCCGAGCCGCAGCTGGTCCACCGCACCAACCTGCAGGATCTCGCCGGTGACCTGGCCGGGGCGATCCCGGACGGCGCCGGCGTCATGCCGCCGCCGCTGTTCCGCCGGGAGGCCGGGCACTGGCTGGACCCCCGCCTGTACGGCCGCTTCGACCCCGTCGCCTTCTGCTCCCGCAGCCGGTGACGGTCGTACGGCGATAAGCCGGGCGCTTCGACCCCGTCGCCTTTCGCCCCACAGGGAGGCCCGCCCAGGCGCCGGCTGCCGGCACTGGCCCCTGCGAGGGACCCGGTGCCGGCGGGCGCGCCGCCGACGTGTCCACCGCCGCGACCATCGTCGGCGGCAGGCTGCCGGAGGCGGCGCACGGGCGGGTGACGGCCGTAAGGCGATAAGTCGGGCGCTCCGCGCCGCGACTTATCTGACTTATAACCCGGCAGGCGAAAAGTCCGAAATGTCGTGGCGCGCCAGCGCCCGACATTTCGTGCGAAACGGAAGTCAGCGCGGGGCGGGGGCCAGCACCGTGGCGGGCAGGGTCAGGCGGAAGGCCGTCTCCTCCAGCCGCAGGTCGCCACCGCACAGGTTGGCCACCGCGCGGGCCACCCGCAGGTCGCCCGGCTTCTGCGGCTCGTCGCTCGGCCGCCGCTGCGGCGCCGCCGTCAGCTCCCCGTGCGGCACCACGCGGGCCTCGATGGACGGCAGCGGGTCGCGGCGCAGCGCGATCTCCACGTGGGCCCGGGCCGGGGCGGCGATGGCCAGCCACAGCACGAGCTGGCCGACCAGGTGGCGGCAGATCGTCTCGTCGACGGCGACCAGCGCGGACTCCGGCACGTCGGCGTGCACGCTCACCGCGCCCGCCACCGCGACCCGGCGGGCCAGGTCGACGGCGTCGCGTAGTACCGGCACCAGGTCCGTGGTGCCCTCCCGGGCCATCGGGCGGTCGGTCGCGGCCAGCGGCAGGATCACGCTGTCGACGTAGCGCTCCAGGCGCAGCGCGTTGCGGTCGATCGCGTCGAGGCAGGCGGCGCCCTCGCCGGGAGGGCCGGGCGGCAGGTCGTCGCGCAGCAGGCGGGTGTACGCCTTGATCGAGGTCAGCGGCGTGTGCAGCTCGTGGCGCATCCGAGCGGCGTGGTCCTCACCGGTCGCGAACATGGCTGAAACCCCCTTTGAAACCATCAAACCCGACAAACGACGGATAAAGCCGACAGAAGGTACGGGGTGTCACTCGATCGCGTTGACATGCAGCCGTACGGCTGCCTAAGCTGAAACGCAACCGAAAGGCTGCATATTGTGGACGAGGTGTTCCGGGCGCTCGCCGACGCGAGCCGGCGGCGGCTGCTCGACGGGCTCAACCGCAGCAACGGGCAGACGCTGCGCGAACTGTGCGCCGGGCTGGACATGACCCGGCAGTCCGTGAGCAAGCACCTGGCGATCCTGGAGGAGGCCGGGCTCGTGGCCACCGTCCGCCGCGGGCGGGAGAAGCTGCACTACCTCAACCCCGCGCCGATCGCCGAGATCGGGCAGCGGTGGATCAGCCACTACGACCGGCGGCGGGTCGACGCGCTCGCCGACCTCAAGAAGGCACTGGAGGACGCGCCCATGGACCGGCCCGAGTTCGTCTACACCACCTACATCCGCACCACGCCCGAGCGGCTGTGGCAGGGGCTGACCGACCCGGAGTTCACCCGGCAGTACTGGGGGATCTCCTGGGAGACCGACTGGACCCGGGGCGCGTCGATGACCATGCGCATCGACAAGGACGGGACCGTCGTCGCCGACCCGGAGCAGGTCGTGCTGGAGGCCGTGCCGTACGAGCGCCTGTCGTACACGTGGCACACCTTCACCGAGGAGTGGGCGAGGGCCTACGACATCGACCCCGGATACCGGGCGAAGGCGGCCGCCGAGCCCCGCTCGAAGGTCACCTTCGTGATCGAGCCGCAGGGCGACCACGTCAAGCTCACCGTGATCCACGACGGCTTCGAGCCGGACAGCGTCGTGCTCGCCGGCATCAAGGACGGCTGGCCGCACGTCATCGCCGGCCTCAAGTCCGTGCTGGAGACCGGCGCGCCCCTGACCGCGGCCCAATAGCGCTCAGGCGCGGCCCAGCAGCGCTCAGGCGCGGCCCAGCAGCGCTCAGGGGGTCAGGGCAGCACGACCACGCTCGTGCCGGGCGAGACGTTGGCCAGCAGCACCTGCTGGGCGGCGGGCGGCATCCGCACGCAGCCGTTGGACTTGCGATAGCCGAACTCGTTGCGGTACCAGGCGTGGATGCCGGTGTGCGCGTCGGCCAGGCCCGAGGCGACCGCCTTCTTGTCGTCCGGCACGGCCCCCAGGGCCAGCACGTCGAGCCCGGCGTACACCTTGCTCGGCTGCGCCGAGCGGCCCAGCACGAACGTGCGGCCCAGCGGCGTCTGGGTGGCCGGGGCGCCGACCGTCACCGTCCAGGTCTGCTGCGCCACCCCGTCGCGCAGCCAGGTCAGCGTGAACGCGCCCCGGTGCACCACGATCTGGTCGCGCAGCGGGGCGGTGTGCCAGCCGCCCGGGGGCAGCCAGCCGACGCTGCGGTTCATGGACGGCAGCAGTACCGCCACCCACCCGTCCTGCCGGGACACGATCGGCATGATCAGGTCCACCCCGCTGATCTTCGGGGTGAGGTACGCGCGGGCCGTGCCGCCGGGCGCGTCGTACACCGGCGCCTTCGCGTCCAGCTGCAGCGCCTCGGTGAGCGGCACCGTGGAGGCCTGGTCGGGGTCGGCCGGGAAGCCGGTCGCCGCCTGCGTGTACGTGATCGTGGTGAGCCCGGGCGCCGGCGGCGCGGGCGAGCTCACAACGGCCGACGGAGCAGCGCTGGTCACCACCGGCGAAGGCGGTGCGGTCGCGGCGACCGAAGGTGCATGGTGCGAGCCGCAGCCGGCCAGGGTGGCCGCCAGCGCGGCGAGGACGGCGGCGCGGCGCACGAGCATGGCCACACCGTAACCGCCGCCGGTCCCGCCCGCTGTCATCATGACGGACGGGTCGCGGCGGCCAGCCGGTCCAGCGCCTCCGGCAGGTCGGCGGTGGCGATCGCGCCGAAGCCGATGGCCAGCCCCTGGTCGGGCACCCGCCGCGGCTCGGCGTAGAAGCGGGTGAGCGGCTCGAGCGCCACGTCGGCCGCCCGCAGCCGGCGCACCACGCCGTCCACGTCGACCGGCGCGGTGCAGCGCAGCGCGGCGTGCAGCCCGGCGCTGGAGGGCACCAGGGTGTACCACGGGGCGAGCGGCCCCCGCGCGGCCCGCACGAGCAGGTCGTGGCGCGCCGCGTAGACCCGGCCGACCGAGCGCAGGTGCCGCTGCAGCAGTCCCTCGTCGATGAACGCGGCCAGGGCGGCCTGCGCGGCGGGCTCGCCGTGCCAGTCGGCGATCCGGCGGGCCGCGCGCAGGGCCGGGCGCAGCGCCTCGGGCGCGACCAGGAAGCCCAGGCGCAGCGAGGGCAGCAGCGTCTTGGAGAACGTGCCGACGTAGATCACCCGTCCGGCCCGGTCCAGGCTCTGCAGGGGCTCCAGGGGACGGTCGGAGTAGCGGAACTCGCTGTCGTAGTCGTCCTCCACGATCGCCGCCCGGTGCTCCTGGGCCCAGTCCAGCAGGGCGCTGCGCCGCTCCAGCGACATCGCGATGCCCAGCGGGTGCTGGTGGGAGGGGGTGACGTACACCAGCCGCGCCGACGGCGGAATGAGGTCCACGACGATCCCGTCGGCGTCGACGGGCACGCCGGCGACGCGCGCCCCGAGGCTGGCGAAGAGCCGCCGCACCGGCCGGTAGCCGGGCTCCTCCACGGCCACCGTCGCGCCCGGCTCGATGAGCACCCGCGCGACGAGGTCGATCGCCTGCTGGGCGCCGGACGTGACGAGCACGTCCTCGCCCGAGGCCCGGACCGACCGGGACAGCCCGATGTGCCGGGCGATGGCCGATCGCAACGGCGGGAGTCCGGACGGGTCGTGATAATCCGCCGACGCGTGCAGCGACCGGCCCAGCAGGCGCCGCCAGGCGGCCAGCGGGAACAGCGACGCATCGGGGTGCCCGATGCGCAGGTCGTAGCGGGCCGGGGGAGTGGCCGGATCTTCCGGGCCGAGGGCGGCGAACCGCCGGGAGGGCCGCAGCGGGCCGACGGGCGCGCGGCGGGCGACGGTGGCCGAGCCGCGGTACGCCACGAAGGTCCCCGCCCCCGCCCGCCCGGCCAGGAAGCCGTCCCCGACGAGCCGGTCGTACGCGGCGGCGACGGTGTTGCGGGCCACGGCGAGGTCGCGGGCGAGCGCGCGGCTCGGCGGCACCCGCTCGCCGTGGCGCAGCCGCCCGTCCAGGATCGCGTCGCGCAGCTGGCGGTAGATCCGGTCGGTGCGGTCCCCGGGCCCCTCGAGGCTGATGTGCAGATCCAATTTGGCCCAATCAGGTGTACCGCGGATTGGCTCTTCTTCCAGGCCAAGTCCGACCCTAGCGTTGATCGCGTGCTCACCGTCAAGCAGGGCGCCGCGCTGTCCGTCGGGGCCGTTCTCGGCACCGGCGTCATCGCGCTGCCCGGGATCGCCGCGCAGATCGCCGGCCCGGCCGCGCTGGTCGCCTGGCTCGCCCTGATCCTGCTCTCGGCCCCGCTCGCGCTCACCTTCGCCGCGCTCGGCGCCCGCTTCCCGGACACCGGCGGCGTGGCCTCATACGTCGGGAGGGCCTTCGGCCCGCGGGCCGCCGCCGTGGTCGGCTGGTCGTTCTACTTCGCCGTGCCGGTCGGCGCGCTGCCGGCGGCCACGTTCGGCGGCGCGTACGTCGCCGCCGTCCTCGGCGGCGGGCACCGCACGACGCTGCTCACCGCGGCGGCCCTGGTCGCGCTGGTGACCGCGGCGAACCTCGGGGGCGTGCGGGTCAGCGGCCGGGTGCAGCTGGGCCTCGCCGCGGCCCTGGTCGCGCTGCTGCTCGCGGCGATCCTGACCGCGCTGCCGAGCGCCGACGCCGCGAACCTGCGCCCGTTCGCGCCGCACGGCTGGACGGCGGTCGGCCCGGCGATCGCGGTGCTCGTCTGGGGCTTCGCCGGCTGGGAGGCGCTCACCTCGCTCGCCGCCGACTACCGCGACCCGCGCCGGGACGTGCCCCGGGCCACCTGGATCGCGGTCGGCGTGGTCGGCGTGCTGTACCTCGCCGTCGCCGCCACCAGCCAGCTCGTCCTCGCCCACCCGTCGGAGGCACCGCTGGCCGACCTGCTGGCGATCGGCTTCGGCCCGGGGTCGCGCGCGCTGACCGCGGTCGTCGCCGTGCTGCTCACCGCCGGGGCGATGAACGCGTACTTCGCCGGTGCCGCCCGGCTCGGCGCCGCCCTGGGCCGCGACGGCGCGCTGCCGGCCTGGTTCGCCCGCGGCGCGGACGCCGGACAGGTGCCCCGGCGCAGCCTGGCCGTCGTGGCCGGGCTGGCCGCGGCGACGCTCGCCGTGGCCGCCGCCACCGGGCTGAGTACCCGGCCCATCATGCTGGCCGTGTCCGGCTCGTTCGTCGTGGTGTACGTCCTGGGCACGGCCGCGGCGGTCCGGCTGCTCCCGGCCCGTTCGTGGGCCCGCCGGACCGCCGCGGTCGCGCTCGTGTCCGTGCTCGGCCTGCTCGCCCTGACCGGCTGGTACCTCCTGTGGAGCGTCCTGGTCGCGGCGGCCGCGCTGCTGTTCGTGCGCTACAGGTTGCGGTCGTCCACGATGTGCATGGCGGCCTCCTCGGCCGAGGCCGCGCCGCCGTCGATGCCCACGTCGGAGCCGATCTCGTCCTTCTCCTCGTCCTCGCCGAGGCCCTCGTCGGGCGCGACCAGCCGGCCGGCCCGCCGGTCGCCGACCTCGTCGGAGTCGAAGAACTCGCCCGACTCGGTGGTCGTGCCGTAGTCGTCCAGGTCGGGCCGGGCCGTCGGGTCCGGCTCCTCCTGCAGCAGCCGCTGGTCGAGCGACTCGCCCTGCTCCGCCTCGGCCTGGGTGGTGCCGAAGGCGTTCAGCCCGCGCGGCTTCTCCGGCGGCGAGTAACCCTCGTCGAGTGAGTCGTCGAGCCCGCGGTCGGACAGGGTGTCCTCCGCGGACAGCTGACCCTCCTCGTCCGGAGCCGGGTCCCAGCTGTCGGTTTGCTGCGTCATGTCGGCGTCCCCTTACTGACTCGCGGAAGTTGGTGGCGCTGCCGTTCTCTATACCCTGATACCCGGCAGCGCCCCTCGCGACCCTAGATCACGGATTCGCGGGATCGCTTGTGCGCCGTGATCAGGTCGGCGTACCGGTGCCCGGAGGCCTTGATCGTGCGCTGCTGCGTGTCGTAGTCGACCCGGACGAGGCCGAAGCGCTTGTCGTAGCCGTACGCCCACTCGAAGTTGTCCAGCAGGGACCAGGCGAAGTACCCGTCCACCGGGGCGCCGCGCAGCACCGCGTTGCGCACCGCCTCGAGGTGTTGCTCCAGGTAGTCGGTGCGCTCCTTGTCCTGGATCTCGCCGTTGGGCTCGACGGTGTCGTACCAGGCCGAGCCGTTCTCGGTGACCAGGATGCTGCGCGGGGCGTACGTCTGCGCCACCGAGACCAGGATGTCCTCCAGGCCGCGGGCGTAGACCTCCCAGGGCATGGCCGTCTCGACCGAGCCGGGCACCGGGATCTGCCGGGCGTAGGGCGCCGAGCCGGTGGGGTCGTCGACCACGATCTGGCGGAAGTAGTAGTTGATGCCGAGGAACTCGGTCGGGGCGGCGATCAGCTCCAGGTCGCCCTCGCGCACCGGCGGCTCCACGCCGTAGCACTCGATCATGTCGGCCGGGTAGCCGCGGCCGAAGACCGGGTCGAGCCACCAGCGGTTGGTGTGCCCGTCGGCCCGCCGCGCGGCGGCCACGTCCTCGGGCCGGTCCGAGCCCGGCTCGATCGGGCTGAGGTTGAACACGATGCCGACGTTGGGGGCCAGCCGGGCCGAGGCGCGGATCGCCTGGTTCACCAGGCCGTGGCCGAGCAGCACGTGGTGCGAGGTGTGCACGGCGCGGGTGAGGTCGCGCTCGCCGGGGGCCATCCGCCCCTCCAGGTGCCCGATCCAGGACACGCACAGCGGCTCGTTGACCGTGTTCCAGTCGGCCACTCGGTCGCCGAGCCGCCCGGCCACCACGGCGGCGTAGTCGGCGAAGGCCTCGGCGGTCGCCCGGTTCGGCCAGCCGCCCGCGTCCTGCAGCGCCTGGGGGAGGTCCCAGTGGTACATCGTGACGAACGGGCGGATCCCCTCGGCCAGCAGCGCGTCGACGAGCCGGTCGTAGAAGTCGAGACCGGCCGCGTTGACCGTGCCGGTGCCGTCGGGCATCACCCGCGGCCAGGCCACCGAGAACCGGTACGCGTCGAGGTTGAGCCGGCGCATCAGCGCCACGTCCTCGGGCCAGCGGTGGTAGTGGTCGCAGGCCACGTCCCCGGTGTCGCCGTTGTCGACGTTACCGGGGGAGTGGGAGAACGTGTCCCAGATGGACGGTTTCCGGCCGTCTTCGGCGGCGGCGCCCTCGATCTGGTAAGCCGCGGTGGCGGCACCCCAGATGAAGCCGGGGGGTAGTGCGGACAGATCCAGCACGGGACGGGTCTCCCTCTTGAGGTGGGTGTTCACACGGGCCTCGGCGGGGTGTCACATCTTTCCCTCCGCCGAGCTGAGCTTGGCCTTGATGCTCTCGTCGGTGACCGGCTTGCCGGCCGCCGCGTCGGCGAACAGCTCGGCCATGGCCGCGCCGACGAGCGTCTCGAACTTGCTCTCGGCCGACACCTGCGGCAGCGGCGCGGCGGTCGAGTTGAGCACCTGGAACAGCACCTCCTGCTCCGGTGTGCGGAACGCGGCGTCGCTGTAGGCCGAGCGCACCGACGGCAGCGAGCCGTACGCCTTGTTGAGGGTGATCTGCACCTTGTCGCTGGTCATGAACTGCACGAAGTCCAGCGCGCCGGTGAGGTTGCGGGTGTGCTTGTAGACGGCCATGTTGATGCCGGCGACCATGCTGTTGATCCGCACCCCGCCCTGCGTGAAGGGGTCGGCGAGGAACGGGACCGGGGCCACGCCGTACTGGTCGGGGCGCATCCCGGCCTGCTGCAGCGACGTGCCGGCCGCCTGCCAGAGCAGCATCGCCGCCTTGCCCTTGGCGAAGTCGGCCCGCGACTCGTTCTTGCCGTAGCCGGCGTCGGCCGGGTCGACGATGTGGTCGTTGGCCATGAGCCCGACGTAGCGCTTGATGGCGGAGATGTTCGCCGGCGTGTCGAAGGTCGGCTCGCCGTTCGCGTCGAACCACTGCCCGCGGTACTGCTGCGAGAACGTGAACGCGTGGTGCGCGTTCTCGGCCGGGTTGGCCCCCTCGATCGCCAGCCCGTACTGGCCCTTGGCGGGCTTGGTGAGCTTCCGGCCGTCCGCGACCAGCTCGTCCCAGGTGGTCGGCGGGCCGGCGATGCCCGCCTCGGCGAAGAGGCGCTTGTTGTAGTACAGCGCGTAGGACAGCGAGTACAGCGGCACCGCCGACGGCGGCGTGCCCGGCGCACCGGCCGCGGCCAGCGCCGAGGGCACGAACCGGTCGCGGCCGCCGACCAGGTCCAGCGTGTGCCCGTCGAAGGCGACGAACGCCCCGGTGGCCTGCAGCGAGGCCGACCAGGTGTTGCCGATGTTGACCACGTCCGGGCCGCTGTCGTCCTTGGTCGCCGCCATCAGCCGGTCGAGCAGGTCCGACCAGGGCACCACCTCGAGCTTGACGTGGATGCCGGTCTGCTGCTCGAACTCGTCCAGCTCCGGCTGCAGGGTCTGCCGGTCGAAGTCGAGGCTCGGCCCCTGGTTGCTGGCCCAGTACGTGATGGTCTTGGCGGCCTTCGCCTGGTCGTCCCCGCACGCCGCGAGCGACCCGGACAACAGGATGCCGGCGGTGAGTACGGCGGCGGCACGGCGAATCGACACCAGTCTTGGGCCCTTCTGGTGGGGGTGTCGACCGGCGTGCGGACGCGCGCTCGACAGGGAGAGGGTGGCGGCTGTCCCTTTTCTATCGAGACCGGAAGATTCTATCGAGACTTAATTAATGTCGTCATTAAAGTGTGGCGCCCAGCATGCGTCAAGTGCCTTCCACCTGCATCTAGAGTGGCCGGGGTGCGGATCGAGCGGGCGACGAACCGGGGTGTCCGGCTGCGCAACCGCTCCGCCCTGCTCACCCGGCTCCTCCTCGACGGCCCGCTGACCCGCCAGGCGCTGTCCCGCGAGACCGGCCTGAGCCAGCCCGCGGTGAGCAACGTGGTGAGCGATCTCATCGAGGACGGCCTGGTCGCCGAGGCCGGCGCGCTGGAGTCCGAGGGCGGCCGCCCGGGCATCCTGCTGCGCATCGCCCCCGGCTTCGGCGCGGTCGCCGGCATCGACGTCGGCGAGACCCGCGTCCGGGCCGAGCTGTTCGACCTCGGCCTGCGGCGGCTGGCCTGCGCCGACCGCCCGATCGGCGGCCCGGCCGGCACCACCCCGGAGACGGTCGTGCGGCACATCCACGCCGCCCTGCGCGCGGTGACCGCCGGGCGCGGCCCGGGGGAGGTGCTCGGCGTCGGGGTGGGCGTCGCCGGGATCGTCCAGCAAGGCCCCGACGGCGCCGTGGTGCACGCGCAGACGCTGGGCTGGGATGCCGTACCGCTGCAAAGGCTCCTCGAGGAGGGAACCGAGCTCCCCCTGCACATCGACAACGGCGCCACGACCCTCGGCCAGGCCGAGATGTGGTTCGGCGCCGGGCGGGGCCGCCGCCACGCCGTCTTCGCGCTGGTCGGCTCGGGCATCGGGGCCGCCGTGGTGACCGACGGCGCGACCTACCGCGGCGCGTCCAGCAGCGCGGGGGAGTGGGGCCACACGACCCTGGTCTACGGCGGCCGCCCGTGCCGGTGCGGCTCCCGTGGCTGCCTGGAGGCCTACGTCGGCGCCGGTTCGGTGCTGCAGCGGTACCGCGAGCACCCCGCCGCCCTCGAACTGCCCGGCGACGACGAGGAGACCCGGATCGCGGCCCTGCTCGCCGCGGCCGGCGAGCCCGCCGCCCGGGCCGTGCTGGACGAGACCGCGGACTACCTCGGCGCCGGCGTGGCCAACCTGCTCAACCTGTTCAACCCCGAGCTGGTCGTCCTGGGCGGCTGGACCGCGACCGCACTCGCCGAGCTGCTGCCCCGGGTGCGCGAGTCGGCCGCCCGCCACGCCCTGCGCCAGCCCTTCGCCCAGGCCCGCATCGAGCTGGGCCGCCTCGGCGAGGACGCGGTCGCCCTGGGCGCGGCCACCCTGCCGGTCGCCCGCCTGCTCACCGAGGGCGGCGTCGTCTCCTAGCCGGCCGGTACGGCTAGCGCCCGAAGTCGTGGATCTGCGTGGTGTGCAGGACCCGGACCGTGCGCAGGTCCCGCGTGATGGCGGCGGTCACCAGGACCGCGAGCACGGCGACCAGCTGGGTCACGGCGTGCCAGTGCCCGAGCGGGACGGCGGCCAGCACGCCCGCCGCGGCGGCGACCCGGTACCACCCGCCGGCCAGCCCCATGAGCCACAGGAACCAGGCGTGCCCGAGCAGGAACGCCGCCACCCCGCCGCTGAGCACGATCGCGGCGGGCCAGTGCAGCGCCCGCGGCCCCTCGCCCGTCACGCGCCCACCCTATCCACCGCCATCACCGCGCCGGTTCTCGTAGCGCCTCCACAGCAGCACCACCCAGTCGTTCGACCCGCCCGGCGCCTCAGCCGTCACCACGGGGACGGGCGACGACTCGACGAGGTGCGGCAGCGTCCACGTGAGGTACCGACAACTTTTCTTGTCTTGACAGTCAAAGTTGTCGGTGGGTACGGTCTAGGCATGTTCGAAGTGGGAGTCATCGAGGAGGCCGGGGCGGCGGAGGTCGCGCTCGATCCCGTGCGGGCGCGGCTGTTGCAGCTGCTCGCGGAGCCGCACTCCGCCACCGGCCTCGCGGCGATCGTGGGGTTGCCCCGGCAGAAGGTGAACTACCACCTCAAGACGCTCGAGGCGCACGGGCTGGTGGAGCTGGTTGAGGAGCGGCGCAAGGGGAACGTCACCGAGCGGGTGCTGCGGGCCACCGCGGCGTCGTTCGTGATCTCGCCCATCGCGCTGGCCGCCGTACAGCCGGATCCCGCCCGGTCGCCCGATCGGCTCTCCGCGCGGTGGTTGCTGGCGCTGGCGGCCCGGCTGGTCAAGGAGACCGGGCAGCTGATCAGCGGGGCGGCCAAGGCCGGCAAGCCGGTGGCCACCTTCGCGCTCGATGGCACCGTGCGGTTCGCCTCGGCGGCCGACCGGGCCGCGTTCGCCCAGGAACTGACCGCGGCCGTGACCGAGCTGGTCAGCCGTTATCACGACGAGCAGGCGCCCGGGGGGCGGGAGCACCGGGTCATCGTCGCCATCCATCCGAGCATCAGGAACGCCGAGTCCAGCGGTACCGAATCGAAGGGATCCTGAAATGTCCGACACGCACGAGTTCGAGCTCGTTCACGACATCGACCTGGCCGCGACGCCCGAGCAG
Source organism: Dactylosporangium salmoneum (assembly GCF_039532525.1). Taxonomy (NCBI): domain Bacteria; kingdom Bacillati; phylum Actinomycetota; class Actinomycetes; order Micromonosporales; family Micromonosporaceae; genus Dactylosporangium; species Dactylosporangium salmoneum. Next base: position 85,236 of record NZ_BAAARV010000022.1, read on the forward strand.
GTGTGGGAGGCGATCGCCACCGGGCCCGGCATCGACTCGTGGTTCATGGGGCGCAACGAGGTCGAGCCGCGGGTCGGCGGGCAGACCAGCATGGCGATGCCCGGGTTCACCGGCACCGGCACGGTCACCGCGTTCGAGCCGGGCCGCCGCTTCGCCTACCGCAGCGAGGCCGCCGAGGACGGCACGTTCATGGCGTTCGAGTACCTCATCGAGGGGCGCGAGGGGAGCTCCACCGCGCTGCGCCTGGTGCACAGCGGCATCCTGGGCGCGGACTGGGAGTCGGAGTACGACGCGCTGAAGAAGGGCAACCCGCTGTACCTGCGCACCCTGGCCCAGTACCTCGAGCACTTCGACGGCCGCACCGCCGTGCCGGTCTCCGCGTTCGGTCCGCCGCAGGCCGACCAGGACGTGGTGTGGGCGGCCGTCACCGCGGCGCTGAGCCTGCCCAAGGACGTGGCCGAGGGCGACGCGGTCAGCCTGGTCCTCGGCGGCGAGGAGATCCGCGGCGTGGTCGACACCACGCTGGAGCCGAGCTTCCTGGGCGTGCGCACCGGCGACGCGCTGCTGCGCTTCGTGGGCCGCGGCGGCGTGATCCTGACCGGGCACCACATCTTCGCCGACGTCGAGCAGGCCGCGGCCGAGCAGGCGTGGACCGAGTGGCTGGCCGAGCTGTTCCAGTAGGGCGATCAGCACGGGCCGGGCGCCGTCGCGCCCGGCCCGTCGTGTCGCGCGGGTTGTATCGTGCGCGTCGTGGTCGATGCCGGGCAGCAGAAAGCCGTACGGCGAAGTGGCATGCGCGACGTCGCCCAGACGGCCGGCGTCTCCGTCAGCACCGTGGCCAACGTGCTGAACAACCCCGCCGTGGTGGCGCCCGCGACCCGGGAACGGGTCGAGGAGGCGATGGCCAGCCTCGGCTTCGTGCGCAGCGGCCCGGCCCGCCAGCTGCGCGGCCTGCCGAGCCGCCTGGTCGGCTCGGTCACCCTGGACCAGGCCAACCCGTTCTACGCCGAGCTCAACCGGGGGATCGAGGACCGGCTGGACGAGGCGGGGTGCCTCGTGCTGGCGTGCAGTACCGACATCGAGCCGGAGAAGGAGCTGCGGATCCTGAGGCTGCTCGAGGAGCAGTCGCCGCGCGGGATCATCGTGACCCCGACCGGGGAGAACCTGGCCGAGCTGGCCGCCGTCTCGCGCCGGGGCACGCCGGTCGTCCTCCTCGACGCCACCCGCGGCGATCTCGACCTGTGCGCGGTCGGGGTCGATCACGAGGCCGGCGGGCGGCTGGCCGGGGACCATCTGCTCGGTCTCGGGCACCGGCGCATCGCGTTCCTGTCCGCCGCCCGCGACGTCGCCCCGGTCCGCGCCCGCCTGTCCGGCCTGCGCGCCGCCGTGTCCGGGGCCGGCGCCCCACCCCTGCTCGAGGTGCGGATGGCGTTGGGGGACCTCTTCAGCGGTACCGAAGAAGCCGTCTCCGCTCTTCTCGCTCTTGACGATCCGCCGAGCGCGATCGTCTGCCTCAACGACATCGCGGCCGTGGCGGTGGTCCGGGCGCTGGAACGCCGCGGGGTGCGGGTCCCGGGCGACGTGTCGGTGATGGGCTACGACGACGTGCCGTTCGCCGCGCACGTGCAGCCGGCCCTGACCACCATCCGCCGGCCGATCCGCGAGCTGGGGCGGGTCGCCGCCGACCTGCTCCTGGCCGAGGGCGTTCCGACCCACCGGCACCAGGAACTGATCTTCCCGCCGGACCTCGTCGTCCGCGCCACGACGGCCCCGCCGCGCGACGGCTCCTGACCAGGTTCGAGACGGCAGTCATAGGATTGCCCGCATGGGTGTGGTGCAGTCGCTGGGGGAGCTTCCGTACGCCGCGTACCTGCAGCGATTCGAGGACGAGCGCTTCGCGCACGACGGGGACTACACCGAGGTGCACGTCGACCAGGTCGAGCTCGACGGCGGCGAGGCCACCAGCGCCAGGTTCATCGAGTCGGCGCTCACCCAGGTCACCCTCGCCGAGGTCGGCCTGGAGCGGGTCAGGTTCAGCGACGTCTGGGTCAGCCGCAACCGATGGGTCGGCGTGCGACTGGTCGACGCCGCGTGGATGGACGTGTCCATGTTGGACAGTTCGCTGGCCGGGGTGCAGGCCTACAGCTCCCGACTCCGGCGCGTCACGTTCCAGCGCTGCAAGATTGACACCCTCAACCTCAGGGGGGCCACGCTGGTCGACGTGGTCTTCGAGGACTGTGAGCTCAACGAGCTCGACTGCGCCGGCGCCGATCTCACCAACGTCACCTTCCCGGGCACGGCGATCCGCAACGCGCGGATGTCGCAGGTCAAGTGCAAGAAGGTGGACTTCCGCGGGGCGCGGGAGCTCGACGTCGCCGACGGGGCCGACTCGCTCAGAGGGGCGATCGTGGACGAGCGGCAGCTGATGGAGCTCGGACCCGCGCTCGCCTCAGCCCTTGGCATCCTGGTCAAGTAGCGCCGCGACCGCCTTGGCCACCCGCCGCTCGCGGGTCGCGGGGGTCTTCGCGCCCTCGACCGACAGGACGTGCTGGCGCTGGTTGCTGTACGACAGCGACGAGAACGCCGCGCGGGCGCCCGGGGCGGCGTCCAGGGCCGCGGCCAGGTCGGCCGGGACCTCGACGACCCGCGGCGCGGTGTCCAGCTCCACGTCGGCCTCGACCTCGTCGCCCGCGGCGATGCCGGCGGCGGCGCGGACCTCGGCCGAGACCGGGAGCATGTACTCGCCGCCCATGACGGCGACGGTGCTGCGGTACGTGTGGCCGTTGATGGTCACCGTGACCGCGGGCTTCTTGCCCTTGCCGAGCGCGTCGACGACGGCGGCGGGGACGCGGATGCCCGTGGCGGTCTTGCCGCCGAGGACGAGCTCAGCAGTGAAGCGCATGGGGATCAGGTAAGCAGGCGGAGGGTCTGCCGTACAGGGAAACGCTCGACCGTGGTGTCGAAGGACGTCTCGCCCTGGCAGAAGCGCTCGAACATGCGCCAGCCCAGGGGAGTGCGCAGCAGGCTGTGGAACACGGACGGGTGGCGGGTGAAGGCGGCCAGCAGCGTGGTGCCCGCGCGCATCGACGGGACCAGGGTCGTGGCGACCTCGCGCTCGTAGCGGGACAGGTCCCCGTCGGCCGCGGCCGCGCCGGCCAGGGCGCCCGAGCGGACGGCGAAGCTGATGCCCTCGCGGGTCCAGGGCTCGAGCAGTCCGGCGGCGTCGCCGGCCACGATGACGTTGCCGTTGCGCAAGGGCGAGGATTCGGTACGGCACCGCGTCAGGTGCCCCGAGTCGTACACCGGCTCGATGCCGGTGAGGCCCGCGCGGTCGACGAAGCTGCGCAGGTAGGCCTTGGTCCGCTCGCCGTTGCCGCGGGCCGCGATGACGCCGACGGTGAGCAGGTCGCCCTTCGGGAACACCCACGCGTACGAGCCCGGCAGCGGGCCCCAGTCGATCAGCAGCCGGCCGCGCCAGTACCGCTGCCGGGCCTCGGAGATCGGCACCTCGACCTCCAGGCCCAGGTCGACCTGGCCGTACTCGACGCCGACGTGGCGCGCGGTGATGCCGGACGAGCCGTCGGCGCCGATGACCGTGCGGGCGGTCGACTCCGAGCCGTCGGCCAGGCGGATGCGCACGCCGTCCGGGGTCTGCTCCAGCGAACGGGCGGCCACCGACTGGCGGACGGTCGCGCCGGCCTTCTCCGCGGCGAGGCGCAGGGCGTCGTCGAAGCCGGGGCGGCGGACCATGGTGAGCAGCGGGCCGCGGCGCGTGGAGCGGGTGAAGGCCGCGCGGCCGTCGAGGGTGAACCGGGCGCGCTCGACGCGGTCGTCGGCCGGGATCGTGATCCGGTCGGCCACGGCGCTCAGGGTGAAGCCGATCAAACCACCACCGCACGTCTTGTACCGCGGGTGCTCCGCCTTCTCGATCACGAGCGTGCTCGCCCCGCGGCGCGCCGACTCGTACGCCGCCGAGAGGCCGGCCGGCCCGCCCCCCACGATCGCCACATCCCACTGCGTCACGGATGAGACCTTAGGGCCTCCCTCGCGCCCGCGCCGGGGCTCCCACCCCAGGCACGAACGGGTTGGTGAGATTGGCCTCCTGTGACGCACACATCAGCCGTTCGGGTGAGGGATCTGCTTCACTTCGAATATGTCGGCGATCGACCATCTGATTCACGCGAACGAGCAGTACACCGAGACCTTCCCCGGGCCGCGGCCGCTGCGGCCGAAGCTGCGCCTGGCCGTCGTCTCCTGCATGGACTCGCGCCTGGACCTGTTCGGCGCGCTCGGGCTGGAGATCGGTGACGCTCACCTGATCCGTAACGCGGGCGGGCTGCCGACCGAGGAGGTGCTGCGCTCGCTGGCGATCAGCCAGCGCAAGCTCGGCACCCGGGAGATCGTCCTGATCCACCACACCGAGTGCGGCATGGACGGCTTCGACGACCCCGCCTTCCGGGCGGAGCTGGCCGAGACGGGCGTGACGCCGGGCTGGGACGTGCCGGGCTTCACCGACCTGCACGACACCATGCGCTCCTCGATCCGGACCGTGCGCGAGTGCCCGTGGCTGCCCAACCGTGAGGACGTGCGCGGGTTCATCTTCGACGTGGCCACCGCGAAGATCGAAGAAGTGGTCTGATCCCAGGAGGCGGACGAAGTCGTCCGCATTGTGGACGTTCGGCTGCCCCGGCCGAAGAAGCTCTACTGCCCGTAGACGGCGGGCGTGCGGTGCGTGGCGAAGACCCCGAAACGTGCATATATCGGGGGTGGCGCCGAGGGATGCGGCCCGTCGTGCGGGGGTGGCGGATGCGGCACGATCGGACCCATGCGATACGGGGGCCGACTCAGCCGCATCGAGTTCACTGCGCTGATAGACCAGCAGGCGAACCGCATCCGGGCCAGCGCCGGTGCGCTGCCGCTCTACGGCCCGGCCGGCTGGGGCGGGCCGTGCCGGATCGGCACGTGGGGCTGGGAGGACGAGCGGCTCAACCACGCCGGGCTGGTCTTCGGCGACCCGCAGGGCGACGGGCCGTGGATCGAGGTGATCACCACCGCCGGGCCGCCCATGCCGCTGCTCATCGACCTGCGCGTGGCCGTGGCGGCGGAGGCCCCGGCCGACCGGGCGGCGGCCCAGCGGGCGCTGGCCGCCGCGTCCACGCCGGCCTCGCAGCGGGTGTCCATCGCCGTCGACGGGCTGCCGCGGCAGTTCTCCTGCTGGCCCGACGAGCCGCTCGGCGGCGACGCGCCGGGGCGCGGCTGGCTGGCCATCCTCGACGAGGTGCCGGGGCTGCTGCTGCGTGTCTGCGGGCCCGGCCCGGCCGAGCTGAGCCTGGCCCGCGTCGGGGACATCGAGCCGCACCTGACCGGCACCCGCGCCCACCTGCTGGCCGGGTACGACGCCTACGGCACCGACTAGCGAGACGCCAGCGCCTGGGCGAAGTTCACCCGCTGGATCGCCTCCGCCGCGTGCAGCGGGGAGTACACGATCTCCTGGGCCATGTAGTGGTACGGCCCGGACTGGATCGACACCACCAGCGGCCCCGACATCGAGTGCGTCCTGGCGGTCAGGAACAGCAGGCCGAAGAGCAGGAACAGGCTCAGCCCGCACGTGAACGGGGCGAAGATGACGCCCAGGATCGTGCAGGTCACGGCCAGGCCGATGCCCCAGCCCGCGGTCGTGGAGATCGGGATCGGCTGGGCGATCACCATCCATCGGCTGCCCTGGATCGGCCAGACGCCCACCGGCGTGTAGATCGCGACGCCGTCGACCCGCACGTCCCCGATCTGCACGTCGGGGCCTTGGTAGGCGGGCGCGCCGCTGTACGGGACTGGCAACGTCACGCCCCGGATTGTGGCGCGGATGGTGGCGGAGTGACACCCACCGGAAGGGCGGAATGCCGGGCCGGCGCGTCAGTGCCGGCTGGCGCTCAGCAGGGCGTCGGCCGTCGGGGTGCGGACGTTCAGCACCGAGCGGCCCGCGCGGTGGGTGCGCACGAGACCGGCGGCGCGCAGGACCGCCAGGTGCTGCGAGACGCCGCCCGCGGTCAGGCCCGTGCGCTCGGCCAGCGTCGTGGTCGAGGCCGGGGCGGAGAGCTCGGTCAGCAGCCGCGCGCGGGCGCGGCCCAGCAGGGCGCCCAGGGCCTCCGGCGCCGCCGGCGGGGACTCCCACAGGGCGCCGACGCCGCGCGGCGGGTACGCCAGCTGGGCCTCCACCCCGAAGACGGTCAGGACCGAGGGCCAGACGAAGACCGAGGGGATCAGCACCAGGTCGCCGCCGTCGGGGACGTCGTCCGCCGTGCACCAGCGCTGCAGCACCGACAGGGTGCCGTCGGCGAAGGTCACCTGGGCGTGCAGGTCGTTGAGCAGGCCGCCGACGCCGTCCGCGGCCAGCAGGCGGGCGCGGGCGAAGATCTCCGACTCCAGCAGGGTGCGGATCCTCGGCCAGTCGGGGGCCAGGGCGGCGTCGAAGTAGGCGCGCACCTCCTCGGCCAGGCGCGGCGGGTCGGGCGGGCCGGCGCCGATCAGGGCCGCCTGGGCCGCGGCCACGTCCGGTGGGGTCGCGGCCAGGGCGTGCAGCTCCTCGTCCAGCTCGGCGAAGGGGCCCGGCGGCGTCGGGGTCAGGAAGTCCGGTATGTACCCCGGGGACGGCGCCACCAGCGCGAACAGCGCCGGGAAGCGCAGGCCCCGCCGGCGGGCCGCCCACGGGAGGTGGACCGCGTGGGCGCCGGGGTCGCGCAGGACCCGGATGCTTGCGATCGTCTCCCACAGCGGGGACACCGCGAAGCGCACCCGGGCCAGCGCGCCGGAGGAGAGGCCGATCGACACCATCGGTACAATTTAGCCTCGGCTAAAACCCTGGGGAGCGCCCGTCACCGGCGGAAGAATGATCCGCATGACGACCCGCGCCGCCCGCTTCCGGGCCCTGCACGCCGCCGGCCAGCCACTCGTCCTCGTCAACGCCTGGGATGCCGCCTCGGCCCGGGTCATCGCCGCGGCGGGGGCGCCGGCCGTGGCGACGACCTCCGCCGGCGTGGCCTGGACGCTCGGCGCGCCGGACGGCGACGCGCTCAGCCGGGACGCGGCCCTGGAGCACCTCGCCCGGATCGTGCACGCGGTGCCGGCGGAGCTGCCGGTGACCGCGGACATCGAGTCGGGCTTCGGCGCCACCCCGGCCGACGTGGCGGTCACGATCCGCGGGGTGCTGGAGGCCGGGGCGGTCGGCATCAACATCGAGGACACCGAGCGCGGCTCGGCCACCGGGCTGCGGGCGATCGAGGACCAGCAGGCGCGCATCGCGGCGGCCCGGTCCGCGGCCGACGACGCCGGGGTGGAGCTCTACATCAACGCGCGGGTGGACACGTACTTCCGCGGGGCGCCCGAGGAGACCGTGGGACGGGCCGAGGCGTATCTCGCGGCCGGCGCCACCGGCATCTTCGTGCCCGGCGTCGCGGACTCGGAGACGATCGGGGCGCTGGCCAAGGCGATCAAGGCGCCGCTCAACGTCCTCGCCCAGGAGGGCACCGCGCCGGTCGCCGAGCTGGCCGCGCTGGGGGTGTCCCGGGTCAGCCTGGGCTCCTGGGTGGCCGAGGCCGCGTACGCGCTGACCCGCCGGGCCGCAGTCGAGGCGTACACGAAGGGCACGTACACCGAGCTGTCCGGTTCGTACGACTTCGGCGAGCTGAACACCCTCATGTCCTGAGACGAGGGCCGTCAGGCGAAAAATCGGATAAGTCGTGGCGCGCCGGCGCCCGACTTATCCGCAAAAGGGCCCGGCGCAACCGCGCCGGGCCCCGAACGTGACAGTGAACAGCGTCAGCTGCTGGCCGGGCCGATCTCGGCGGCACCCGCGCCGCCGCCGGTCTCCAGGATGGTGCCCTGGGCGAAGGCGGCGTCGAGCCGCTGCTCCAGCGCGTCGAGCTGCGAGAACTGGGCCTGGTGCGCCGACTCCGAGCCCTCGGCCGCGAAGACGTGGTCGTCCTCCGAGGCGCTGTGGCTGTAGTTGGTGTAGTCGTCGGCCTCGTAGTGCACGGCCGGGCCCTGGTCGAACTCCACGTGCGTGCCGTGCTCGTAGCCGGTCGACTCGTCGGCGTGGTGGTCGGCCTCGTACACGCCGTACTGCGACTGGGCGTCGGCCTCGCTGCCCTGGACCTGGTGGAGCTGGTCCAGCTGGGCGCTCTCCTGGCCGGCCTCGTAGTGGCCGTAGTCCGTGCCGCTGTCGCCGGTCTCGATGGCGTCGCTCATGGGGGTGTTCCTCTCAACAAAAGGGGGCTTGCCGTGATGTTCAGGCTGATGACGGGAGCGTAATCGCGATCATGAGCCCGCCACTATCCCCGACATGACAGCTGATCAGCCATTTTTGGTCGCGCGCGGCGGCGGGGGCATACTCCTGCGCGTGCTACGACACTGCTGCGACGCGATGCGCGCGCAACTGGAGCTGGCCGGGGTCGCCTACGAGGACCCGTGGGACGACCCGGACGTGGTGGTCGTCTATGTGGCGAAGTTCGACGAGTACGGGCTGCCGATCCGCGACGGCGGTTCGTCGATGGTCGTGATCGGGCACTGCCCGTGGTGCGCGGTGCGGCTGCCGCAGTCGCGGCGGGACGCCTGGTTCGACGAGATGGACCGGCAGGGGCTGGACCCGTGGTCGGACGAGCTTCCCGAGCAGTACCGCACCGACGAGTGGTGGGGGCCGCAGGAGGGGGCCCAGCGCGAGCACGTGGAGCCCGAGCGGGTGGTCAGCCCCGTCTGACGAGCTCCACGACCGGGATCGTGCGGTCGATGCCGGCCTGGTGGTCGGTGAAGAAGGGGAACTGCCCGGCGATCCGGGCGAAGAGGGCGTCCCGGTCGGCGCCGGCCGTCGGGGTCGCCGCCGCCGGGAACTCCTCGCCGTCCATCTCCACGGTGACCGCCGGGTCGGCCTCCAGGTTGCGGTACCAGTCGGGGTGCTTCGGCGCCCCGGCGGCGGAGGCGATGACGAGCAGCCGGTCGTCGAGGCGGACGTACATCATCGGCGTGGTGTACGGCTCGCCGCTGCGCCGCCCGGTCGTGGTGAGCAGCAGCAGGGGGCGCCCCTCCAGCCGCCGGCCGGCGGCGCGGAACTCGGCGATCAGCTTCTGGTTCGCGCCCTTGAGGTCGGCCGGCACCTGAGTCATGGCCAAACTCTAGGCCGAAGCGTCGACCAGCGCGCGCCAACCGCCCTCAACGGACCGGATCTCGTGCCCGGCCCCCGGCGCCAGGAACTCCAGCAGCCCCGCCGCCTCCGAGGACACGTCGATCGGGCCGTCCAGCGGGGCGATCCACAGCGTGGCCCGCGCCTTCGTCACGGAGACCCGCCAGAACCCGGCGGTGAAGCCGTCGACCAGGATCGCCGCCGGCATCATGTTCTGGCCCTCGAAGCCGGTGAAGGACTCCGTGACGACCCGCGTGCGGTCGGCGTGGCCGAGCAGCAGGTTGTCGAAGTCGTAGAGCAGCCGCGGCGCGGCGGGCGCGTCCGGGCCGGGCCGCGGCGCCTCCGGCAGGTCGAAGAGCTCGCGGCCCTGCTCGTCGGCGAAGACGACCAGCCCCGGGCGCAGCGCCTCGAACACCTCGGCCAGGCGGGTCAGGCCGGACCAGGTCTGCGCGTCGCGGACCGTGGCCGGGCCGAACGCGCCGAGGTACCGCCGGACCAGCTCCTCCACCGGCATCGGCGGGACGGTCCCGGCCAGGTCGGGTCGCCACGCGTCGGCGGTGGTGTGCGCGGCCTTCCCGCTGCGGCCCCACAGGCCCCGCGGCGGCACCTGGACCAGCGTCTCGAAGACCCGCACGGCCTGCGCCATGGCGGCCTGGTCGCGGCCGGGCCACCGCGCGCCGAGCCGCTGGCCCAGCTCGGCGAAGGTCGAGGGAGCCTCGGCGAGGATCCGCCGGCCCTCGGCGACGACCTCGGTCACCTCCTGCGGCGGCAGGCCCAGCTTGCGGCCGAAGTTGCTGGCCCACATCCGCTCGCCGACCACGCCGACGAGCGGGCGGACGGCGAGCGCGTCGCGGGTCGTCATGAGGTGGATCGTCGAGCGCAGGGTGGCCGCCCGCACGAGCCGGCCGTCGGCCAGCAGGTCGGAGGCGTGCTCCGGGCGGAAGCCGGTGAGCCGGTTCCAGAGCCCGGTGTACCAGCTGTGCGGGGTCTGCGCCTGCAGCCCGACGAGGTGCTCGACCGCCTCCGGCACGCTGAGCGCGGAGCGTTCCAGCAGCAGTTGGCGGGCGAGCGTGGCCCGGTTGAGCGAGCGCCGGTCGAGTACCTTCGGCATCGTTATACCGGCTCCAGCAGCTTCGCCTTCTGCACGATCGGCACGGACAGCGTCTTGTAGCCGACCTGCTCGAAGAGCACCACCACGCGGTCGGCCTCGTAGGCCATGACCGTGCCGGTGCCCCACGCCGAGTGCCGCACCTCGCTGGAGACCGGGAACGGCCGCTCCGGGTCGACCTTCACCTCGGGCGCGGCGACCGGGGCGGCGACGGGTCTGCGCCACAGCCGCTGGTACCACTTCAACCTGGGCACCACCGGGTCCACGACCACCGTGCCGCCGGCGCAGTTGTCGCAGTGCGAGCACGGCTGGTCGGCCTGCTCGCCGAAGTAGGCCAGGAGGGACTTGCCGCGGCAGCCGGCGCTCTCGGCGTACTGGCGCATCATGTCGATCCTGGACCGGCGCAGCGTCTGGTGGCGCTCGAACTGGGCCAGGGCGAGCCGGGCCGCCTCGGCCGGCGGGGGCGCGTAGCGCGGGGCCGACAGCTTGTTGCCCGAGCCCACCTCGACCGCGCCGACCTGCTCCAGCAGGCTCAGCAGCGAGGTGATCCGCCGGGCCGGCAGGCCGCTGCGGGTGGCCAGGCCCGTGCGCGTGGTCGGGGCCTCGCGCAGCGCGGCGGCCAGCTGCGTGAGCTCCTTGGCGTCCGGGGCGCCGGTGGCGAAGAACCGCTGCAGGGCCACGTCCTCGGGGCGGAAGAAGAGCGTGGTGCGGGCCGGCCCGCCGTCGCGCCCGGCCCGGCCGATCTCCTGCAGGTAGCTGTCCGGCGAGTCGGGCAGGGCGACGTGGTACACCCAGCGGATGTTGGGCTTGTCCACGCCCATGCCGAACGCGCTGGTGGCCACCATGACCGGCGTCCGGTCGGCCATGAAGTCCTCGTAGCGCCGGTTGCGCTCGCCCTGGGCCAGGCCGGCGTGGAACGCGACGGCCGGGATGCCGCGCTCGGCGAGGCGCTCGGCGTACTGCTCGGCGATCGCGCGCGTCGGGGCGTACACGATCCCGGGCTTCTCCTCCTTCTCGATCTGCGCGACCAGCCGCTGCCAGCGCTGCTCGTCGCTGGTGCAGTGCACGGCGGCGAGGTGCAGGTTGGGCCGGTCCAGGCCGGCCACGAGCGTGAACGGGTCGCGCAGCCCGAGGGCGGCGGTGATGTCGGCCCGCACCGGCGGGGAGGCGGTGGCCGTCAGGGCGACGACGGGCGGCCGGCCCAGCTCCCGGATGAGGTGCCCGAGTTGCAGATAGTCGGGGCGGAAGTCGTACCCCCACGCCGACACGCAGTGCGCCTCGTCCACGGCCACGAGGCCGGGGCGCAGCGCCCGCACCTCGGCGAGGCGCTCGGGGTTGCCGAGCTGCTCCGGGGTGATGAACAGGAACCGGGCGGTCCCGGCGGTGACCGCCTCCAGCGCCTTGCGCTGCTGGGTGGGGGTCTCGGCCGAGCTGATCCGCACCGCCTGGCCCTCGCGGCGGCGGTTGAGCCCGGCGATCTGGTCCTGCTGCAGGGCCAGAAGTGGTGAGATGACGATGGCCGGGCCGTTCATCAGGGTGGCCGGGACCTGGTAGATGGCGGATTTTCCGCCGCCGGTGGGTAACACCACCAGGGCGTCGCGCTTCTTGAGCAAGGCGCGCATGGGCGGCAGCTGCCCGGGGCGGAGCGCTTCCCAGCCGAATTCCCGGCGGGCGGCGCGGCGCAGGCGGGGCGCGAGAGGCACAAGATTCATCGGGCGCGACTGTACCGGTGTTCGAATGCTTCGGCGCGTTGAGCGACACGCCGAGCCTTGAGGACTCTCACCGTCCCGCAACCAAGATGCACCCGAAAGTGACGGCGTGCGCACCCTTCGTAGTCGAAAGTTCTTCGTGTCAGCAGGTGGACCGCCTGCACGGGGTCCACCCGGACACGAGGGGGAACCGATGACAACGACCCTTGAGGGTGCCACGCTCAAGGTCCAGTTGGAAGGCCGAGAACTCGAGGACCTCATCCGCGAGCATCTGCCACTCGTCGGGCATCTGGTCCGCCAGACGCTCGGCCGCCTGCCTGCCCACGTCAGCCGCGAGGACCTGGTGTCCGCCGGCATGGCGGCCCTGGCCGGCGCCGCGAAGGCGTTCGACCCGAGCCGGGGCATCCCGTTCGGCAGCTTCGCCACGACCCGCATCCGCGGGGCGATCCTGGACGAGCTGCGCGGCCTGGACTGGGCGAGCCGATCAGTGCGGGCCAGGGCCAGGCAGGTCGATGCGATGCAGCAGGAGCTGACCGCCGCGCTCGGTCGCACCCCGACCAACCAGGAGCTGGCCGAGGCGCTGGGCGTGAGCATCGACGAGCTGCAGGCCATCGACGACGACGTCCAGCGCGCGGCGGTGCTGTCGCTGCAGGGCTTCGCGGCCGGCAGCGCCGAGGACATGGTCCCCGAGCGGGCCGCCGGTCCGGAGGACCTCATCCTGCAGCGGGAGCGCATCGGGTACCTGCACAACGCCGTCGAGGCGCTGCCCGAGCGCCTCGGCAAGGTCGTCAAGGGGTACTTCTTCCAGGAGCGGCCGATGATGGAGATCGCCCACGAGCTCGGCGTCACCGAGTCCCGGGTCTCCCAGCTGCGGGCCGAGGCCCTCATGCTGCTGCGCGACGGCCTCAACACGCACCTCGACCCGGACCTGGTCTCGGCCAGCGACAAGCCGACGGGCTGCGTGGCCCGCCGCCGCGAGGCCTACCACGACAAGATCGCGAACGCCGGCAACCTCAGCAGCCGCCTCGCCCAGACCAACTACCACGGCATGCCGTTCGTGCAGACCGGGCGCCACAAGTAGGGTCCTTGGCACCGCGGACCTGGCAGGGAGAAGCGTCAAGCTTCGACCGGTGTCTGACGGGAGCGACGGTCTGCTAGTGACGCGGACCTGAGTCATTGTCTGCCGCGCGGGCCAGCACAGTCCGCGCGGCAGCCAGCCCGGCCTCGGCGCGGGACCGCTCGTAGGGCCGGACGTCGGCGCGGCGCAGCACCCCTTCGTGGGTGGCGGCCGCCTCCTCGGCCAGGCCCAGCATCGTCAGCACCTCGCCGAGGTCGTTGGCGACGCTGGTCTCGAAGTGCCCGTCGCCGATCCGCAGCACCTGCTCGTGCGCGGCCCGCGCGAGCCTCAGCCCCTCCGCGTGATGGCCCTGGCGGGCCATGAGCTTGCCGTAGGCGGCGAGCGCCTCGGCCGCCCCGCCCAGGTTGCCGTGGCGCTGCTTGAGGTGGATCGACCAGACCAGCAGCAGCCCGGCGGCGGCCGGATGGTCCCGCGCCGCCTCGACCCGCCCGAGCCAGTCGAGGGCGATGCTGAAGTTGGCCGCCTTGTTGTCCAGGCCGGCCTGGACGATCCGGTCGAACATCTCCCCGGCCGGCTCGATCAGGCCCAGCTCGAACGCGGCCGCGCCGCCCGCGGCGAGCGCGAGCTGGCGGCTGCGGTGCTCACCGGCCGCCCCGGTCGCGGCCTCGACCCGCCCGGCCAGCTCGACCGCCTCGGCCTGGCGCCCCTCCATCCGCAGCAGCGTGATGCGGTTGACCTCCACCTCGCGCACCAGGCGGTCCTCGCCGAGCCGGCGGTAGATCTCCTCGGCCCGCCGCAGGCTCGCCCGGCACGCCGCGAACCGGCCCAGGTGCAGGTAAATCCCGGCCAGGTTGCGCTCGGTCATGGCGGCCAGCAGGTCGTCGCCGAGCGAGTCCACGATCGGGTGCACCCACTCGAGCATGCGCAGCGCGTCGGCGCAGTAGCCGAAGACCCGGGCCGAGGGCCAGGCCAGCCGGGCCAGCGCGACCGCCTCGCGGTTCGCTCCGACCTGGGCGGCGAGTTCGGTCAGCGCGACGATCGTGGCCCAGTGCTCGACGACCCAGGCGGCGCCGTCGGTGGTGCCCGGCTCGTCGACGCCCACGATCTCCAGGTGCCGCCCGGCGTGGTCGAGCGCGGCCTGGTAGTGCGCGAACATCCGGTCGAGGGCCGGGCGCCGCTCGTCGTCGCCGACGAGGGAGGCGGAGTAGGCGCGCAGCAGGTCGTGCAGCCGGTACCGCCCGGGCGTGTCGGCCTGCACGAGGTTGACCTCGACGAGGTCCTCCAGTCGCCGGCCGGCCTCGTCCGGCTCGACGCCGGCCAGGGCGGCGGCCGCCTCGGCGGCGGAGGTGCCGGCCGGGTGCAGGCCGAGCCGCCGGAAGAGCCGCCGGTCGGGCTCGGTCAGCTGCCGGTAGGAGACCTCGAACGCGGCCGCGACGCTCTGCTTCTCCGCGCTGACGTCCAGCGGGGCCAGCTCGGCCGAGGCCAGCTGGTCCGAGAGCATGCCGATCGTCCACCGGGGCCGGTGCTGCAGCCGGTGCCCGACCAGGCGGATGGCCAGCGGCAGGCCGCCGCAGCGGCGTACGACGTCGGAGGCGCCTTCCGGGTCGGCGTCGACCCGTTCGTCGGTGGTGTCGCGCAGGAGTTCGACGCCGGCGGCCGGGTCCAGTGGTTCGAGGGACAGTCCGGCGGCGCCGTCGATCGGTCCGAGCCGGGTGCGGCTCGTCACCAGCACCACGCTCGGGCTGCCGTGCGGCAGCAGCGGCTCGACCTGGGCCGCCCCGCCCGCGTTGTCCAGCACGAGCACCGCCCGCCGCCCGCGAAGGTGTTCCCGCCAGGCCTCGGCGCGCTCGTCGGGGTCGTCCGGGGCCCGCCGCCCGAGCCGCCGCAGCAGCACGCCCAGCGCGTCGTGCGGCGCCACCGGCGCCCGTTGCGAGTGCCCCTGCAGGTCGATGTGCAGGTGTACGTCGGGGAACTCGGCCGCCAGCGCGTGCGCCGCGGTCAGCGCCAGGGCCGACTTGCCCACGCCGGCCATGCCGTCCACGACCACGACCGCCGGGCGGAGCCGGGTCGCGTCGCGGGCCGCGTCCAGCAGCCGCCGCAGCTCCCCGTCGCGCCCGACGAGCCGTCGCGGCGCCCGCGGCAGCCGGCCCTGCGCGGCGGCCGTGCTCTCGGGTCGTTCGGCCTCGCGGAGGGCCTCGACGTAGGTCTCGCGCAGCCGCGGCCCGGGTTCGACGCCGAGCTCGTCGCGCAGCGTGGCGACCACGGCGTGGTAGTGCCGGATCGCGTCGGCCTGCCGCCCGTCGCGGCTCAGCGCCGTGATCAGCAGCGCCGCGGCCCGCTCGCGCAGTGGGTGCTCGGCAGCCAGGGCCTGCAGTTCCGGGATGAGCGCCCGATGCCGGCCCAGCCCGAGCTCGGCCTCGGCGCACTCTTCGAGCACGGCCAGGCGCTGCTCCTCCAGCCGGGTGGCGTGGGTCGCGAACCGCTCGCCGGGCAGCCCCTCCAGCGGGCGCCCGCGCCAGAGCCCGAGCGCGGCGCGCAGCTCGCGGGCGGCCCCGGGCCGGTCGTCGTCGGCGGCCAGGGCCCGGCCGCGGCGCACCGCCGCGTCGAACTCGGCCACGTCGATCCGCGCCCCGGCGGGGTCGAGCCGGTAGCCGCCCCCGGTGGTGGCCAGCGCCGCGCCGATCTGCCGGCGCAGCCGGTAGACGAGGGTGTGGATCTGCTGCCGGGCGGTCGGGGGAGGGTCGTCCCAGACGTACTCCACGAGGAGATCGATGCTGACCAGTTGACCCGCGTGCACGACCAGCGCGGCCAGCGCCCGCTGCGCGCGCAGCCCGCTGACCACGATCGTCTGTCCGCCCGACGCCACCGCGAGCGGTCCGAGTATCCCGAACTCCACTGGGTTGGCCACGGTACTACGAAACGCTCGAGTACGCGGCGCCGCGGGCCGTGCGCATGGTGGCCCGCGCCGCCGCCTCGGGCCGGCTCAGCGCACGCCGACGCTGTCGACCATCCAGTACCAGTTGTTGTTCCCGTCGTACATCCGGAACGTGACCCGCATGCTCTTGGTGCCGGCGGGCACGGCGACGGTGAGGGACTCGTCCTTGGCGATGGCGTCGGCGCGGTAGGCCTTGACCGTGGTGGCCGCGCTGCCGTCGAAGGAGACCAGCACGTCGCCCTTCTGGGCGCTCTCCTGCCGGTAGAGCGTGGTGACGCCAGCGTCACCGACGACCGCCCGGTGACGGTGTAGGCGGGGGAGACCAGCGAGGAGTCGAAGGAACTGCCGCCGGACTTGTCGGCGAACTCGTCGGTGTCGGCCACGGCGACGACGCCCCGGCCGCGCACCCCGAGCTCGCGGGACTGGCCGGCCTCGGCCCGGGTCCAGAACTCGTCGGTGGTGAACGCCCAGCCCCGCCACTCGGTGACCCCGCCGGTGGGCATGCGGCTGTTGTCGATGGTCCAGCCGTTGACCCCGGCGTGGCTGAAGCCCACCACGCCGGCCGGGATGCCGGTCTCGTCGACCCGGCCCGAGAGGCTCGGGTAGGCGGCGTCGAAGTCGTCGCCGCGGGCCGCGTAGAGCGAGCGGCCGTCGAGGCCCCAGGCCGGGTTGACGGTCACGCCCATGTGGGTCAGCGCCGTCACGGCGACGTCGACGAGCCGGGTGTCGATCGGGCGCTGGCCGGCGGCGATGCCGGGGCCGTTGGCGACGACGAACGTGCGGCGCTCCGGGATCGAGTTGCCGCCGTGGCCGCCGGCGTCGGTGTGGCCGTGGTCGGTGGCCACCTCGATGAGCCAGCGCTCGCCGGCGTACGTCGCCCGGGACCGTCTTGTCAGCGCTCACGCCGTTCGGCAGGGTCGGCGGGGTCACCGGGTTGGGCACCGGCGGGGGCGGCGCGGTGATCGGGGTGTTGGCCACGGTGACGTCGTCGATGGCCCAGTACCAGTTGTTCGCCGCGTCGTAGAGGCGCCAGGCGAAGCGGGCCGTGGTCGCGCCGGCCGGCACGGCGACCGAGCGGGTCACGGAGGCGTTCTCGGCGTCGGCGCCCGCGTTGGCGTCGGCCGCGTTCGGGCCGTAGTGCAGGACCGTGGCCGCCCGGCGCCCGGGCGACCGACCGGAGAACGGCTCGGAAAGGTTCGAACCTGTTACCGTTCCGCAACCAAGTGCGTCTCGAAGCCGATCCGGTCGCCCCGGTACAGCGATCGCACCTGCTCGATCGGGGTGCCGGAGGGGTCCCGGCTGAGCCGCTGCATGAGCAGCATGGGCAGGGCCGGGTTGGTCTGCAGCAGCAGCGCCTCCCGCGGACTGGCCAGCGCGGTCTCGATCCGCTCGGTCGCCTCGGCGAACACCACGCCCAGCTCGTCTTGCAGGCAGCGGTACAGCGACGCGCTCGGCTCGAACACGTCGAGCAGCGTCGGGTACCGCTGCGCCGACAGGTACGTGGTCTCCAGCCCGAGCGGCTCTCCGTCGGCCAGCAGCACCCGCTCCAGGCGGATGACGGGCGCGCCCGGCTCGATGGCCAGCGCCGCGGCGATCTCGTCGTCGGCCGGGATCTCCTCGAAGGCGATGACGGTACGGGACGGCTGGTGGCCCAGCGCCCGCAGCGACTCGGTGTAGCTGGCGAGCGAGAGCGGGTGGATGAGCTTGGGCTGGGCCACGAACGTCCCGCGGCCCTGCTGGGCGCTGAGCCGCCCCTCGATGACCAGCTCCGAGATGGCCTGGCGGACCGTGGAGCGGGCGACGTTGTAGCGGGCGGCGAGGTCCCGCTCCGGCGGTAGGGGCGCCCCGACCTCCAGCCGGGCGATCTCGTCGAGGATCAGCGCCTTGACGGCGTAGTACTTCGGGACCCGGCCGTGGGCGGGAATTCCGGAGCGATAGGTGGAGGCCGACACCTCCGCCAGCGTAGACGATAACGGAATTATAACAGGTACGAACCTTTTGGCGGTCGTTCCTGCCTCGTTCATCTGCCCTCCCTACCTTGGCGGCCGTTCATGCATGCCAAGAAGGGTTTGCCAATGAAGATCTCCGTTCGCATCGCGCTCGGGGTGGCCACTGCCGCGGTCTTGCTGGCCGGCGCGACGGCGTGCTCCTCCGACTCGGACTCCTCCACCTCGTCGGGCGCGTCGGGCGCGGCCTCGACCGGCAAGTTCGCCAAGGACTCCGGCACGCTCGTGTTCGGCGTCGTGCCGGACACGGCCTCCACGCAGCAGAACTACCAGCCGCTGCAGGACTACATCGCCAAGATCACCGGGCTCAAGGTCGAGTACCGCGAGTCGTCGGACTACGCCGCCCTCATCGAGGCGTCGGTCTCCGGCAAGGTCGACATCGCGAGCTTCTCCGGGTTCACCTACGTGACCGCGAAGAACAACGGCGCGAAGATCACGCCGTTCGCCTCCATCATCACCAAGCAGGGCCAGGAGCCCGGCTACTACTCCGAGGCGATCGCCCCGGCCAACTCCTCCATCAGCAAGATCGAGGACTTCAAGGGCAAGAAGGTCTGCTTCGTCAGCCAGACCTCGACCTCGGGCTACCTGTACCCGAGCTACAACCTGCTCAAGGCCGGCATCGACCCGACCAAGGACGTGACCCCGGTCTTCGCCGGCAAGCACGACGCGTCGGCGCTCAAGGTGTCGCAGGGCTCCGAGTGCGAGGCCGGCTTCGCCGAGGACGTCGCCGTCGAGGCCCAGCCCGGCCTGAAGGTCATCAGCAAGACCTTCGTCATCGGCGCGCCGATGACCGTGTCGGACGGGCTGCCGGCCGACCTCAAGCAGAAGATCGTCTCCGGCCTCCAGAACGTCACGATCGACCAGATCAAGGCGGCGGGCGTGGCGAACGCGGACTCCGACAACTTCAAGAAGACCTTCTACGCGCTGGCGCCGGTCGACGACTCGAAGTTCGACGTCATCCGCGACCTGTGCAAGCAGACCAAGGCCGCGGCCTGCAACGGCTGAGCTGAGGACATTGACATGACGGTCAGCGACGCGGCACCCGCGGTCGAGGTGCACGGGCTCAGCAAGACCTTCGGGCAGGTCGCCGCCCTGCGGGACGTGTCGCTGACGGTCGGCCGGGGAGAGATCGTCGTCCTGCTCGGGCTCTCGGGCTCGGGCAAGACGACGCTCCTGCGGCACATCAACGGACTGGAGACGCCGAGCGCCGGCAGGCTCACCGTCCTCGGCGAGGACCTCGCCGGCCTGCGCGGGCGCGACCTGCGCAGGCTGCGCGGCCGCATCGGCATGGTGTTCCAGCAGTTCCACCTGGTCGGCCGGCTGACCGTCCTGGAGAACGTGCTCACCGGGGCGCTGGCCGGCCTGCGCGGGCCGCGGCTCGGCATCGCCTCCTACCCGCGGGAGCTGCGCCGCAAGGCGCTGACCCACCTGGACCGGGTCGGCCTGCTGGACAAGAGCTACCAGCGGGCCGACACCCTCTCCGGCGGCCAGCAGCAGCGGGTCGCCATCGCCCGGGCCCTCATGCAGGACCCCGAGATCCTGCTCGCCGACGAGCCGGTCGCCTCGCTCGACCCGGAGTCGAGCGACCAGGTGATGGCCCTGCTGCGGGAGATCGCCGCGGAGCGCGGCCTCACCGTGATCTGCAGCCTGCACCAGGTGGAGCTCGCGCTGGCCTGGGGCGAGCGGGTCGTCGGCATGCGCAGCGGCGGCGTCGTGCTCGACACGCCGGCCGCCGACCTCACCCGCGAGGCGGCGATGCGGATCTACGGCAGGATGACGGCCTCGCTGGCGGAGGCGCAGTGAGCGCCGTCGACGCCCCCGAGGTCGACCTCGAGCGGGCGGTCAAGCGGCCCGGACCGGCGCCGTCCACATTGGTCGCCGCCGGGCTGCTGGTCGCCCTGCTCGTCTTCGCGATCTGGTCGATCGGCGAGATCGGCTTCACCGCGGAGACGTTCACCGAGAGCATCGACAAGGTCGGGCCGTTCATGGACCGCATGCTCCCGCTGCGCTTCCCGCCGATGGCGGACCTGTTCCGCTCGATCGGCATCACGCTCGGCGTGGTGCTGTGCGGCACGGCGCTCTCCGCGCTGCTGTCGGTGCCGATCGCGTACATCTCGGCCCGCAACACCAGCCCCGCCCCCTGGCTCGTGCCGATCGGCCGGGCGATCGGCGTCGTCGCCCGCGCGGTGCCGGACGTCGTGCTGGCCATGCTCTTCGTGCTGCTGTTCACGCTCGGCTCGCTGCCGGGCATCCTGGCCATCGCCCTGCACTCGATCGGCATGATCTCCAAGCTCTTCGCCGACGCCATCGAGCAGATCGACGAGGGACCCCGCCACGCGGTCCGGGCCACCGGCGCCTCGCGGGCCCAGGAGTTCTGGTCCGGGATCTTCCCCCAGGTGCTGCCCTCCTGGATCGCCACCACGCTGCACCGCGCCGACATCAACCTGCGCGGCTCCGTCCTGCTCGGCTACGCCGGCATCGTCGGCCTCGGCTACGACCTGCGCCTGTCCCTGGAGTCGCTGAACTACCACAAGGCGATGGCCTTCGCGCTCGTCATCTTCCTGCTCTGCGTGCTCTTCGAGATCATCTCGACCACGATCCGGGCCCAGCTGCTCGGCGGCCCGTCGCGCCGGACCCGCCGCGCGGCGCCGTCCGCCGGCCGGGTGCTGACCGTCGAGACCGCGCTGCGGCGGCCGTGGACCGGCGACCGCATCCGGTCCATGGTCTCGATCGTCGCCGCGGTGGCCGCGCTCGTCGGCGCGGTCGTGATCTCCGAGGCGCACTGGCTGGACCTGTTCAGCTTCTGGAAGCAGATCCCGCTCCTGGTCGACCGCGCCTGGCCGCCGTCGATCGAGCCGCGCACCTGGTCCGACGTCTTCGACGCGCTTACCGTCACGCTGGAGATCGCGGCCGCCGCCACCCTGCTGAGCCTGGTCGCCTCGCTGCTCGTGGGCCCGCTGGCGGCCCGCAACGCCGCGCCCAGCGGCGTGGTCCGGGCGGCGTCCCGCCTGCTGCTGCTGATCGTCCGCTCGATCCCCGAGCTCATCCTCGCGATCGTGCTGATCATCATCTCGGGGCTGGGTCCTCAGGCCGGTACCATCGCGCTCGCCTTCGTCGGGATCGGCCTGCTCGGCAAGCTCATCGCGGACTCGCTGGAGGAGACGCCGATGGGCCCGCAGCTGGCCGTGCGCTCCGTCGGGGGCACCCGCACGCAGGTCTTCTTCTCGGCCACGGCGCGGCTGAGCGTGCCGGCCCTGGTCGGCCACACGCTGTACCTCTTCGACAGCAACATCCGCTCGGCGACCGTCCTGGGCATCGTGGCGGCCGGCGGCATCGGCTACTACCTGGTCGACGCCACCCGGGTGTCGCGCTACGACCAGGTCACCGCGTTTGTCATCGTGCTCGTGCTGGCCGTGCTGGTCGTCGAGGCGATTTCCGCGATCATCCGGCGGGCGCTGCGGTGACGGTGCGCTACGCCCGCTGGGACGGCCCCGGCGTGCCCTTCGCGCTGGTCGAGGCGGACGGGCCGGCGGACCTCGCCGACGGGGAGCTGCTGGTCGAGATCGAGCTGGCCACGATCTGCGGCAGCGACCTGCACACCGTGGCCGGCCACCGCCCCGCCCCCGCGCCGACGGTCCTCGGCCACGAGCAGGTCGGCCGGGTCGTCGCCGGCGGGCCGGGGGAGCGGGTCGTCTGGTCGGTGGCCGTCTCCTGCGGCGAGTGCGAGCGCTGCGCCCGGGGCCTCACCCAGAAGTGCCTGCGGCTGCGCAAGTTCGGCCACGAGCCGCTGGCCGTCGGCTGGACCCTGAGCGGCGGGTTCGCCACGCACGCCGTGCTGCCGCGCGGGACGACGGTCGTCCCGGTCCCCGAGGACCTGCCCGCGGAGGTGGCCGCGCCCGCGTCCTGCGCGACCGCCACCGTTGCCGCGATGCTGGATGCAGTACCGCCCGTGGCCGGCCGAAGGGTCCTGATCACCGGCGCCGGCATGCTGGGCGTGACCGCTTCCGCCATGGCCGCCTCGGCCGGCGCCGAGGTGACGGTGTGCGACCCCGACCCGGCCCGGCGCGCCCTCGCCACCCGCTTCGGGGCCGCCTCGGCCGTCGGCCCCGACGAGCTGCCGGCCGGCGTCGACGTGGCGCTGGAGCTGTCCGGCGCGGCCCGGGCCGTCTCCGGCTGCCTCGACGCCCTGGCCGTCGGTGGTCACGCGGTGCTGGCCGGCTCGGTCTCGCCCGGCCCGTCCGTCCCGCTCGACCCGGAGCGGCTGGTGCGCGGCCTGCTGAGCGTGACCGGCGTGCACAACTACCGCGCGGAGCACCTGCGCCGGGCCGTGGACTTCCTGGCTGTCGCCTACGAGCGGTACCCCTTCGCCGAGCTGGTGGGGGAGCGCTTCGGCCTGGCCGGGCTCGACCAGGCCTTCGCGCCCGCCGCTAGCTCGACCGCCCTTCGACGGGCAGTCGTCCCCGTAGCCACACGGTGATCGGGATCGCGGCCAGCCCGGCCGCGACGTCGAGCGCGGCCCGCACGGCCGCGGTGCCGATGTCCGGCGGCGGCCAGCCCGACCACACGGGCTGGGCGAGCAGCAGGATCGGCGTGAGCAGGATCAGCAGCGGCCAGAAGGCCCGGCGGTCGCGGCGGGCGAGGAAGACCACGCCGGCCCCGGCCGCCACGACGCCGATCAGGGTGGCCGTGTACTCCAGGACGGGCTGCGCGCCGTAGGAGAACGGCATCGGCGCGACCAGGGCGGCCAGCCCGGCGCCGGCGAGCGCCCCGGTCGCGGTGATGATCCTTCGCTGCCTGGTTGTCCCCAGCGCGACGATGCCGAGCGCCGCCTGCGGGACCAGGAGGAACAGTGGTGGGCGGAAGGTGATCATGGGCGGGGTGGGCACCACGACGCCCATGGTGACCGCAAGGGCGAGCCACACGGCCGGGCGGGCCCGCCCGAAGAGCAGGCCGATCGGCGGCAGCAGCCAGGCCAGCCAGACGATCGTGCCGAGCGTGAGGAACGGTCCCGGCCGGTGCTCGGACAGGAAGGGCAGGTAGTGGGGATCCCGCGGGTCCTCGATCCGCAGGAACGCCCCGGCCATGATCGCCGCGCCCACGATGGCCAGTCCGGCGGCGAAGGGCAGCGCGTCCTCGAGCCCGCCCGCCCGGTGCTCCCGCAGGCGTTGGCGCAGGCCGCCGCGGACCAGGTCGAGCACGTCGCCGGGGCGGGGGCGGCGCTGGCCGGGCCGGGCCAGGTCGAGGTACATGTCGACGAGCTCGTCGCCGCGCTCGGCGCGGTAGGCCGATGGGTACCAGCGGAGCAACCTGACGTACCGATCCCGCAGGCTGCTCATGCGAACCCCAGCTCTCGGGCCGCGAGCCGCCGGGTCGCCGCCTCGACGCCGACCCGCCGCCGCTCGGTCTCGGCCCGCAGGGCGCCCGCCCCCGCATCGGTGATCCGGTAGTAGCGCCGGGCCCGCCCGTCGACGATCTCCTGCCGGTCGGGCGTCACGAGCCCCTCGTCGGTGAGCCGGTCGAGCGCCCCGTAGAGCGTCCCCGGCCGCAGCTCGACCAGCCCACCGGAGAGCTGCGCCACGTCCTTGATCAGCCCATACCCGTGCATCGGCTCCCGCGCGAGCGCGGTGAGGATCAGGAACGTCGGTTCCCGCATCGATCCGCTCATGGCGTCAATATATCGGTGACGAAGATATCTTCGCCACCAGGCGGATCGGTGACGTCAGATCATTCCCCCGGGTTCACCTGCACGTCATGGATGCGCTTTCGCGCGTTGGATGATCCCCGCCACGCTCGGTCAACATCCACAGCGAGGAGCACGCATGATGCGCTTCAGATATCCGTCGCGTCGTGGCGCGGTGCTCGGGGCAGCGATCGCCGTCGTGGTCGGGGCCGGGGTCGCCGCGCTCGCGCCAGTCGCGTTCGCCGCCCCGGGAGCGCCGGGTACCCGGCCGTCGTTCTGTGACCACGACCAGCGCAAGACGCCGTTCGCGCAGTACCTGTGCGCCGAGGCCGGTGACCTGCTCGACGTCCGCATCGGCGACGTGCACCCGACGCAGCCGTCACTGGGCTACGACGAGGTCTACTACAAGCTGGGCCGCTACACCCTGGGCAAGGACGCGATCAACAAGAAGTTCGACGACTGGTGCGAGGCCGACGGCCGGGTCGCGGCGGCGACGGTCTCCCCGGGCGCGCGGCTGGACGACCCGTCCTCGTTCACCTGCCAGCTCACCGTCGGCGCGGAGACCGCGGACAGCGTCGCCGTGATGAAGACCGTGGTGATCGGCCCCGGCGGCGAGCCGTTCCTCACCGACGGGCACCACACGCTCACGTCGTTCTACGAGACCCCCGACGGCGGCGCCAACCTGCACGTCCGGCTGCTCGTGCAGGCCAACTTCAGCACGCTCACCCGCCAGGACTTCTGGGCGCAGATGCAGGCGCACAAGTGGGTGTACCTGCGTGACCCGCAGGGCAAGCCGACCACGGTGAACAAGCTGCCCACGAGCGTCGGGCTGGCCAACTTCACCAACGACCAGTACCGCAGCCTGCTCTACTTCGGCCGCGACATCGGCTACGCCCAGAACGGGCTGCCGTTCCAGGAGTTCTACTGGGGCAGCTGGGTCCGCGACGCCAAGCCGATCGACCTGGCCACCTGGAACTCGAACGACCTCGCGAGCTACCTCGGCACCGTCAAGGCGCTGACCCAGACGATGACCGCGCTGCCCAAGCAGACCGTGGTCGACAGCGGGTTCACCGCCGTCCAGCTCGGCGCGCTGGAGCAGTGGAACGACGGCAAGGCCGCCAACAAGGGCGAGTTCGACAAGCTCAGCAAGCCGTACAGCGACGCCAAGCCCGGCAAGCTGGCCTACACCCTGGAGTACAAGCGGGTGCACGGCCTGGGCTGACGCCCGTCCGGCCGCCCGGCGACTCTCGCTCGCCGGGCGGCTTCGCTACTGGGCGTTCCGCCGCCCAGCATGTGACATTCAGCAGGCTTCGTCACGTTCAACTCTCCCAAGGGTCTCGGCGACTCGGACAAGCTGGTGATCTACACCGCGGGCGGCACGGTGGTCGACCGCGTCGAGTGGGCCACGAACAAGGCCAAGCCGGCGATGGCCCGCTGCGGCGGAGACGGCACCGGCGCGTGGGTGACCACCACGACCGCGACGACGTTCGGCACCGCGAATGCTCCCGGGTGCCCGGCGACGATCCCGGCCGCGAGCAAGGTGCGGATCAACGAGGTGACCTCGAACGGCGCCGACACCGTCGAGCTGTACAACGGCGGCACGAGCGCGGTCAGCATCGGCACGTGGAAGTACGTCGACGGCGTCACCTCCAGCTCCACGTCCTCGATCTCGTCGTCGTCGCCGAGTGCCACCAGCATCCCCGCCGGCGGGTACGTGACGTTCAACTCCAAGATCGGCCTCGGCGACAACGACTCGCTGTTCCTCATCGATGGCAGCGGCAACACGGTCGACTCGGTGACCTGGGCGCTCGACGGGGCCAAGCCGTCGGACGAGCGGTGCGCCAACGGCACCGGCTGGTTCCAGACGGCCACCACCGCGACGCTCGGTGGCGCGAACTCGTGCGCGGGCGGCTCGCCGACCCCGACGCCAACCCCGACGCCGACCGCGACGCAGCCGCCGACCGGCCAGCTGCTGGGCGGCGGCGGCGCGTTGACGAGCGGCTGCACCCCGGAGGCGCCGTCGGGCACGGGCTCGACCCCGGCCGGCACCCTGCCGTGGCCCGGCGGGCTGGATGTCACCATCGCCGACAACGTCTGCGCTTTCACGACCTCTACGGGACCCGAAGGCCGTGACGTGAGTGGCCTGGTGTTCGACCCGTCGAACCCGTCGGCGCTGTGGGCGGTGAAGAACAAGAACTGGCTGTTCAAGCTGGTCAAGAGCGGGAGCAAGTGGATCCCGGACGCGTCCTGGAGCGCGACAGGCAAGCAGATCCGCTTCGCCGGCGGGTCCGGTCAGCCGGACTCGGAGGGGCTGACGATCGGCGGCAACGGCCACATCTACGTCACCTCCGAGCGCGACAACAGCAACAACACGGTCCCCAGGGACACGATCATGGAGTTCGACCCGGCCGCGACCGGTTCGACGCTCACCCCGCTGCGCCAGTGGGACATGACCTCGCAGTTCCCGCAGCTCAACACCGGCAACAAGGACGACGCCAACCTCGGCTTCGAGGGCGTGGCGTACGTGCCGGACAGCTGGCTGACCGCCAACGGCTGGACCGACCCGCTGACCGGGGCGGCCTACAACCCGGCGAACTACCCGCTGCACGGCTCGGGCCTGTTCTTCGCCGGCCTCGAGTGGGACGGCACGCTGCACGTCTACGGCCTCAACTCGGACGGCTCGTTCACGACCTTCGCCACCATCTCCACCGGCAAGGCCTCGGTCATGGACGTCATGTTCGACGCCGGCACGCAGCGCATCGTCGCGACGTGCGACAACACCTGCGGCGAGACGCACACCTTCATGAAGGTCAACGCCGGCGGCGCGATCGTCCCGGACGTGACCTACACGAACCCGGCCGTGATGCCGATCGACAACCTCGAGGGCTTCGCGATCGCCCCGACCTCGACGTGCGCCAACGGCTCGCGCGAGGCGGTGTGGTCCGACGACGGCATCTGGGGCTTCGGGTCCGGCAAGTCCTCGTACGGCCACGCCCTGTACAGCGGCACGTTCCCCTGCTGAGCGCTGCGGCGCAGGCGGGTCATCTCCCAGGCGGTTCACACCTGGGAGATGACCCCTCCAGCACGACGGCGACCTGGCTGCGTACGCGGCCGTTCGCACCCCGTGCCCTCCGCCGGGCATTCGAGGACAGGCGTGATCGGGACACCTACGCCCAGACGCTGCATGCGTCGGTAAAGATCTCGTTCGGTGTTGAAACTTGCAACGGTGCGCGTCCTGGACGGCGGTGCTGGCCGAGCGGTAATCGACCACCGCTCGCTGGTGAGCAGCAAATTCAATCGATGGCACGGCCATTGCGGAGCGTGCGGACGGGGTGACGGTGACGTTCGTGAGCTGGTAGCCTCCTCGGCGCGCCCGGCATGGCAGGTACCGCCGTCGATGCCGCTGTGGCGGGCGTTGGTGCCGTCGCGATCCAGGGATGTGGATGCAGATGGTCTTCGGCGCGGGGCGCGTGGTCGAGGCGAAGCTGCCGCACCTGCTGGCCTGCGTCCTGCTGCTGGGCATTGCCGACTCCATGATCGGGCCGTACCTGGTGCTGTTCGGTGCGGACCGGGCGCGCCTGTCTCCGCTTCAGGTAGGTGTATTCCTCTCCGTCATCGCCGTCAGCGGGCTGTTCGTAACGCCCTGGCTCGGTCGCCGGTACGACCGCGGTGCCGGCCGGTGGCCGGCGTTGGTCGCCGTGCTGGCGCCGGCCGTCGGGTACCTCGCGCTGAGCACGACCACCAGGTACGCCCTGCTGCTGGTCATCGGGGCGGGACTGCTCGGCGCCGGCCTGGCGGCCTTCTCGCAGGTGTTCGCGCTGGCGCGTACCCACCTGGACCGAGCGTCCGGTGGCGCGTCGGGACGCGGAACATTAGCGCTGCGGTCGGTGTTCTCGTTGGCCTGGGCCATCGGCCCGATCCTTGGGTCAGCGGCGCTGGCGTGGCGGGGATATGGCGGCCTGCTGCTGCTGACATCACTGGCGTTCGCACTGATCACGGCACCGCTGCTGCTGTTGGGTGCCACGCCGGTCACACCCCGGACCGCGCAGCAGCCGCCGACGCCATCCCGGTTGCGGCGGCCGGTGCTGCTGGTGGCGGCCAGTTTCACGCTGTTCAACACGGCGATGTGCGCCGGCTCGGTCGCGCTGCCGCTGTACGTCACCCGTACCCTGGCCCGGCCCGACCAGGACGTGGGGCTGCTGGCCAGCACGGGCGCACTGGCGGAGATACCGGCGGCGCTGAGCCTGATCCTGCTGCCGGCCCGGGTACGCCAGCAGCGCGTGATCCTGCTGGGCATGCTGCTGTTCGTGGTGTACTTCGCGCTTGTCCCGGCCAGCTCCAGCCTGCCGCTGCTGATCGCCGCCCAGGTGGCCCGCGGCGTGGCCATCGCCGCGGTCAACGCGCTGGGCATCACCTACATCCAGGACCTGATGCCCGAGGCCACCGGCCGCGCGACCGCGCTGTTCGGCAACGCGTTCATCACCGCATCGCTGGTCTCCGGGCTCGTCGCCGGCGCGACCGCGCAGGCTCTCGGATACCGGGCGGCGCTGCTGCTGTGCGGGCTGATCAGCGCCGTGGGCTGCCTGCTGCTGATCAGCGCCCGGCAGGCGCCACGTGAGCTCACCCTCTGAGCCGAAGAAGACTCAGCCGATCGAGCGGCGGTGCAACACGCCGTCACCCAATTTGACACTCAGCCCGAATGTGAGCGGTGATGGCATCGACCAAGCCGGTCATCTGCTCGCCAGCTTCGATGACGAAGGCGATTTGTGCGGACCAGGCTTCGTCGGCATAGGGCTGGGCGGGAGGTCTCAGCGTCACGCGCAGGGTGACGTGACCAAGACCGTCGTGGCAGGCGTCCAGTCGCAGCTCCTGCTCGAACGATCGCCAGGTACGAACCCCGGGCCACCCCTGCCAGGCTTCCTTCAGCTCACGCAGATACGTGGTGAGCGGCGGATTGTCGAACCGCGCGACGGTCGCCGTGGTCTCTGCGTTGATCCCCTCGTCGTGCAGCTCGACACGGAACGTCCACATGTCCTCGTCCCCGAGGGGATCGGTGAGTGGATGGAGCACGAGCCGGGCTGTCTGAGGGGGTAGCTGAATTACGAGGGGTGCCACCATGGGCGACATGCTGCCGCACGGCGACCCCCGTCGCCATAAGATCGTCTGCCGAAATCTGTTGCTAGGTAAGGGTTCCGGTCCCGCAAACGTTCACTGACGTACGTGGCTGTTCGCTTCGGTAACCCCCTGTTAGCCCCAACAGGCCATCACGTGGGCGGTACGGCCAGCGGATAGGCGCATGACGGCGACCTGGCTGCCGTATCCCACGGCGAGGTGGCCGTCCGGCAGCAGAGATAGCGCATACACCTCCCCCGGCGTCTCGGTGTGGCCCAACTGCTCACTCGTCGCGGGGTCCCACAACCGCACCGTGTAGTCCTGGCCGCCGGAGGCCAGCAGCGTCCGCCCGTCCGGCAGCGGCACCGCCGCCACCGCCGTGACCCCATCGGTGTGACCGGTCAGCGGCACACCCACCAGCTCACCGGTACTGGGGTCCCACAGCCGCACCGTGTGGTCCCGGCTGCCGGAGGCCAGCAGCATCGATCCGCCCGGCAGTGGCACTGCCGCCACCGCCACAACCTCGCCGGTGTGGCCGGTCAGCGGCGTACCGATCGGCTCTCCGGTGCTGGGGTCCCACAGCCGCACCGTGTGGTCCCGGCTGCCGGAGGCCAGCAGCATCGATCCGCCCGGCAGTGGCACCGCCGCCACTGCCGTGACCCCACCGGTGTGACCGGTCAGCGGCACACCCGCCGGCTCACCAGTGCTGAGGTCCCAGAACCGCACCGTGCCGTCGCCGCTGCCGGAGGCCAACAGCGTCCGCCCGTCCGCCAGCGGCACTGCCGCCACCGCCACAACCTCGCCGGGGTGGCCGGTCAGCGGCGCACCGATCGGCTCTCCGGTGCTGGGGTCCCACAGCCGCACCGTGTGGTCCCGGCTGCCGGAGGCCAGCAGCATCGACCCGCCCGGCAGTGGCACCGCCGCCACCGCCGCGACCCCACCGGCGTGACCGGTCAGCGGCAAACCCACCTGGTCATCAATGGCGGGGTCCCACAACCACACCGTGCCGTCGCCGCTGCCGGCGGCCAACAGCATCGACCCGCCCATCAGCGGCACCGCCGCCACCGCCACAACCTCGCCGGGGTGGCCGGTCAGCGGCGCACCGATCGGCTCTCCGGTGCTGGGGTCCCACAATCGCACCGTGCCGTCGCCGCTGCCGGAGGCCAGCAGCGTCCGCCCGTCCGGCAGCGGCACTGCCGCCACCGCCGCGACCCAGTCGGTGTGGCCGGTCAGCGGCGCACCCGCTGGCTCACCAGTGCTGGGGTCCCACAATCGCACCGTGTAGTCCTGGCTGCCGGAGGCCAGCAGCGTCCGCCCATCCGGCAGTGACACCGCAACTACCGAACGGACCCCGCCACTGTGGCCGGTCAGCGGTACACCTACCGGCTCGCCAGTGCCGGGATCCCACAACCGCACCGTGCCGTCCCAACTGCCGGAGGCCAGCAGCGTCCGCCCGTCCGCCAGCGACGCCGCCGCCACCGCCGCGACCCCGCGACTGTGGCCGGTCAGCGGCGTACCGACCGGCTCGTCAGTGCCGGGATCCCACAACCGCACCGTGCAGTCGAAGCTGCCGGATGCCAACAGCATCGGCCCGCCCGGCAGCGACACCGCCGCCACCGCCTCGACCGGGCCGGTGTGCAGCGGTGCACCCACCGGCTCACCAGTGCCGGGATCCCAGAACCCCACCGTGCCGTCGCCGCTGCCGGAGGCCAACAGGGTCCGCCCGTCCGGCGATGGCACCGCCGCCACCGCGTGAACCCAGTTGTGGTGGCCGGTCAGCGGCGCACCGACCGGCTCACCAGTGCCGGGATCCCACAACCGCACTGTGCGGTCCTGGCTTCCGGAGGCCAGCAGCATCGACCCGTCCGGCAGCGGCACCGCCGCCATCGCCCGAACGCAGCCGGTGTGGCCGCGTAGCGGCGCACAGAATGCCGGTGGTGCAGTGCTCCATACCGGATCGATCACCGACCCATGGCCCCAACCAGCCGCCCACGCGTCAGCATCAACCGCCCCGAACCCGGACATCGCAATCCGCAACCGATCACCCTGCCCCGTAACCGACACCCCCGCAGCCGGCAGCCCCGCAGCCGACAGCACCGCTGCCCACACCCGGCCCTGCTCACCAGCGCTATGCAATGCCAGCAGCAACACCGGGGGATCCACGTGGGACAACAACCCCGGAGCCGCAACCAGCTCATCCAACCGGCCTACCGCCGCGGCCAACCCCACCAGCCGCCGCACTCCATCGGCCGGCATCGCCGACCACCCCACCAACGCCGCCGACAACAACTCACGCTCAAACTCCGAAGCCGCGCCATCCACCATCACAAGCCCCCAGGTCGTCACGGACCCTGAACACCTACCAGACGCCCAACACCCCCTGCAGGCAGGCTGGAACAGAGGGGAACCGACCCTCTGCTGTTCCAGCCGCTTGGTCATCCGTCCGGCGAGCAGAGACAGAGGTGATCGAGGTGTCCCCGGCAAAGCGCAGGTCAACGCTGGTTGATGGACGCCAGGGACAGCAAGGACACCCACACCCATACGCTCACACGTCGGTGACGATCTCGCTCAGCGACGAGCGACGCGGTGTCCAGTCGAGATTCCCGTGCGGAGGGTTCCTCTGGACCGGCACTGCCCGTCTGGCTGTGGCCTCGGCGGGCAGCTTGTTGGCAGGGCGGCTGCGGTGCCGTAGACCCCCTGAATGGCTCAAGGACCGTTTCCGACTTGCGGAAACGGCCTTGAGCTTGGTGGGAGGCGCGCAGCCCTGGCCGCCGGTGACGCCGGAGGCACACCCCCGGGTGCAGCGGCCGGAGGCCCTGCCCGCCGGAGGCAAGACGGCAACCACATCGGACCGATACAGCACGGTGGCGCGAGCTGTCGGTGGCGTCACGTTCGACGCCGCACGCCCTTCGGCCCCGGCGTCGGTCTATTCTTGCCGGGTGCTGACCCGTGCCGAACTGGTGCCCGACACCGCTCACCCCCGTTAGGGACCGCACCGTGCGGCCCCGATTGGGGTCAAACCATGTCACGCACCGACCGCGACGCACCTTACTGGGCCCGCGCAACGTGGTGGGCGCCGCTGCACCGATGTGCCGCGCTGTGCACCACCGAGTACCCGGGCCGCGCCCGGCTCGCCCGATGCCTTCGAACGGCCACCACCGCCACGGGGACGCGGCTCGGCCGGCGGCTCGCCCCACGGACCGCACAATGCGATCTGCCCGCGGTGCCGGACCTGCGGCAGCACCTCACGACCGGGACCCCCACCCGCTGCATGTGGCGCCCGATCGGCGAACGCCTGCCGTGGGCTCAGGATGGCCCGACCCGCAGGTTCGTCCTGACCACCTGGACGAGACCCCAGCGTGCCCGGGTCCGCGACCAGTGCCACTTGGCCGTCCAGCACCACCGCGCCACTGGCATCGTGGACGTCGAACCCACCACCGAAGACCACCGGCACAACGCCCGCTGGCACTGGTGACACCCCCGAACCAAGCTCGGCCTCGACCACGCGACACCGTCGCGGGTCGAGCGCAGTCGCCAGCTGGCGCCGCCAACCGGCCGCCGCAGGGGCTGGCAAATCACGACAAATGGACGCGGCTCCGTCGACAAGTGGTGTCGCGACTTGATGAACGCAGCGTGATAGCGCTGGCTCTGGCCCCTCATCGTGAGGACGGCCGGGGCTTCGGCGTGTCCGCTGGACCTCGCGCACGGCCGGGGTCGCCGTGCCGGGAGCGAAGCTGCAAGGCGCGGCGTGCCCCAAGCGGTGCGCAGCGGCCCGCCAGGGCCGCCTTGACGCCCGGCGGCGGATGCGACCTGGATCACCGGTCGCGGTGCTCGATCGGCTGCTTCGGGAGGACCGATGGCTAGCGACCAAGATCTTCTCCCACGGGGGTCCAGCAACGAGAAAGGACCGGCGCCCCTGTGGGGCTTACCGGTCCTGACCTGGTGTTTGTTGGTGGGCGATACTGGCTTTGAACCAGTGACCTCTTCCGTGTCAACGCCATGACGTCCGGGCCGGACGTGCCGAGACCTGTTGCTAAATAAGGGTTCTAGGTCCGCAACCGTTCGCTGACGTACGTGGCTGTTCGCTTCGGTGACCCCCCGGCTAGCCCTCTTGGGTGAGGGCTGCAACAGGTGGCCGCGATCCGGGCGCAAGGTCAGGTGCGCACTTTTGCCGCCGAACGCGCGTCACGCGTCGTGATAGCTTCCGGGGCATGGCCGACTGTACGGGCAGTCCATGAGCACGGCGCCCGGGCGGCTGGCTGTTCTCACCGAGCCGGTCAAGATTGTTCTGCTGGATTGCGACGGGCCGATCTGCAACGTCTTCGGCGCCCGCACGGCGGCGCGGGTCGCTGCCGATCTGCGGGGGATACTCGCCGGCCACAGTGTTGAACTCCCTGAGGACGTGGTCCAGGAGGATCCGCTCGGTGTGCTGCGGGCGACCGCGCGGCTGGCTCCGCAACTGGCTGGAGATGTCGAGGCTGCGCTGCGCGTCGCCGAGATGGAGGCAGCGGCCAGTGCAGAAACTACGCTTGGCGCCTTCGACGTTGTCGGGGCGTGCATCCACACCGAACGCCTGCTCGCCATCGTCAGCGACACCTCGACCGACGCGATCGGCGCCTACCTGCAGCGCCGTGATCGAGCGCGCTACTTCGCCGCGGTCGTCGGCCGCGACAGCGCCGATCCGGCCCTGCTGACGCCGAGCCCGCGCCGAATCACACGGGTGGTCCAGGCGTTGGGGGCGGACCCGGCCGAATGTCTGTTCGTCAGTGCCGCGTCTACTGGCATTGAAGCGGCCCGGCGGGCAGGGATCATCTGCGTCGGCTACGCGGGCAGGCCCGGCACGGCCGAGCGCCTGGTGCGTGCCGGCGCACACGTCGTCATCGATGCGATGCACGAGCTCGCGCACGCCATCACCACCACACGGAGCCCCCGTCACGCGTTCCCCTGGATCGATACGACCGGGGGCCCGCTCGTCGTGGTCCCCGCATCGGCGCTGCCGCATTGGCACGGCACCGGCGACTTCTTCACGGCGAACTCGGATTCGGACGACTGGGGAGACTACGGCCGCGCGTGCGCCGTGGCCGGCTACGCCGGCCTCATCTCGGTCGGTGACGTCCAAGCGCTGGTGCTGGCCGACGAGCCGGCGGCCACGACGTACCTGGCAGGCCGTCGCGCCTTCGTCCGATGGATCTACGCCCGATCCGAGGCGGATCTCATCAGACTCGTTCCGCAGGCCATCGAATCAGCCTGCTGGGAGCCGGTCGGCGACTGGGTCGTCGTGGAGGCGGCCGAGATGTTCGACTCCACCCTTGCCGGCACCGATCGCCAGGCCGGATCGCGACTGACCATTAGCGTCGAACCGGGCACGTACCAGGTCCGCACGGCTTACGTCGAGCCCGACCCTGAGACAGTCATGGTCATCACGCAACTGGTCCCGGCTGCGGTTCAGGGATAGACGTGATCAAGGTTTACTCGGCAAAAGTACAGGTTAGTGCCGGTTGAGGGACGCCGGGGACAGGTTCCTCCGGGACCGGCACACACCGGCCGGCCGCTGCCTCGCTGGCCT
The DNA here is from genome assembly GCF_039532525.1 of Dactylosporangium salmoneum. Lineage (NCBI taxonomy): Bacteria > Bacillati > Actinomycetota > Actinomycetes > Micromonosporales > Micromonosporaceae > Dactylosporangium > Dactylosporangium salmoneum. Next base: position 119,599 of record NZ_BAAARV010000022.1, read on the forward strand.
TGATGATCTACATGACGCTGCGCCGCGGCCTGGCGATGTCGTACGCCCAACCCGGAACGACCGAAGATCCTCGTGGCCGAAGCGAAGCGAGGCCGAGTCCGGGCGAGCGAAGCGAAGCCAGTGCCGAGGCGAAGCGAGGCATCGGGGGGCGTGGGGTGGCACAGCCCCCCACAGAAGCGAGCGAAGCGAGTGGAGGAATCCACAACCGAGTAGCGCGAAAAAGGGGCGGAGCCGCTTGAGCAGGCTCCACCCCTCGGTGGTGGGCGATACTGGCTTTGAACCAGTGACCTCTTCCGTGTCAACGCCATGATGTCCGGGCCGGACGTGCCGAAACGTGTTGCCGGGTAAGGGTTTTAGGTCCGCAAGCGTTCGCTGACGTACGTGGGTGTTCGCTTCGGCGACCACCCCTGTTAGCCCATCGGGATGGCTGCGACAGGCTGCCACGTGGGCGGCCCAGCGTCTCTTGTCGGGTGTCTTTACGGAAGGTCAGCGGATAGGCGCATGACGGCGACCTGGTCGCCGTAGCCTACGGCGAGGTGGCCGTCTGGCAGCAGAGATAGCGCATACACCGATCCTGGCGTCTCAGTCTGGCCCACCTGCTCACTCGTCGTGGGGTCCCACAGCCGCACCGTGCGGTCTTGGCTGCCGGAGGCCAGCAGCGTCCTTCCGTCCGGCAGTGGCACCGCCGCCACGGCCTGGACCGTGTTGGTGTGGCCGGTCAGCGGTTTACCTACCGGCTCACCGGTGGTGGCGTCCCACAGCCGCACCGTGCGGTCTTGGCTGCCGGAGGCCAGCAGCGTCCTTCCGTCCGGCAGTGGCACCGCCGCCACGGCCTGGACCGTGTTGGTGTGGCCGGTCAGCGGCGCACCCACCGGCTCACCGGTGGTGGCGTCCCACAGCCGCACCGTGTAGTCGTGGCTGCCGGAGGCCAGTAGTGTCCGTCCGTCCGGCAGTGGCACCGCGGCCACCGCCTCGACCCAGCCGGTGTGGCCGGTCAGCGGCCTACCTACCGGCTCACCGGTGGTGGGGTCCCACAACCGCGCCGCGTCGTCGATGCTGCCGGAGGCCAGTAGTGTCCGTCCGTCCGGCAGTGGCACCGCCGCCAACGCCTGGACCGAGTCGGACTGGCCGGTCAGTGGCGCACCTACCGGCTCACCGGTGGTGGGGTCCCACAGCCGGACCGTGCGGTCGTGGCTTCCGGAGGCCAGCAGTGTCCGTCCGTCCGGCAGTGGCACCGCGGCCACCGCCGTGATCGAGTCGGTGTGGCCGGTCAGCGGTTTACCTACCGGCTCACCGGTGGTGGGGTCCCACAGCCGGACCGTGTAGTCGTGGCTTCCGGAGGCCAGCAGTGTCCGTCCGTCCGTCCGGCAGTGGCACCGCGGCCACCGCCTGGACCTCGTCGGTGTGGCCGGTCAGCGGTTTACCTACCGGCTCACCGGTGGTGGCGTCCCACAGCCGCATCGTGTGGTCGTCGCTGCCGGAGGCCAGTAGTGTCCGTCCGTCCGGCAGCGGCACCGCCGCCACCGCCCAAACCCAGGAGGCGTGGCCGGTCAGCGGCGCACCTACCGGCTCACCGGTGGTGGCGTCCCACAGCCGCATCGTGTGGTCTTGGCTGCCGGAGGCCAGCAGTGTCCGTCCGTCCGGCAGCGGTACCGCCGTCACGGCCTGGACCTCGTCGGTGTGGCCGGTCAGCGGCGCACCTACCGGCTCACCGGTGGTGGGGTCCCACAGCCGGACCGTGCGGTCGTGGCTTCCGGAGGCCAGCAGTGTCCGTCCGTCCGGCAGTGGCACCGCCGCCACCGCCTCGACCCAGGAGGAGTGGCCGGTCAGCGGCCTACCTACCGGCTCACCGGTGGTGGGGTCCCACAGCCGGACCGTGTGGTCTTGGCTGCCGGAGGCCAGCAGTGTCCGTCCGTCCGGCAGCGGCACCGCCGTCACGGCCTGGACCCGGTTGGTGTGGCCGGTCAGCGGCGCACCTACCGGCTCACCGGTGATGGGGTCCCACAGCCGGACCGTGCGGTCGTGGCTGCCGGAGGCCAGCAGCGTCCGTCCGTCCGGCAGCGGTACCGCCGTCACGGCCTGGACCCGGTTGGTGTGGCCGGTCAGCGGCGCACCTACCGGCTCACCGGTGGTGGGGTCCCACAACCGGATACTGTCGAAGCCGCCGGAGGCCAGCAGTGTCCGTCCGTCCGGCAGCGGTACCGCCGCCACCGCCCAGACCGTGTTGGTGTGGCCGGTCAGCGGCGCACCCACCGGCTCACCGGTGGTGGGGTCCCACAACCGGACCGTGCCGTCGCCGCTGCCGGAGGCCAGCAGCGTTCGCCTGTCCGGCAGCGGTACCGCCGCCACCGCCCGGACATCGTCGGTGTGGCCGGTAAGTGGCGCACCCAATGCCGACGGCACGGTGCTCCATACCGGCTCCACCACCGACCCGCCGCCCCAACCGGCCATCCGCGCCTCAGCATCAACGGCCGCGAACCCTGACATCGCCATCCGCAACCGATCACCCTGCCCGGCAACCGACACCCCCGCAGCTGGCAGCCCCGCAGCTGCCAGCACCTCTGCCCACACCCGACCCTGCTCGCCAGCGCCGTGCAACGCCAGCAGGAACGCCGCGGGATTCACATCGGACAACAACCGCGGAGCCGCTACCAGCTCATCCAACCGGCCTGCCGCCGCAGCCAACCCCACCAACCGCCGCACCCCACCGGCCGGCATCGCCGACCACCCCACCAACGCCGCCAACAACAACTCACGCTCAAACACCGAAGCCGCGCCATCCACCATCACGGCCCCTATGCCACCACGACCGCCCGAACGCACGCCAGAGCCTGCAGGCAGGCTGGAACAGAGGGGCCAGCCGATCCCCATCTGTTCGAGCGGATTCTTGCGGCGTGATCAAGGTGTCCTCGGCAAAGGTGCAGTTCAATGGCGGGTAAGGGACACCAGGGACAGCTACGCCCACGCACCGCATGCGTCGGTGATGATCTTGTTCAGTGTTGAGTGGCGCTGGGGGCCGACGACCCCGGACACCGCGACCTGTCTTGGGAATCCGGAGGCGACGCATCGGGCTGTATGGCAGCGAAGTCCAGCGACCGTATATCCACGCCGCTCGGCTTAGACCCCCTGAACGCCTCAAGGGCCGTTTCCGACTTCCGGAGACGGCCCTTGACCTGCTGTGGGCGATACTGGGTTTGAACCAGTGACCTCTTCCGTGTCACGATTCACCCTCGTGCGCCGACCAGGATCAATGTGTGTCGCCACCTGCACGAATAGTCCGCGGGAATCCGTGATCGTCCGCCAAGGTGCGCACTGGTCAACACTTAGTTAGAGGCGCAACCCGACCGGACTTGACCATCTGGAGCGCCGCGTTGAGCTACATCAAGAGTCGGATCACGCGACCCGCAGTGTGAGGGGACCCCGGGAGACGACGATCGAGACCTCAGCTCCGAGCGCTTCGGCGTAGGCGCGCAGTGTGTCCAGGCTGTCCACCTGCCCGTGCTCGATCTGGGAAATCCGGGCCTGGCTGATCCCGAGGATCGCGGCGACCTCGGTCTGGGTCAATCCAGCAGACTTACGCATCTCGGCGAGTTCATGCCCTCGGATGCGACCGAGATTGTCCGCCCGGATCTCCGCGCGCTCGGCCTCGGCCTCGTCACTGGCCAGCCATGGTTGCCGCGCCATCGCTTCAGCCTTGACATCACTCCATCGGCGAGCGGTCATGACGCCTCCTCGTTCTTGCGTTCGATCAGGTACTGCTCGTATCGGCTCTCCGCGATCGGGATGTTCTCTTGGTACCAGCGGACCCACTGGCCGGCCTTGTCCCCGGCGACCAGGATCACCGCTTCCCGTTCGGCGTCGAAGATGAACAACAGGCGGATCTCGGAGCGACCTGTCGAGCCAGGTCGTAGTTCTTTCAAGTTGTGTAGCCGGCTGCCGTGCACCCGGTCCACCATGGGCCGCCCGAGGCTCGGACCGGCCTGCCCCAGATGGTCGATCGCCTCCATGACGCGGTTGGCCGTGACCGGATCGGCCTCGCACAGGCCCAGGAACCATTCGTCGACCGGCCCGAGTAGCACGACCTCCCACATGCCCCCAGTATAAATCCCACCTTATGTCGCGACGGGGGCGATGGTCCAGTTCGGTCTCGGTGGTCCAGGGGACGCCTGAGTGTCATAGGCACTCAATGCACAGCAAGAGAGGGTATGTCGATCATCTCGACATACCCTCTGAACTGCTGTTATGTGGTGGGCGATACTGGGTTTGAACCAGTGACCTCTTCCGTGTCAAGGAAGCGCGCTCCCACTGCGCCAATCGCCCTAGAGGTGCCACACGTGATGCGGCGACTCCGAGGTGGGAACGGGATTTGAACCCGTGTACACGGCTTTGCAGGCCGTTGCCTCGCCTCTCGGCCACCCCACCGTGGTGACTATCCCGAGCGGACGACGGGATTCGAACCCGCGACCCTCACCTTGGCAAGGTGATGCGCTACCAGCTGCGCTACGTCCGCACCGCCCAGTTGCACCGGGCGACGGTTGGAAACTTTAGCCGACCGTCACCCCCCATGCCAAACCGGTATCCCGCTTCGGCGCGTCGAGGCAGTCCGACCTGCGGATTCAGGACGACGGGGACGGGGACAGGGCGGCGCAGGAACGCAACCCGGCGTACCGCTGGGAGAGCTTGGTGGCGGCGGCGCCGGTCAGCAGGACGGGCTGGCCGGTGTCGGAGACGACGGCGGGCAGGAACTCGGTCGCCGTGACCACGCGGTCGCGCACCGTCAGGCGCAGGACGCCCGCTTCCGTGCTCTTTGACGTGCCGTACCACAGGAAATTGCCCATCCCGTAGGCCACGAACGTGCGGCCCAGCCAGCCGGAGCCCTGCAGGGTGTGCGCGTGGGCGCCGATGATGAGGTCGGCGCCGGCCTTCGACAGCTGGGCGGCGAAGGTCTTCTGCTCGCCGGTGGGGCAGCTGTTGGCCTCCTCGCCCCAGTGGTTGAAGACGATCACCAGGTCGGCCTGGGCGCGGGCGGCGGTCACGGCGGCGATGGCGCGGTTGGTGTCGAAGGCCATGGCGATGCCGGGCTTGTCCGGGCCGGGGGCCCAGGTCGAGGCGAGCTCGTGGACCTGGCTGAAGCCCAGCAGGGCGATCTTGACGCCCTTCACGGTGGTGTACCACGGGGCGTACGCGTCGTCCGCGTTGCGCCCGGCGCCCACGTACGGGTAGTCGGCCGTGTGCAGAGCGTCAAGGGTGTCCAGCAGGCCCACCCGGCCGTAGTCCAGGGTGTGGTTGTTCGCGATCGTCACGGCGTCGATCCCGGCCGCCTTCAGCGCGTCGATCGCCTTCGGCTCGGTGCGGAAGTGGTACGTCTTGGGCTCCGGCGTGCCCCGCGACGTGATCGCCGTCTCGAGGTTGACCACGGTGAGGTCGGCGTCGGACAGCGTGGCCGCGATCGGGCCGAACGCCGTCGCCGGGTCCTTGAGCAGCGTGGCCGTGCGCTCCATGAAGTGCACGTCGCCGGCGAAGGCGAGGCGCAGCTCGGTGGGGGCGGCCGGGGAGCTCGCGGCCGGGGAGGGGCTCAGCGCCGGCGCCGTCGTGCTCGGCGGGGCCGGCGTGGCGGGGGCCGCGCTGCAGCCCGCGAGCAGCAGCGTCGTGGCGAAAGCACGCACCTTCACCGACGTCACGCTAACGGGTGAGGGGCCCCGCCAGAAGTGCCCGCCGGGAATGCGCTACAGTACTTCTGCACGCGGACGTAGCGCAGCTGGTAGCGCATCACCTTGCCAAGGTGAGGGTCGCCGGTTCGAATCCGGTCGTCCGCTCTCTTATTTCGGCCTATTTCCGCATTCGTACCGCGGGAATAGGCCGTTTTGGCGTCTTGCGCAGCACCCATAGAGGGTTCGACACGCCCACGACGGCACCGGCGGCCGAACGCACCTGCACTCGCACATAGTGGCCGGGCGATACCGTGAGGCGCTTCGATGCCGCGATTTGTGTCGACGGTACCGCCTGAGCCTCGTCGGCAACGCCGAGCACCACCTCCACTTTCCCGCCGGCCGGCACATCGGTCGCCACGACGTCGACGGTCACCGGCTTCTTGGTGACGTACACCGCGCCGAGCTGGGAGACGCCGCCGACGCGCAGGTCGAGCGTGCCGCGGAAATGCGTGAGATCGGTGAACCAGGCCGCCCCCTTGGCCAGCGCCGCCAGCAGATCGGCGCGCGAGGTGGAATTCGCCCAGACGTACGTGATGTCGTGCTCCTCGTTGGCCGCCCAATCCGTCGCGTCGTGGTCGTCGCTGCTGCCGACGGCGGTGAAGAACAGCCGCAGCGCCGTGCCGGTGCCGTCCTGCGGCGAATGCGGCGCGGCGACGAATTCGGCCACCGGGGCCGTCGCTGCCCCCTCGACGTGCCGCGACCACGTCCAGTCCAGTCCGCGCTCGGGCTCGCTCGGCCCGTCGAAATGCACCGCCTGCCGGTGCTCGAACGCCGCGATGCGAAAGTCGTGGTCGGTCCACCAGATCACGTCGACGCCGTACTTGCGGGCCTGCTCGAAATGCGCCGAGAAGCTCGCCAGCCCCTCGCTGAACGGCCCGTGGATGTGCATCGCCATGCTGACCGCCCGCGCTTTCCCGGCGGCGTTACCCAGCGGCAAGGAACCCGCCGCGAGCGCGGCACCGGCGGTGGCCAGAATGGTACGTCGGCTCAGCGTGCGGTCCACATTCCCCGACGTTCCCGGATCACCGCGAGCCCGCGCAGGCGAATCGCTAAAGCTGCTCCACATGGATGTCGAGCTGCCCGGACCCGGCCTCCTCGACCCGATACCCGAGTTCACGCAGCGTTTCCGCAAGCTTTACCGGCGTCCGCGGCCGCGCCCTGCTCTCCAGCAGCGCCCGCACGATCCGCCCCTTCGTCGCCTTGTTGAAGTGGCTGACCACCTTCCCGCCGTGCAACACCCGCACGCTCTGCCCGTTGCGCGGCGCCCACATCCCGGCGTACGCCGACGAGCGCAGATCCAGCACCAGGTCGTCCCCGGCCACCTCGTCGAGCACCGGCCCCAGCGCCCGCCGCCAGTGCTGCGTCAACGCCCCGGCCGCCGGCAGCCGTACCCCGATGGAGCACCGGTACGGCGGAATGCGATCGCCGACCCCGACGACCCCCCAGAGCCCCGAGAAGATCAGCAGTTGCTTGCCGGCCCGCCGCCGCGCCGCCGAGTCGAGCGTGGCCAGCCCGAGCGCGTCGTAGAGCACCCCGGTGTACACCTTCCCGGCCGGCGCGGCCGCCGCGCTCTCCAGCCGCGAGTTCCGCTCGACCTCCGCCGTCTGCCCGGCGGTGAGCCCGAGCGTGGCCAGCGCGGTCTCGGGCTCGGCGCTGAGCTTCACGAGCTCGTCGAGCACCGTCCGCCGCGCGTCACTGAGCTGCGGCAGCGAGAGCCCTTGGAGATCGAGCGGCTTCCCGCGCCGCGGCGCATCGGCCTTGCCTTCGGACGGCGGCAGAAGAATGAGCACCGCCCGACGCTACTGCGCCGCGAACCTCACGCCGGGGCCGGGATGGACCGCCGTCGCCCCCCGTTGCGTTCGACCGAGCGCAGCTCCCGCTCGGCGTCCACCGCGCGGGGCCGCGCACCATCATGTCCGGCTTCCACCGCGCCGCCGAAGGATGATGCGGTGAACAATCACGCTCACGGTGAAACCGGCCAATCCGGCCGCGAGAGCTTCCAGCCAAGTGGCACCGGCGGTCCATCGACGTGCGCCCGTGCCAAAATACCGGGCATGTCCACACCCGAACAGCAGCCGCATGTCCTGGTCGAGTGGTCGCAGTACCTGGCCGTCGTGCGGGGCAGCGTGTCTGATCGCTACGCCCGGTTCTACGCACCGCTGGCCATCGGCAGCGCAGCGCTGGCGTTCCTACCGCTCTTCGATGACGTGGTGGTGCACGACGGGGAGGGCAAATTGGAGTACACCACGCGGTACGGCACCGTGTTCGACATGGCCGGCCGCCACGGCGGCGGCCCGGCCGTAATCGGGGTGCTTCTGCTCGGCGCGCTGGTCGCCGCGCTGACCTACGCCGCGTTCCGCGCCCGTACCGCGGTCGTGCCGGGCGTGATCGCGGCCTGCGCCGGGCTGATCGCGCTGATGCTCGTCACGAAGCCCGGCACCGGTACCCCGACCCCGCACCTCAGCGACGGGGGCGTGGCCGGGCTGGTGCTCGCCCTGTGTGCGCTTGCACTTGGCGTCGTGCACGCGGTCCAGCTGAGCATGCTGAAGAGCCGTCTCGACCAGGCCTAGCCCAGAGTCATTGCGAGCGTTCAGGACAGCTGGAACAGAGGGGTCCTTCCCGGCGGGTTCCCCGTCTGTTCCAGCCGTCCCGAGGGCAAACAGGGGGGTACCGGAGCGAACAGCGGCGTACAGCCACGAACGCTGCGGACCTAAGGCGTGTTTCATAACCCAGTCATAGCCACTCGTTGATGATGGCGATGGTCAGGACGGCTT